>JAGOUM010000155.1 GCA_018061265.1 Rhodoferax sp. | reverse complement strand
TCTAACGTGATATCCAGAGCAATACTTGCTCTAGAAGCTGGGCGTTGCTCCAAAAGTTGGCCATGAAATCCTCCTGAAAGTGGCTTGCAGCCTTGTTATTCGCCATATATACTGTATAAACATACATATATAAAATTTCATGAAACCCGGCAACCCTCCACTGCAATCCATCCGTGTGCTGGATCAGTTGCGCGAGCGCATTCGGTACATGCACTATAGCCTTAGCACCGAACAAGTCTATGTTTACTGGGTGCGTTTTTTCATTCGCTGGTCTGGCAAGGGCGGACAAATGCTGCATCCGCGCAACATGGGTGTGGTCGAGGTTGAAGCATTCTTGACACATCTGGCGACCGATCGCAAGGTGTCGGCATCTACACACAACCAGGCATTAAGCGCGCTCCTGTTCCTTTACCGGGAAGTTCTCAATATCGAATTGCCCTGGATGGACGGTATTAACCGCCCAACCCAAAAGCGGCGCATTCCCAGTGTGTTGACCAAAGACGAGGTGGCTGGATTGCTCGCGCATATGGATGGGCAAACCGCACTCTTGGCACGGTTGCTCTACGGAACAGGCATGCGATTGATGGAAGGCATGCGCCTTCGCATCAAAGATGTGGATTTTGACCGCCACGTCATCATTGTGCGTGATGGCAAAGGTGGCAAAGATCGGGTGGTGATGCTGCCGCACTCGCTGGTGTCGGCCTTGCGTTTGCAGATGCTTGCCGCGCGTGCGCTGTGGGAAGCTGATCGGCAGGCGCAGCGAGGTGGCGTAGAAACACCGCATGCGCTGGAGAAAAAATACCCCAAGGTTGGCTATACATGGGCTTGGTTCTGGATGTTTCCGTCGCCCACTCTGTCCATTGAACCACGCAGTGGCGTTGAACGGCGTCACCATTTGTATGAAGACCGGGTTCAGCGCGCGCTCAAGAAAGCCGTGCCGCTGGCGGGCATTTGCAAACCAGTGTCTGTCCATACGCTACGCCACTCATTCGCCACGCATTTGCTGCAAGCTGGAACTGACATTCGCACGGTGCAAGAATTGTTGGGCCACTCAGATGTCAGCACCACGATGATTTACACACATGTACTGAAAGTGGCAGCAGGTGGCACGGCCAGTCCTCTGGATGCGCTCAGTAGCCTGGTGTAATGAATGGCTGCTCCCGCTGCAATGCGGATATTCAATCTCATCGCTGGAATTTCGGGTGTTGTCAAAAAATGCAGTCATAAGCAACATCTTTTGGGCCAGCTGTGTAGTAAAACCCGTTGCCCTGAGTTTGTGACTGGTTACAGCGTGACTCCACCGTTGATACATGTCACCACCGCACCACCCACCCAAATTTGGCCGTCATCGTCTTGCTGCACAAGGACTTGCCCATGGCGCCCCAGGCGTGTGCCCTGGGTGGCGACGTAGCGCGGCGGCAGCCAGGCGTCGGCCACCAGCCATTGCGCCAGACTGGCGTTCAGGCTGCCAGTGACCGGGTCCTCATTGACTCCCACTGCAGCAGCAAAGGCTCGTACCTGCAAGCCTGACGCACGATCACTTTGATCAGAATTCGCTACCAAAGTAATATCTACTGATGCCCTATTAATATGGACTACCCCTACTTTGATGCCCAAATTCTTGAGTTCAGGGTGATTGGGGTCAATCGCCAGAAGAACCTCGGCACTGTCAATAAGCAGCCCCAACCACACCGGCCCATTGTCAAGCCACTGACTGGTCACAATGTGTTGGGCATCCAGGCCGAGTGCCATCGCCACCTGCGTCACCGTGGCCGGGTCGGGCGCGCGACGTGTAAGCGGGGGCGCCGCAAAGGCCAGGCGTGTGCCGTCGCGCCGAATGCGCACAAGGCCGACACCACACTCTTGCAGCAGTTCGGCAGAGTCGGAGTGGCCGTTTGGCTCGCCCATGCCCCGGCTTTGCAACCAGGCATGGCAGCTGCCCAAAGTCGGGTGGCCAGCAAACGGCAGTTCGGCACCGGGTGTGAAGATGCGCATCCGGTAGTGCGCGCCCTGCGCTGCGGCCGCAGGCGTGGGCGGAAGCAAAAACACGGTTTCCGACAGGTTGGTCCAGTGGGCAAAGTGCTGCATGGCCTCGGTGGATAAGTCCGAGCCGTCCAGCACCACGGCCAGTGGGTTGCCGAGATAAGGCGTGTCGGTGAACACGTCAACTTGTTTGAACGGGCGTGTTTTCATGGCTTCAGTCGCTTAGCTTTGACGCATACCTGTTCAGTGCCGATGCCAGCGCAGCAACACCACGATGAATTTCTTCCACGCTGGGTGTTACAAAGCTCAGTCGCAGTGTGCGCGCATCCCCATGGTCGGCATAAAACGGCGAACCGGGCACAAAGGCCACACCCTGATCCACCGCAAATGGCAATAAATCCTGCGCGTTCATGCCCGCAGGCAGGCGCGCCCACAAAAACATGCCCCCAGCCGGGGTGTTCCAAGTCAGCCGGGCGTCGGCCTCAGCCGCTGGCATGGCCTCCAAATCGGGCGGCATGGCGCCAAAGTGCTGCGCCAGCGCGGCCAGCATGGCGTCGCGCTGGGCTTTGTACAGCGCACGGATCGTCGGCACATGGCGGTCCAGAAAGCCGTCTTTCATCACCTCGGCAATCATGCGTTGGTTAAAACCCGGGCTATGCAGGTCCGCGGCTTGTTTGGCTTGTAACAGTTTGGGGTACACCGCCTTGGGTGCCACCAAAAAACCGAGGCGCAGGCCGGGTGCCAGCACCTTGGAAAACGAGCCCAGGTAAATGCAGTTGTCGGGGTGGCGTGCCGACAGCGGCGCCGGCGGCGGGGTGTCAAACCACAGGTCGCCGTAAGGGTTGTCTTCGATCAGCGGCAGGTTGAGTTCAAACGCGGTGCTGCTCAGCGCGGCGCGGCGAGCCTCGTCCATGCTGCGCCCGGTTGGATTCTGAAAGTTGGGCAACACATACAAAAAACGGGCGTCTGCCGCCTTGGTGCGCAAGTCGTCAATCAGCACACCGTGCTCATCACTGTCCACACTCACGATGTCAGGCTCCATCGGCACAAAGGCCGACACCGCACCGAGGTAGGTGGGAGATTCGACCAGAATCTTGCTGCCGGCATCGACCAGCACCTTGGCCACCAGGTCCAGACCCTGCTGGCTGCCGGTGGTGATCAGCACCTGCGCCGGGTCCACCGCCCAGGGCACACCCGCCAGGGCGCTTTGCTGGCTCAGCGTCTGTGCCACCCTTTCGCGCAGCGGGCCAAAGCCTTCGCTGGCGGCGTATTGCAACGCGCCTTTGGGGTCGTCGGTCAGCACCTTGGCACAAGCCGCTTCAAACTCGGCCACCGGAAAGGTCTTGGCCGAGGGCAAGCCGCCAGCAAAGCTGATGATGCCCGGGCGCTCGGTGACCTTGAGGATTTCTCGGATCACCGAGGGGTTCATGCGTGCCGCGCGGCGCGCGAGGTGCCAGGGGGAGGCGGGGGGTGAGTTCATGGCGAATTGACCTTTAGCGTGGCGGGTGGAGGTGATGGCGTGGGTTCGATGGCGTGCACCGGCATTTTTTGACCGACAAAAACAACGGCAATCACGGCCAGGCCGAAACCCACGGTGAGAAGGTCGAGCCGCTCACCCAGAATCGGCACGGCAAACAGCATGCTCAAGAACGGTTGCAGCAACTGCACCTGGCTCACCCGCACCGTGCCGCCCAGCGCCAGACCGCGGTACCAGGCAAAAAAGCCCAGCCATTGCGAAAATACCGCCACATAAAAAAAGCCCAGCCATGAACCGAAATTGATAGCTACCTGCGGATATTCCATAAGCGCTAGCGGCAGATTTAAGGGTAAACCCAGAATTAGCGCCCAGCAGATCACATGTTCGGCGCGCATGCGCTGCGACAAGAGGGAGCCGACGCCGTAGCCCACGGCCGCGCAGGCCATGGCGGCCAGCAGCAGTGTGTCGGCCCAGCTCAGGCTCAGGTTGCCAGCGCCAGAACGCAGCATGGCAAAGCCAATCACCAGCGCCGAGCCCAAGGCCGCACAGAGCCAAAACCCGCCGGACGGCCGCTGACGATGCAGCCAGGCACCCACCCCGGCCGTGGCCAATGGCAGCACACCCAGCATCACACTGGCGTGCACCGCCTCCACATGGCGCATCGCAATCGACGAAAACATGGGAAAACCAAACACCACGCCGAGCATGACCACCCCGAGTGCGGGCAGGTTGGCGCGCGTCGGCCAGGGTGCGCGGGTAGCCCACAGAAAAACGATGGACAGCAGCGCCGCCAGCGTCGCCCGCCCGGTCGAGACAAACAGCCCCGAGAGTTGCGGCGCTTGCGGCGTGCCCACCGCCAGGCGGGTGAGCGGCAGCGTCAGCGCAAAAATCCCCACGCCCAGCAGCCCCAGCCACAGGCCTTTCTGGACCTCAGGTGACAGGTGTTTCATGGCGTCAGCGCCCACAGTGCGCTGCTTTTGGCGTGCAGCGCGGTGGTGTCAAACAAGGGCAGTTGCGTATGCTGTGGCTGCACCAGCATGGCGATTTCGGTACAGCCCAGAATGATGGCCCGTGCGCCTTGCTGGCGCAGATCGTCGATCACCTGCAGGTAGGCTTGGCGCGAGGTCTCTTTGACCTGACCCAGGCACAGCTCTTCATAAATGATCTGATGCACCAGTTCGCGTCCGCTCGCTGGGGGTGTCAGCACCGTCAACCCGTGGTTTTTCTCCAGGCGGCTGCGGTAAAAGTCTTGCTCCATGGTGAAGCGGGTGCCGAGCAGCCCCACCTTGGTAAACCCTGCTTGCTGAATGGCGCGCGCGGTCGGGTCGGCAATGTGCAGCAGCGGGATGCTGACGGCCTGCTCGATGGCGCTGGCCACCTTGTGCATGGTGTTGGTGCACAGCACCAGCGCGTCGGCCCCGGCAACCGCCAGTCTGTGCGCGGCATCAGCCAGCAGCGCGCCTGCGGCGTCCCACTGGGCGGTTTTTTGCAGGTGCTCGACCTCGGCAAAATCCACGCTGTACAGAATGATCTTGGCTGAGTGCAGGCCGCCGAGCCGTTCTTTGACGGTCTGGTTGATCAACTGGTAATAAGGCACGGTCGATTCCCAGCTCATGCCGCCGATCAGGCCCAGGGTTTTCATGTGAATTGCTTCGTTAGTCATAGCTGGTTGCGATTATTGTGTAAGGTCTGAAACTTAATTTCTATCAGAAGGTGGCCATCCAAACCGCAGTGACCACCAGCACCAGCGCCATGCTGCGGTTAAACCAACGCAGACGCCGCCCTCCGTGTTCGGCATCGGCCAGCCAGCGCCGCAACAGGCTGCCGATCAGTGCGTAAGTCAGATTGCTGCTCAGCCCAAAAGCCAACAGAACAGGCAGCACCACGGCAAAGCGAGTCAACGCATCATCACGCCCGGCCAGCCAGCCGGCCACCACCGTGAGGGCCAGCATCCAGGCCTTGATGTTCAAAAACTGCAGCAGAACGCCCTGCCAAAAGGTCACCTGCAAACGCCCGCCATCGACCTGTGTGAGTGTGTTGGCGCGCCACAGTTTGAGCGCCAGCCATAACAAATACCCGACACCCGTGGCCTGCACGCCCAGGCGCAACATGGGCACGGCCAATACCAGCGCACCCACACCCGCAGCGCACAGACTGAACAACAGCCCCCAGCCAACCGGTACCGACAGCACAAACCGTAGCGCCTGGCGCAGTCCCAGGTTGGCCGCCAGCGCGGTAGACAGTGTGGTGTTTGGCCCAGGCGTAAAGCTCGTCGCCGTGCATAACACCAGCAAGGCGGTGAGTTCAGCGGCGGTCATGGGAGCTAAGAGCGAGGTTCATGGTGTTGAATGTATCTTGAAAAACAGTACACTAACAATACACTTTACAAGACATTATGAAAATCTGTAGTGCTCAATCGATTGACACAGTTGACCCGGGTTTCGGGCACTGCAGCACAACACGGTCGTTGGCAAGGTTGCGGGCAGGGGTGGGTGCCGATTTCTGGTACCCCAGTATGAGGTGCCTACCCCTGCCCGCAACCTTGCAGGGCGCAGTCCAGCGCCAAGCCTGAATCCGTAGCAGAAACGACACCTAACATGCTCCTCAAAACCCCTTCCCGCCCCCTGGCTGACCAACTAGCAGCCCGCCTGAGCGACCGCATCCAGACCGGCCTGCTGGTCCCTGGCGCACGCCTGCCCTCGGTGCGGCAGTGTGCACAGCAGCAAGGCGTGAGCCCGAGCACGGTGGTGACCGCTTACGATCAATTGCTGGCACAGGGCCTGGTCGAAGCACAAAAGAATCGGGGGTTTTATATAAGAAATCGGGCTATAGCCCAAACAGAACAAGCGCTATCAGCTTCTGAATCAGCAGCAACCCGATCAACTGACGCTTCCCGGCCAGCGCCGCCACCCCCCCGGCAACACGCCCCGGTCAACGCCACCGCACTGATCCGTGGCATGTTTCAGGGCGGCAGCACCTTACCCCAGCCCGGCCTGGGCGCTTTTCCGCCAGACTGGCTGGAGACCACATTTTTGTCAGCCGCCCTGCGCCGTGTCACCAGCAGTGCACAGCTCAAGGATTTCTCGTTGCAATATGGCGAACCGGCGGGGGACATGGGGCTGCGCCAGGCGCTGTCGGCCCGGCTGGGCGCGCTGTCGATACCCGCGAGCCCACAGCAAATCCTGACCACCGTGGGTGCCACCCACGCCCTTGACATTGTGAGTCGCACCTTGCTGCGCGCCGGCGACTGCGTGATGGTCGAAGAGCCCGGCTGGGCCATCGAGTTTGCCCGCCTCGACGCCCTGGGCATGCGCATCTTGCCGGTGCCACGCGGCCCGGACGGGCCTGACCTGGCGGTGATGGCGCGCTATTGCGAGTTACACGCACCCAAGCTGTTTGTCAGTGTCAGCGTGTTTCACAACCCCACCGGCTATTGCTTAAGCCCAGGCAGCGCGCATCGCCTGCTGCAACTGGCCAACACGCACAGTTTTCATATTGTTGAAGACGACACCTACAGCCACCTGGCGCCGGATCACGCCACGCGTCTGAGCGCGCTCGACGGCTTGCAGCGCACCATTTATGTCAGTGGTTTCTCGAAAATTCTGGCACCCGGCTGGCGTGTGGGTTTTTTGGCGGCCCCCACCGACCTGTTTGAGCGCCTTCTCGACACCA
>JAGOUM010000154.1 GCA_018061265.1 Rhodoferax sp. | reverse complement strand
TCTGCTGTAAAGCGGACTCGGCATTGGGCAGGAATTTGAGTGGGTTATTGGACTGTGAAGAAATAATCGTCACACTGGCCTGAAGTTCCAGCTTGGTCGCAGCTCGGGCCGCCAACATATCAATGGCTCCAGACGTCGCTGTTCGCAGGAGGCCGCCGATGACCGTCATCAGCTCAGGTGTCAACCCACCGGGTAAGGCTCCCGGTGGCAAACCAACAGCGTTCATGAATGCAGACGTGAGCGCATCGGCATTGACATTTGGTGCTGGCTCACGCTGGTGGGCACCACCAAAAAATGCTGCCGGTGCCTGTGCGCCACGGGGTGGTTGTGACTCAGGGAAAAAAGCCTTGGGCGGCTGGTACGCACCGCCAATCTCTGGCAGGTCGTCCCGAACCGGTGCATACATGGACGCAGCCGCATCGGGCGCTGATGCTCCAAACATCAAAAGGGGGTCGCTCGCCTCCGCCGCTGCGGTCAGACTGTTGATACCCTGGGGCGGATACAAAGGGGTGCCAGGGTTATTGCTCACCAGACCTTCAAACGGTGAGGAAGCAGCGGTTGAAAACAAGGCGTCAATCGACAGATCTCCACCACCAATCGCGACATCAGCTTGAGGCGAGGCTGCGCCCATCATCTGCGCCAGGGGATCTGCGGCGTTGCGTGAGGTCTGTGAAGGCAACGCAAATGGATTGAAGTCTTCCGGGATGATGGCCATAGGCGCAGGCGACGAAGACCATGGGGCCTGGCTAGGTGCCGGCGCTGGCGAAACCGCAGGGGTAAACCGCTCTGGCGTTGGCGCTGGATAGACCACAGGGGAAAGACCTGCTGGTGTCCCATAGCTGTCCAGAGGGGTCCCAACCGATGCATTGGCCGATGGACCCAGGCCAAGCAAGTCCGCAAATGGATCGATCTCACCCAAGGATGGCACCGGTATGGGCCGGACCACATCGGAGCTCATCGCAACCGGAGGCGTCGAACTCAACACAGGTTTCGCATTGACCGGCGCCAAATCTGCAAACAAATCCGCAAATGGGTCGGCCGCATCGCCAGGGGTCGGGCTGGACATCAGTGAGGCCAAAGGGTCCGACTGCCCTCGCTCTGAATGCACCAAAATGGGCTCAGAAAGTTTTATTGGCGGCACTTGCACTGTAGGCTGCACATGCGCAATCAATGTGTCTTCTGTCGAGGTTCGCCCTTTGCCCTTGACGCGCAAAATAAACGGCCCAATCTCGATTGAGTCGCCCGCATTCAGTCGCACTTTCTCGCCATGGTTGAGCACGGTCGATCCGACACTGATGGGCAGGGTGGTGCTGGCATTCGCAATGGTTGCCACCCCGTCTGGAAAGGTGATGGACGCATGCAGACGCGAGACACGGCGGTGCTTATCCTGCAGCACCAGGGTATTGCCTTCGTCCCGACCAATGGTGCCCCCGACCCCAGTGAAGTGGCAACTGCGATCTGGTACCGGTGTCGAATCAACCGACACCACGTCCAATGTGACTTCTGGCATGGAAAGCGCTATCCTGACTCGATGGTTGTCTTCTCAGAGCGGCTACTTGATCTTCAAGTTCTTGCGGGCATTAAGAAACTGTGGTCCCCAAACCGGGTGCCCCTGTTCTGCTGCTGCCAGATCAAAATTGGGGTCCAGCTTAAAAGCGCGCTCAAAGGTCTTGCGGCAGGAGACCACCGCACGGGTCAGACACTGCGAAAAGGCCAGTGTCTTGAGCGCCTTGAGCTGCCCGGCTGTATCAAGCGCCTGATCGGTCGTCAGCGGCGACAACTGCTTCATTGCCGTCGAATATTCCCCGCGCTCAAAACTTGCCACTGCTTCAGCCAGACTCTTCTCACTGGGAGAGGGCTCGGGTGCGACCTCCACTGGAGGTGGTGGAGGTGGTGGAGCTGGTGGCTCAGGTACCACGGGTACCGCAACCGGTTGTTGCACGGGCTTGGGTGCAGGCTGCTTGTAGGCATCTGGTGCTGTCGCGCAACCCGCCACAACAAAAACAAGCGATCCCGCCACCAACCATGTGTTTGAAAATTTCATGTTTACTCCAACTGAACCTAAAAACTAATATTTGGAAAAGTTATGCCGCACCACCGTCGTCTTGCCAGCAGTGACCTTGATGGTCCGCCTGACTGTCTCGACTGCGGGGTTCTGAATTTCAATGTCGTGTGATCCTGCCGCCAACCGGACGGAAAGCACCGGTGGTACCGTCCCTTTTGGTTGACCGTCTACAAGTACGGTCCCCCAACCGCCCACCAGCTCAATACGAACCAAGCCTGTTGTAGGATCAGGCGCAGGTTTGGCCGCCGAGGCCACCGACGAAGCGACGGGCAAGGCAGCAGCAGATGCCACCTCAACTGCCACAACCGCTGGCGCTGATGCCGGCACTGTGGCTGGGTCTTGCTGCACCGGAGTTGGACTCGTCGTTTCTGAAGCAGGGGCAGCCGGCACGGATGCCACAACAGCGTCCGGTGCCGGCACTACTGCCGTCACTGGCGGTGGATTGCCAACGGCTCCAGCCACTGGCGTCACGGGTTCGACGGGTGCCGACGAACTGAAAACGCCCGACATGAACAGGCCAACACCAATCAATAACAATGTGACCACACCCAGTCCCAGCCACAATCCTGACGAGGATTTTGTTTTGTTACCGCTATTGACTGAGGCAGTGGTGCCCGTTTTGTTTGGTGTCGATGGTTTCGCTTTCGCTTCGACTTTTTTTGCCGGCTCAGCCGCCGCGTCGGCTTTTGGCATCACTGCTGGGGTCAAGAGCAGATCGTCAATCGACCCATTTACCCCAGCTTTCTCAGGCAACGGCTCTGGGGATGGGGATGGGGATGGTATCGGTGTTGGCGGCGTCTTGGTCGATGCAGCAAAGTCAACGGCAGCCTGACGTTCAGGAGACGCTGGATTCATGAGCATCGTTGCTTGAAAATCGGTTTCCGGCACGGGTTTGGCGATCGGCTTGTGAATCACCGTTGAAACCACTGGAGTCGTCACCCATCCAAGTGCAGTGCGAAGTTCCTCAATGCTTTGGTATCGGTTCTCTGGCAAAACCGCCATACATTTCATCACGACGCTTGAGAGCCGCTCTGAAAACTCCCCGACTGCAATTTCAGAGACTGGCTTGAGTGGATCACTCATCATGCGAGAAATCGCCTGAACCGGTACTTTGCCAGTCATCACGTGATACAACAGTCCACCAATAGCGTAAATGTCAGTCCATGCGCCTTGCGGCATCGACCCATCGTCGTAATACTGCTCAATGGGTGCATACCCCGGCTTTAGGACCGTTGTCAATGCCTGAGTCATGCCACTGATGATCCGGCGGGCCGCGCCAAAATCCATCAAAACAGACTTGCCGTTAGGCAACACCAGAATGTTGTCAGGAGCAATATCACGATGGAAGCAACGCTCGTTATGCAACTCTTTGAGTGCCAACAAAATGGGATCGAGCGTTTCGCAAAGCCATTGCTCGGTAATTTGCTGGCGCGACGAACGAAGCGTCTCGCGCAAAGTCACACCACGGTAATACCGCATGGCCATGTAACCGGTGCCGTTGGCCTCCCAGAAGCGGAACACTTCGACCAAGCCAGGGTGTGAGAACTTGGCGAGCATCTTGGCTTCATTGATAAAGCTCGACAGACCCGCAGTAAATGTCTTGCGGTGCTCCTCGGACTTCATGGTTACACCGCCGTCGGGTGAACGCTGGGCAAAAGCAGACGGCAGATACTCCTTGAGCGCAACGATGCGCTCAAGACTCGAGTCATGCGCACTGTAAACAATTCCAAAACCACCTTCACCAATCACGCCAGTGATTTCAAACTCTGCCAGTCGGGTTCCGACCGGTAGCGAGCTGGAGGCAGTCTTCAACACAGAGCTCGGAGTATTCATGTGATTTTCATTTGAAGGTATGCGATATGGACTGCGCAGACTCAGCCGTGACCACAATGTTTTGGGTAAAGGTTGGCGAGTCCGGCTTAGCGATCTCGATGGTGTGCGGCCCGGTCGTCAGCTCAAGCTGTCTCAACTGCGTACTGTTGGATATTCCGCGCGTGATTCCATCCACCACGACGGTGCCCCAGGGGACGATATTCAATTTAACCACGCCTGTTGTCGCTGTCGGCGCTGCACTCGCTGCAGACACTGGCTCAGGCGCCACAGGGTTAACCGGGGTGGGCGCGGACGGCTTTGTCTGCTGATCCACCGGCAGGCTTGCTGTGGGCATGACTTCCACCGCTGCAGGGCGAATCAGTAGGTAGCCAGCAATGATCGCTACGCCCAGACCCACGGTGATCAAGGGTATCTTGATATCTTTTTTGGCAGCAGGCGCCGTTGGTAACTCAGCGGTCGCTGGTTTGGATCCGGCTGCACCCATCTGGGCCGTCTTGATCGGCTGGTCGGCAAGTCTCGCCGCGTTTTGTGTGACCTGTCGGCTGACGCTGTGAGGAACCATCACAGTGGCATCGGAATCCGCAAGCAAGGTCGGCTCGATCCGATCGCCCGGCCGCGCGTAAGAGGCGCTCGGCAAGGTCATGACCCGTGCTGGCTTGGCAATTGTCCAGCCCAGCATTTCGCTGAACTGCTGAATATTCTGCAGGCGGTCCTCCACCCGAACGGCCATGGCCTTGGTCACAGCTTCGGAAAAAACGCTCGAAAACCGGTCTCCCGTAAGCGCCTGAACGGATTGCAAGGGATCAGATAGCAAGCGAGAAACCGCCTGCATGGGTGGCTTGCCAGTGGCCAGGTGGTATAAAACGCCGCCCAGAGCATAGACATCGGTCCAGGGACCCTGCTTCATGGTGCCATCATCAACATACTGCTCGATCGGTGCATAACCCGGCTTGAGAACGGTCGTCAGTGCCTGTGTACCATCACCAATGATGCGCCGTGCCGATCCAAAATCCAGCAGAACGGGCCGCCCATCCGCCAACATGATGTTGTCTGGCGCTATATCACGGTGATACACCTGCTCACGGTGCAGCATCTCCAGTGCGTCAAACACCGGCGCCATGGTTTGTGCAATGGTTTCTTCGTCAAACACCATGTCACCACGCGCCAGATGCTGACGCAGGGTCTCGCCCGAGTAATACCGCATCGCCATGTAGGCCGTACCATTGGCCTCCCAGAAACGGTAAACCTCGACCAGGGAAGGATGGGCAAACTTGGCCAGCATCTTGGCTTCATTGATAAAGCTGCGCAAGCCCGCTTCATAGGTAGCCTGATGGTTGGCTGCACGCACGGCGACACGCACACCCTCCACACGCCCGGCAAATGCCGACGGCATGAACTCCTTGACGGCCACCACACGGTCAAGGTTCACGTCCTTGGCAAGGTAGACAATGCCAAAGCCACCCTCACCGACCAATCCGATAATTTCGAAATCGGCGATCACCGTACCGATAGGCAGGCAATTGGCATGGGTGGCCAGCAAATTGGTTGTTGGTGTTGACACTGTGGCCCTTCAGATTTTCATTGCAACAAAAGATAACAGCAAATAAACCTTCCTGCAGCGGTTTCTCTAGAACTCCATGCCGACTTCGGCTTCAGTCTTGGTCTGTGTGCTTCCGACCATGCGTTTTCTGAACACATCCGTCGCCGCTGCCTTGCCTTCAGCGTAGAGGTCGGCGGGCGCGCCCTTGTCGTTGCCAAGCAGACTGACCGATGTGACTTGCAACAACACATTTTGCCGCGCCACGTTGACTTCGCGTATCTTGCCCTTGACCTCAAAAGTAAACACCACATTCTGGCATTTGCCCTGCGGACCCACACAGTGCGTGTAATCCTGCCGATAGGCGACTGCCAAACCGACCAGCGCTTTGGCCTGCGCCTCACGCTCTTCACGCTGCTTGGCGAGTTTGCGTTCATTTTCCTCGAGGGCGGCGATTTTGTTCTTTGCCAAGCCATGCCGATCACACTCATCTTCTGGAAAAGCCTCCATGAACTTCTTCAGGGCCGCAATATTGCGGGCACGGTTATAAGCCCGGGAGCACAAGGTAGCTTGAGACACTGTCACCACCTCAACTGCCGGAGCCTCGGCAGACGCCGCGACGGCAGGTGCCTCAGCCGTTGCCGCGACCTCAACGGGCGGCGGAATGTAAAAAGTCATCACACCGGTGGCGGTGGGACGCCCAGCGGCAAAATCCCCTTCAAATTTGTCCCCGGAACCCCAGGTATAAATGCCCTTTCCTTGGGGCACGCCGTCTTGCACCTGTCCACTGTAGGTGTCACCTGAGGCAAATTTGATCAAGCCCTGACCTACCGGCCGATCATTGACCCATGCACCTTCGTAGCTTCCGCCATCCGAAAAACGCATGACTCCTTGCCCCTCTTTTTTGTTCAAGCGCCAGTCACCTTCATAACGCTGACCGTCTTTCCACTCAGCCACACCCCTGCCCTCGCGCATCCCTTTGAGCCAGTTTCCAGTATGCCGGTCACCATTGCGGTGGGTCAAGGTGCCACTTCCGGACTGCTCACCAGCCAGGAATTGGCCCTGGTACACATCCCCATTGGCAAACTTGAACACCCCCTGCCCGGAGGGACGATCATCCAGCCAGGCACCGTTGTATTCTGTCTTGTCAGCATAGACCATACGTCCCTGGCCAACTCGCTTTCCGGCACGAAACCCACCGGTATACACATCACCCTTCGGTGACGACCACTCACCCTCTCCGTCAGGCTGATCGTTGCGCCATTCACCCTGGTAGCGTTGACCATCCAGCCATACATAGGTGCCTTGCCCGATTTTTCTCCCCGCTTCAAGTCGCCCTTCAAAAAGCCGTCGATCAAAAAACTCAACACGTCCTTCACCACTGATCAGGCCGGACTTTTTGTCCAGGGTGAATCTGCCTTTGTAGACTGCATCCTCCGCACGAATTTCAACAATCGGCCCGCTTGCCGGTGCTGATGGAGCAAGGAGCGGCGCGGCCACCGGCGGAGCAACTTGGGTATTCGCTTGCGCCGCAGGTGTAATGGCGGGTGCCGCAGCTGCCGGTTTGGGGCTGCCCTGCTGCAATTGGTGTAGCACTGCATGTTGACGCAAAAGGGCTGGTGCCACTTTTTCCACACAACGGTCATTGCTGCAATCCTGGATGTCATCCAGACGTGTCAGCCGTCCGGCGGTAAACAGTCCACGCAAAATGTAGCGCAACTCCCCGGCACTGAAGC
>JAGOUM010000153.1 GCA_018061265.1 Rhodoferax sp. | reverse complement strand
GGCGCGACGGGTTCGTAGCCGGCGTCACGCACAGCGCGGCGCAGCCGTGCCTCCATGTTGTCGCCTGGAACCACCATCACCCGGGCTGATTCGGTGGCAAGGTTGACAGCGACCTCCTGTACCCCCGGGATTTTTTTTAAGGCGCGTTCTGCCCGAGCAACACAGGAGGCACAGGTCATGCCGTGGATGCCCAGGTCGATACGTATGGCGCTGGTAGTGTGGTCAGGGGTTGTCATCAGGGTGTTGATCCGGCGGGAACAGTAAGGTTCACAATACGCTTTTTTGCAAGATGCCGATTTTCTGAGGATTTTTATGAAGCACGCTTTTCAAGTTGAGGGAATGACCTGTGAGCATTGTGAAAAAGCCGTGGTACGTGCCATCAAACTGCTTGACCGAGCCGCTGTGGTCACGGCAGACCGTGTGGCAAAAAAAGTCGAGGTCGACTCGGCTCTAGCCCCTGAATCACTTAAACAGGCCATCGTCGAAGAAGGTTATCGGGTCATGGACTGACACCAGGGCGGATATGGCTGCATTACCTATCGACCAGATTCTTGCGCTGTACCCCTCATTGGAACAGGTGCAACCGGCCCTGGATCAACTGGAGCAGTCGCTTGCTTTTTTTCAGGTTCCGGCAGAGACGGTGCTGTTCAGTGAAAACGCCGCCTGCCAGGGTTTTCCGCTGGTGTTGCGCGGCGAAATCAAGGTTTCGCGCAATTCCGGTGATGGCCGATCGCTGGAGTTGTACCGGGTGGTGCCAGGCGAGTTGTGTCTGGTGTCAAGTGCCTCGCTGTTTCGTGCGCAGCCACTTTCCGCCTTTGGTGTGACCACCAAAGTCAGTGATTTCTTGTTGATCAAGCCCGATCTGTTTAAACGCTGGATCGAAACACCCGCATTTCGCAACGATGTGCTGGGTCTCTTTGCCGAACGCATGGCGGATCTGACGGGGCTCATCGACGCTGTGGCATTTCATAAACTCGACCGGCGCCTGGCTGCTGCGCTGCTGGGCCGGGGTCAGCAACTCAACCTGACGCATCAAGCGCTGGCCGATGAGCTGGGCACCGTGCGCGAGATCGTCACGCGCTTGCTGCGTCGTTTTGAGCGCGAGGGTTGGGTGACGCTTGGCCGCGAACAAATCCAGATTGTGAACAGTGCAGCCTTGCGGGCACTGGTCAGCAGCAATCTGAATTGAGCTGGCCGGCCCCGATCAAGCGATCTTTCTGGCTTCCATGTAAAACCGCTTTTCATTGGCATGACCGAGTGAAAACGTCTTGCGGGGCAAGGCGCCTTCCAGAATCACGGTTTTGAACAGATCGGATTTGGGCATGCCGGCAAAATAAAAACCTGCGTGGCCTTTTTGTAAGGCCAGACGCTCCAGCACGTCGTTGCCATGGACGTAGTCCAGCGTTTGTGCGCCACCGTCCTGCAAAAACTGGTCCAAAAAGCCCTGCACCGTGCCCACCGGCAGGTTGGACGAAGGCTGATCAATCTCGATCACACCATAACTTTGCCCACCGCCAATCAACCCGATCACCTGGCGGGCAGCACCTTGGGCAGCGTCCACATGTTGGCGCATGACGTCCATCGTGGTCACTGCGGTGTAACGAAATTTATCGCCCCATGCTTTCATGAGTTCAGGCAGCAAATCGCTCTTGAGTCCAAACAGCACACGGTGGATCGGCTCAAACTCCAGGCCATGGTCATGCACATTTTCGATTTCAACCAGAGCATATCGACTCGGGTGGTCCACGCCAAACTGCGCTTTTTTTGCCTCCCAGATCGCTTTGGCAGTAGCCAGCGAATGGTTGCCGTCACCCATGGCAAACAGCAGCACTGGGTGATCCTGGCTAACCCCGTATTTGGTAGCAAATGAAGCAGGTTCAGCAAGCGCTCTCAACCCCTGAATCACCTGATCTTTGGCTTGATCTGGCACCGCAAAGGCATTCAGGCGGCCACCGCCCTGCATTAACTCAACATCGTAAAGGCTCTCGAAACCCGCCTTGGCCTGCGTGAGGGGAGCGATCACCCGATGCTCAGGGTCGTCAATCAGCACCAGAATATGAGGCAACTCCAACGCAGCGGCTTCACGTACCTTGATGCGTGGGGGCAGGCGGCTCTCAATGGTGCCCTCGGTGGCGCGGATCAAACTCGACGAGCCTTGTCGGTAGTCGTAACACTCAAGGTCCAGGCACAACAAAATGCCATGGCGTGTCTTGCCCGCCACACTGCGCTCGACATACACCAGCCCATCGTGCGCAACCAGGACATCGGCCTGCAAATAGCGGTCCATAGTGCGGCCAATCGCCGCAATACGCTCTGCTGCGTCAGGCCGATCCAGATACACCTCGGGAAAAATCAGGTTCAGAGTGGACGGTGCATCACCAACAAACTGCGCGACCTGCTGCCAGTACAGTGGCTCGGACGTGTATTGATCACAGGCAACCACCGCCCACTTCTGCAAGTCAATGCCGGGTGTTGGCAAGTAAACCGGGCCGATCTGGACACCAAGTTCGGGGTAATTTGTCAATGTTGTGGGCTGCATGGATGGGTTTGATGGGTTCCTGGAAGCTGCCAATTATTCACCATGCGCTGGCATCAGAGGTCTCCAGGTTTTAATCCGGGAAGCCGATGCTTGGATCTTTTGGGCAATCAGATCCTGTCTTGGGGGTTATTGAACTGGAGCGGTGTAAGAATAGGCCCACTGCGACCGACTATGCCTGTCAAGGGCAATCGTTGCTTGCCCGCATCCATTGAACAAATTTGGGCATCCAATGAAAAAATTCCTGATCCTGCTTGTTGTCGCCTTGCTGGTCATTGGTTTTTTTGCCCTGGACCTGAACCGGTATTTGACGCTGGAGGGATTAAAAGCCAGCCTGAGCCAGTTTGAGGCGCAGCGTGCGGCCGCGCCGGTAGCGGTGGGACTGGCCTTTTTTGGCATCTATGTGACGGTCACGGCGCTGTCCTTGCCGGGCGCTGCCATTTTGACGCTGGCCGCAGGCGCCTTGTTTGGCCTGGCGGTGGGCACATTGATTGTTTCGTTTGCCTCCAGTCTGGGGGCGACACTCGCATTTCTGGCCTCGCGGTATGTGCTGCGCGACGCCATTCAACGCCGTTTTGGCGACCGGCTCAAGGCCATCAATGAGGGTATCGCCAAAGATGGCCCCTTGTACCTGTTCACACTGCGCCTGGTGCCGGTGTTTCCATTCTTTTTGGTTAATCTGCTGATGGGCCTGACCCCGATTCGTACCCTCAGCTACTACTGGGTCAGCCAAGTTGGCATGCTCGCCGGCACGCTGGTGTATGTCAATGCCGGCACACAACTGGCCCAGATCACCAGCTTGTCGGGCATTGTGTCTCCGGGCCTGCTGCTTTCTTTTGCACTGCTGGGCGTGTTCCCCATGCTGGCCAAGAAGTTCTTGGGATATTTGCAGAGCCGACGCGTTTACGCCAATTGGCAGCGTCCAAAGAAGTTTGACCGCAATCTGGTGGTGATTGGTGGTGGCGCCGCAGGTTTGGTCACCGCCTACATTGCCGCGGCGGTCAAAGCCAAAGTGACCCTGGTGGAAGCCCACAAGATGGGCGGTGATTGTCTGAACTATGGCTGTGTGCCCAGCAAGGCGCTGATCAAGTCGGCGCGCATCGCCCATCAAATGCGCCACGCGGAAAACTATGGCCTGAGCACGGCTGAGCCCCAGTTCAGCTTCAGCAAAGTGATGGCGCGCGTACATGCGGTGATTGCGGCTGTGGCACCTCACGACAGTGTGGAACGCTACACCGGACTGGGCGTGGAGGTGCTGCCGGGCTACGCCAAAATTGTGGATCCCTGGACCGTTGAAATCAAACTCAATGAAGGCGGCACGCAGCGCCTGACCACACGTGCCATCGTTATTGCCGCCGGTGCCCGCCCCTTTGTGCCGCCGCTGCCGGGTCTGGAGGATGTCGGCTATGTGACCAGCGACACCTTGTGGGAAGAGTTTGCCAAACGCGATGCCCCGCCCGCCCGTCTGGTGGTGTTGGGTGGTGGCCCGATTGGTTGTGAACTGGCGCAGAGCTTTGCCCGGCTGGGCTCCAAAGTGATCCAGATCGAGATGGCCCCGCGCATCATGATCCGCGAAGACCTGGAGGTCTCTGAGCTGGCGCGCGAATCTTTGGCGCTTGATGGTGTGGATGTCTTGACCGGCCACAAGGCGCTGCGCTGTGAACGAGAGGGCGAAGGTGCTGGCGCGCGCAAGTTCATCGTGGTTGAGCATCAGGGGCAAGAAAAACGCATTGAATTTGACGCCCTGCTGTGTGCCGTGGGCCGTGTTGCCCGCTTGCAGGGCTACGGCCTGGAGGAACTGGGCATTCCCACCCAGCGCACTGTGGCGGTGAACGACTATCTGGAGACCCTATACCCCAACATCTACGCCGCAGGCGACGTGGCAGGGCCCTATCAGTTCACGCACACCGCTGCACACATGGCGTGGTATGCCGCAGTGAACGCGCTGTTTGGCGACTTCAGAAAGTTCAAGGTGGACTATTCGGTGGTGCCCTGGGCAACCTTTATCGAGCCCGAAGTGGCGCGTGTCGGTCTGAACGAGCAGGAGGCCAAAGAGAAAAACATCGCGTATGAGGTGGTGCGCTATGGCATTGACGACCTGGACCGCGCCATTGCCGACGGCACCGCGCACGGTTTTGTCAAAGTGCTGACCGTGCCCGGCAAAGACCGCATTCTGGGTGTGACCATCGTCGGTGAACACGCGGCTGACTTGCTGGCCGAGTTTGTGCTGGCCATGAAACACGGCATGGGCCTGAACAAGATTCTGGGCACCATCCACACCTATCCGACGCTGGCCGAGGCCAACAAATACGCCGCCGGCGAGTGGAAGCGCGCCCATGCACCGCAAAAACTGTTGGCCCTGGTTGGGCGATTTCATGCCTGGAGGAGGAGTTGATCATGCTGCACCGTCGACATTTTTTGGCCCTGCTGGCCTTGCCAGTGATGGGCACACCGGCCAAGGCACAGAACCAGACCGCTCCAGCCAGCGACTGGGATGCGCTGCTGAAAAAACATGTCCGCCCCTTGCGTGGCGGTCAGGCCACCGAGGTGGATTACGCCGGCTTTGCCACCGACCGCACCCGGCTGCAGACCTGGCTGGCGGGCCAGACCAAAGTGGCACGGGTTGAATTTGACCGCTGGGGCAACGCAGAGCAACTGGCGTTTTTGATCAATGCCTACAACGCCTGGACCATCGAGCTGGTGCTGACCGGCTACCCGCGCATTGCGTCGATCAAAGACCTGGGCTCCTTCATCCAGTCGCCCTGGAAAAAGAGTTTTATCCCCCTGCTGGGCGAAACCCGCTCGCTTGATGACATCGAGCACGGCCTGATACGTGGCTCGGGGCGCTACAACGAGCCGCGCATTCATTTTGCCGTGAATTGCGCCAGCATTGGCTGCCCGGCCCTGCGCGCGCAGGCGTATAACGCGGCACAGCTTGAGGCGCAACTGGAGGACGCAACCCGCCAGTTTCTGTCGGACCGCAGCCGCAACCGTTTCGAGTCCGGTGAGCTCCGGGTGTCGAGCATCTTCAAGTGGTACCGCAAAGACTTTGAGCAGGGCTGGCGCAACGCCCGCAGCCTCGGCCAGTTTCTGGCGCTGCACAGCACGTCCTTGGGTTTAAGCGCCGAGGTGGCCAGCCGGGCGGCTGCGGGGCAGCTTGACATCGAGTTTCTGGACTATGACTGGAAGCTCAACGGGGTCAGGTCGTAAGCCAGGCTATTTTGGCTTCTAGCCAATACTGAATAAGCGCTGATAGCTCTGTTTTTTATGACGCGGTTTTCTTGCTAGCAGGGACAATGTGCGGCAGCCTTGCGCAACACGCCGGCGCTTTGGTCTTTGACCCTAGAAACCCCCGCGATAGCTTTGGCTTAGCGGTGGGAGACTTCATACTTCACCACTCTCAAGTTGAACAGTTAAAATGTCTAACAAGACCATCTAACATAGACATTTTGATGACCTGGAATATCGCCCAAGCCAAACAGCAGTTTTCTGAGGTGGTGCGCCTGTCGGTACAGGAGCCCCAGGCTATTTACAACCGCGACAAGCCGGTCGCCATGCTCGTCAATGCCGAGCTGTTTGAAGCCTTCCACCAGTGGCACACCCGCCAGCATGAGCCCACGCTGACAGAGCAGTTCAGCGAAATCCGCTCGGCCTTGCACGATGTTCGTCAGGACGGCCTGAATCTGCCTGCACGCAGCACGGCACAACGCAATAACTCGTTTATTGAAATGCTCGAAGCAGAAGGTTTAACCACCCCCGTCAGCGCAAGCTGAAATCCTGAGATGCAACTGGTCGACACCAACATCCTGAGTGAGTTGATGCGCCCGCAACCCAATGCGGGCGTACTGACATGGCTGCAGGGGCGCGAGCGGGTCAAGCCCCGGTTGACAATTTCCGTGGTCACGGTAGACGAAATCATGTTTGGGCTGAGCTGGCATCCCACGGCCCGGCTTCTATCATGGTTTGATGCTTTTGTGCAGCGCCACGAGGTCTTGCCCATCACCAGCGACATTGCCCGGCGCGCCGGCGAATTGCGGCGCCAGCTACAAGCCAGCGGCCAAACCCGCACCCAGGCCGACATGCTGATCGCGGCCACCGCCCAAATTCACGCCCGAACCATCGTCACCCGCAACGTGCGCGATTTTGATGGTTGCGGCGTCGGCGTGTTGAATCCTTTTACAGCTTAACGAAGCAATCAGGGTGTGAAGCTGAGGTTGTCCACATACCCCAGACTGTCACCACCCGTATTGTCAGCGTCACCCCCGACCAACACCGCCATGACGGGTGGCAGGCTGTCACTCTCGTCGCCAAAAGCCCGGCGAAAGTCTGCGGCCACATCGCGGGTTTGCGCCACCCATTGCCCAAGCGCTGCTGCCTTGCCGCTGGTGACGACGATCAGGCGCACGCGATCGGTGTAGGCATTGGGCAGCAGGGTCTCGGTGCTTAACTTGTCGTCCCACACGTAACACAGCGTGGCTGAAGGTAGTTTCTCGTCACTGGCGGCACGTGCCAAACGCAGCAGGTTGCGCGCGATCAGACCAAGTTTTTCGAGCGGCATATCAAACAACACACACACCTTGAGTGGGCTGTCGTCACCCTTTCGGGTAGACAGGTCGGTGCCCTTCAGGCCCTCATCAAGTCGCCAGCGCCAGCTCAACCGCAGGTTGGCTGGCGGCGAGGC
>JAGOUM010000152.1 GCA_018061265.1 Rhodoferax sp. | reverse complement strand
GGGTGAATTGACCGATGAAAAGTACGACGAGAGTGAACTGGCCATGGCGCTGGCGGGCTTGCCCAGCGTTCCCGACGGTTTGTAAGTCGCTATTTGGACTTGCGTCAGGCCCTGCCGGCTTGACGCAGCCAGTCGCTGCCCAGGGTGGCGGCGATGTCGGCCAGACACGCATCAGCCTGCACATTCATACAAACTTGGGTGTGCGGAATCTCCTCGTGCCAACCCGATTGTGGGTAAGTGACCGGCTTGCGCTGCATCATGGTCTGGCCTTGCGCCAGGCCGTCGACTGCCACCCGCACCCGTCCACGCTGCAGTGTGAAAAGCTCGGGTCGGGTCAACACCAGAAATGCCAGTACATCGTGGCCGTAACAACCCACAACCTGAGCCACCAGCGGGTCATGCCGGCTGTAGAACGCACTGTAAAAATGCACTGCATGTGACAGGGTGTTGGTAGCTACATGCTGCTGACGGCTTGCGATCTGCTCAAACAACTGAAGCGGCAAAATCACCTGGTGGGTCACGTCCAGTCCTACCATGGTCAGTTCCCAGCCGGCAGTAAAGACGATGTCGGCCGCGTGCGGGTCGTTCCAAATGTTGGCTTCGGCCACCGGCGACACATTGCCTGATTCGATCACCGTGCCACCCATGAGTACCACCTCGCGCACCAGTTGGGGCAAGGCGGGCTCGAGTTGCAGGGCCGCGGCCAGATTGCCGAGCGGCCCGACGGCCACCAGCGTGATTTCACCTGGAAATTGACGCGCCATGTCCACCATGAACTGCGCGGCACTGCGCGCGTCGATTTTTCCGCCCATTGGCAAACGCTCTGGCAAATTACCCAGCCCGTCGGCGCCATGGATAAAGTCTGGCGGTGCCTCTGCCGTCTTGATCAGAGGTCGATCGGCTCCTTGCGCCACCGGGATGTTGCGCCCGGCCAGTGCGCAAAGGTACAAGGCGTTCGTGCTGGCCTGCTCCACGGTCACGTTGCCGAAGGTGGTGGTGATGCCGACGACCTCGATGTCTGGGTGCGCCAGCGCGTAGTACAGGGCCATGGCATCATCGACGCCGGGGTCCGTGTCAAAAATGACTTTGTGCAGGTGTGAAGTGGTCATGGAGTTTGATTCTGGGCAGGGGACTGGCTGAGTATGCTGGCGCGGGTATGGCATCACACCTCGTACTCCAGCAGCCAGAAGTTCTGCAACTGGCAAAACTGCATATTTCTGGCAACCGGATCGAGCAGCAAGCGCAACTCAGCTTCGGTCGGGAAGTTCTTCAGCACGCGGTGGTTGGAGCCATCCTTTAAAGTGCGCTGCTGGTAGGTGTTGCCCTCCATGTCGGTCTCAGCAATCGGGAAGTCCCTCAGCTGGACCTCGTTGTTGTCCATCAACAGGACGCGGGCACCGGGATTCAGCCGGGCATGCAGGACATCCAGAAATCCGCTGCGGGCCTGGACGGGAACGTGCGAGAACCAGAGTCCCGCAAATGCGCCGCTAAATCGGCCAAGCTGGTCTGGCAGGGCATAGGCGTCAAGCTGATGAAAGACCACCGATTCGTTGGCAGGACGCAGCCGGGCGAAGCCCAGGGGCTCGGCCGTCAAGTCGGTGGCGACCAGCCGCGTTGCTGCCGGTGCGATGTATTGGGTCCAGTAACCAGTACCACAGGCGATCTCCAGCACGTCGCGCCCGCGTAGCCGGTCCGGCAAATGCCGGGTCAGGAAACTGATGTCCTCACGCCGTTCCGGTTTAAGGTAGACCGCATCGTAGTCAGGTGCTCTGGCCGCATAGTAGGCCCGCAAGTCTGTCGAGGCGCGCGCAATCACGGTGTCAGGACGTTTCAAGTTGAGTCAATCAGGCCGTGCCTTATCCCAAGCCGCAATAGGAGCGAAGCGCCTCCATCGCGTCAGCCGACGGCTCCGCCCGGCCTTCCAGAAACGCGGCCACAGCCCTTGCTGAAGGAATGCTGGATTGCGCTCCTTCAACCGTGCACGCCAGCGCGCCGGCGGCGCTGGCCAGGCGCATGGCCTCGGTGATGTTGTCGCCGCGCGCCAGGGCGGCGGTCAGTACGCCACAAAACGTGTCGCCCGCACCTGTGGTGTCGAGTGCGTCAACCGCGTAGGCGGGCTGGACAAAAAAGTTGTTGCCCAGGCGCGCCATACAACCGCGCGACCCCAGCGTCACGACCACACTGGGCACAGCCATCTGTGCCAGATTGGTGATCAGGCTGGCCGGGTAGGGCACCAAGGTGTTGAGTTCGCCCTCGTTGACGATCAGTACATCCACCACTTCGAGCAGCTCAGCGGGCAATTGTTGGGCCGGCGCAGCGTTGAGGACGACGCGAACGCCCTGGGCATGTGCCGCCTGCGCATAGGCGGTGACGGTGGGCAGCGGTATTTCCAGCTGCATCAACAAATGGCTGAATCCGGCCAGCTCGGGCAGGTGCCGGGGCAGCAGACACAAATTGGCGCCGGGTGCAACGGTGATGGCGTTCTCGGCGTTATCCGCTACACAAATAAAAGCACACCCTGTGGGCTGACCTTGCGCCGGAGCCTCAAATAAGCGGACATCCGCAGTGTGGAGCGAATCCCGCAGCGGCGCGGCAAAACTGTCTTCGCCGAGGGATAGCAACATCTGCGTGATCGCGTTACCGGCGCGGGCACAGGCCACGGCCTGGTTGGCACCCTTGCCGCCTGGATAAGTTGTGAAGGTCTGCCCAAGCACGGTCTCGCCGGGTGCGGGAATGTGGTGGGCGCGCACCACAAAGTCCAGATTGGCTGAGCCTGCAACCAAAATCATGTCCTGAGCCTCTTAAAAAATGACAGGCGACCATTATGTCGCGTGGCCAAGGCCGCTTTGATTCGTGGCATAGTTCGCGCTTGATCTTCCATCAGGCCCCGATCGGAGCCTTTTATTCAACTATAGAAAGAGTTTTGCCATGACACTGAAATCCGCTTTTCGATTGACCGCTTTGGCTTGCGCTGTAATGGGTAGCCAGGCGCTGCTGGCTGAACCAGCGGTGGTATTTGACATGGGCGGCAAGTTTGACAAGTCGTTTAACGAAGCGGCTTACAACGGCATGGAAAAGTGGAAAAAGGAAACCGGCAAAAAATACCTGGAATTTGAAGTCACCAACGAGTCGCAGCGCGAGCAGGCGCTGCGCCGTATGGCAGAAAAGGGTGCCAGTCCCATCATCGGTATCGGTTTTGGCCAGGCCTCGGCGATTGAAAAGCTGGCCAAGGAGTTTCCCAAGCTGCAATTCGCCATCATCGACATGGTGGTGAACCAGCCCAATGTGGAGTCGGTGGTGTTCAAGGAGCAGGAAGGGAGCTTCCTGGTGGGTGCCATGGCGGCATTGGCCAGCAAGACCGGCAAAGTGGGCTTTGTGGGTGGCATGGATATTCCGCTGATCCGCAAGTTCCAGTGCGGCTACGAACAAGGTGCCAAACACGCCAATCCCAAGGCAGAAGTGTTTGCCAACATGACTGGCACCACCGGTGCCGCCTGGAATGACCCGGCGCGTGGTGGCGAACTGGCCAAGGCGCAGTTTGCCAAAGGTGCCGACGTGGTGTTTGCTGCCGCAGGGGGGACCGGTATTGGCGTGTACCAGGCTGCCAAGGACAGCAAGAAGCTGGCCATTGGGGTCGACAGCAACCAGAACCACCTGCAGCCCGGCACCATGTTGACCTCCATGGTCAAAGGGGTGGATGTCGCGGTTTAAAACGCCGCCAAAACGCACAAGCCGGGTGTGACCGTGCTGGGCCTGAAGGAAGACGGTGTGGGCTACGCGATGGACAGCCACAACGCCGGTCTGGTGAATGCGGACATGAAGAAAAAAGTCGATGCCATGAAGGCCGACATCATCAGTGGCAAGATCAAGGTCGCCGACTACATGGCCGACAACGCCTGTAAGTACTGATTAAAAATATAGCATTAAATCCAATCTGGATATGCGCTAGAGCCTGATAATATGCTTATTGTGCAGGGAGTCCCGTGGCGTCAGCGGGGCTGCGCATGGATGAGCGACACCCATGACTGACACACCAACAGTTGCTGTGCACATGCATGGCATCCACAAACGGTTTGGCGCGGTGGCGGCCAATGCGGACGTGGATCTCAGCGTGGCAACTGGCACAGTGCATGGCATCGTGGGTGAGAATGGTGCCGGCAAGAGCACGCTGATGTCGATCCTGTACGGCTTCTATGGGGCCGATGCCGGTCACATTGAGGTCTTGGGCAAAACGGCGCAGATTCGCAATGCGGATGACGCGATTGCGTTGGGGATCGGCATGGTGCATCAGCACTTCATGCTGGTGGACACATTGACCGCGCTGGAAAACGTCATGCTGGGTGCCGAGCCGCACTGGTTGCTGCAGCGTGCCGAGCGTCAAGTGCGTATCCGGCTCGATGCGTTGATGCAGTCGACCGGCCTGCAAATCGAGCTCGACAAATTGGTGGCCGATTTGCCGGTGGGTGACCGTCAGCGACTTGAAATCCTGAAGGCACTGTATCGGGGTGCAAAAATTCTCATTCTGGACGAGCCGACCGCGGTATTGACGCCCCAGGAAACGACCCAGTTGTTTGGTGTGTTGCGGCGACTGCGTGAACAAGGTACCACCCTGATCCTGATCACCCACAAGCTCAAGGAGGTCATGGCGCTGTGTGACGTGGTCACGGTGATGCGAGCAGGCCGGGTAGTGGCCGAAGTGCCCATCAGCGACGCATCGATTGAAGGGTTGGCGCAGGCCATGGTGGGGCGCAAGGTCAACATGGGGCGCGTCGCCGATGTCATGGCGCAGGCCGGTGAGGTCTTGCTGCAGGCCAGCGACTTGGCGGTGACCGACGGTCTGGGTGTGCAGCGACTCAAGGACGTGAGTTTGCGTTTGTGCGCTGGTGAAATTGTGGGTGTGGCGGGTGTTTCAGGCAACGGGCAAAGTGAGTTGATTGACGTGTTGTCTGGCCTACTGGTGCCTGATGTCGGGCAAATGCAAATGCTGGGGCAAAGTTTTAACAGTCCGCACTGGCTCGACCCGACCCTGGCGCGACAGCTTGGTCTGGCCCATGTGCCGGAAGACCGCCATGCCCGGGCATTGGTGATGGCGTTCGCCGCCTGGGAGTCTGCCGTGCTGGGCTACGATGACCTGCCTGAATATGCCAGCCACGGCTGGATGAACCACCGTGGGATGCGTGCGGCCACCGCGGCGATGATGCAGCGATTTGACGTTCGGCCCACCGACCCGGAACTGCCGAGCAGCAAATTTTCCGGGGGTAATCAGCAAAAGCTGGTGCTGGCGCGGGAACTGGGGCGTGCGCCCAAGGTGCTGTTGGTGGGTCAGCCGACACGCGGAGTGGATATTGGTGCCATCGAATTTATCTACACACAGTTGCGCGCGCTGCGCCAGGCAGGCTGCGCGGTACTCCTGGTTTCCAGCGAGCTCGATGAGATCCTGGCATTGTCGGATCGCGTGATGGTGATGAACCAGGGCCGCGTGGCGGGCGAACTGCCCATTGACGCCTGTACTGAATCTGCGCTGGGCCTGTTGATGACGGGGGGGCAGGCATGAACGCCAGCCTGCCGCGATGGGCGGACTTGCTGTTATTGCCGCTGGTCAGCCTGATGGTGGCATTGGCCGTGGCCGGTGGTGTGGTGGCGCTGGTCGGGCAGGACCCGCTTCTGGTGATTGAGGTGTTGATTCAGGGCGCTTTTGGCACTGCCCGGGGTTTGAGCTACACGCTGTATTACGCGACCACGTTTGTGTTGACCGGGCTGGCGGTGGCCGTGGCGTTTCATGGAGGACTGTTCAACATTGGTGGTGAGGGGCAGGCAGTCATGGGTGGCCTGGGTACCGGACTGGTGGCGATCTGGTGGTCCGCCTTTTTGCCAGCCTGGCTGATGTTGCCGCTGATGATGCTGGCCGGTGCGCTGTTTGGCATGGCCTGGGCCGCGGTACCCGGTTATCTGCAGGCTTACCGCGGCAGCCATGTGGTCATCACCACCATCATGTTCAACTTTATTGCCAGCAGTGTGCTGGTCTACCTGCTGGTCAACCATCTGCGACCGCCGGGCAACATGTCGGTTGAAAGCGCCGAGTTTGCCGCGTCTGCCAAGTTGCCTGGCATTCACCTCGTTTTGGGCTGGCTGGGGATCAATTGGCCAGCCTCACCTTTGAATCTGAGTGTGGTCCTGGCGCTGCTGGCGGCGGTTCTGGTGTACTTCTTCCTGTGGCACACCCGTGCTGGCTACCGTTTGCGTGCCGTGGGCTCGAGCCCGAGTGCAGCGCAGTACGCTGGCATTCGTGCCCCGCATCAGGTGCTGGTGGCGATGGCAATCTCTGGCGCGCTGGCCGGGCTGGTTGGCATGAATGAGATTGCCGGGGTGAGCCACAAGCTGCTGCTGGAGTTTGTCAGTGGCGCTGGGTTCACCGGAATCGCTGTGGCGTTGATGGGCCGCAACCACCCGTTCGGAATTGTGCTGGCCAGCCTGCTGTTTGGTGCCCTGTTTCAGGGCGGAGCCGAAGTGGCGTTTGAGGTACAAGGTTTCAGCCGCGACATGGTGGTGATGCTGCAGGGTTTTATCGTGCTGTTTTCGGGTGCCATGACCTATGTGATTGCACCGCAGTTGGCGCGTGTATTGGCATGGTTCGTCCCGGCAAAGCGAAACGCACCAGAGACAGGAGTGAGCCATGGATGAAACCCTGGTCGGAGCGATGTTGGCCTCTACTCTGAGGGTGTCAACGCCGTTGATCTTTTGTGCCCTGGCAGGCATGTTGTCGGAGCGTTCAGGGGTGGTGGATATTGCGCTGGAAGGCAAGATGCTTCTGGCCGCATTTGCTGCTGGTGCCTGTGGCGCCGCCTTTGGGTCGACCACTCTGGCGCTGCTGGCCGCCATGGCGGTGGCGGTCAGCATGTCCTGGGTCCATGGGCTGGCATGTGTCAGTTATCGGGGCGATCAGGTGGTTTCCGGGGTGGCCATCAATATCATTGCTGCGGGTATTACCGCAGTGCTTGGTGCGGCCTGGTTCTCGCAGGGCGGACAGACCCCTCCGGTCAGTGACGCCGTCCGTATCTCGGCACTCTGGCCGGAATTGGCCAACACGCTTAACGGCCTGCCCTGGGTGGGCCGGATTCTGGGCGACGGCCTGCTGGGTCACAACGCCCTGGTGTATCTGGCCTTGGCGCTGGTGCCCGTGATGTGGTGGGGCTTGTTCAGAACCCGACTCGGTCTGCGCC
>JAGOUM010000043.1 GCA_018061265.1 Rhodoferax sp. | reverse complement strand
CGACTCAGCATGTGTGACAGACGCGCTCGCAGGAGAACCAAAATTCGACGATTGGCGTATCGACTGGGGCTCGCAGAAAATCAATGTACCGGGAACCTGACCGTCGCCAGCGACTTTTTGGTGCCCATAGCTGTCAAACGCGGAAGTAAATTTGTCGGCTCCTGTGCAGCGGGAGCGGGCCTACAGAAATTCAAACTGATCGCCCGACACCTGTCATCGATGTATGTGGCCAACCGTCGGCTGTATAGTCTCGATTTCAAGTAGATGGGCACGCGGACTCAACCAAAATGACCAATCGTGCTTGACCGCTTTCGGAGCTGCGAAATACGACTTCACAGCAACCGGCCTCAAAGCAACCCGTCAGCATTAGGCTGATTGCCTCAATATGCGACTCCTGCTGCCAGATCTCCCGACTCACCCACCGAGACCGCTCGAGCGTGAACTACAGCCTGGCCCAGGCAATCGAGTCAGGTCATATTGGCACGGGGGCTGCCGCCAATTTGATCAGGTGGCGAATTTGTGATGAACAGTTCAGGCACCGGAAAATATTTTCAATCTACGATGAAGAGCTTTGCCCCAACTGCTGTAAAGGATCGATGTGGTTCTGCGTTGTCTGCAACTTGATAACTCATGCCCGCCTTAAGTAAGAATTTACGCCCGTCCTTAAGTTCGGTGTGAAGTTCGCCCTCAGTGCATAGAAGGATGTGCCCTTTGCTACACCAATGATCAGCTAGGTAGCCAGGCGTGTACTCCACCATACGAACCCGAATGTTTCCAAAGTTCTGAGTGCGCCAATAAGCCAAGCCAATTTTGCCGTTGTGTTCGGTACATTGGATGGTTGACCAATCTGTGGTTGCGAACGGGATGTTGGACATTTCCATGGTCATTTCCTGAATTGATATCTGTTTTGTAGCAAAGCTTGATACGGTACCAATGTAACAGTTCAAGGGAATCTTAGAGTCATTTCATGTAATATTATTACTTAACAATTTGTTATGAGTGCTGAACAAAAAATCATTAGTTGATATATGTTGGCGTTTCTACAATCCATCCCGGTCTTAACACGCTCTAACAGGAAACAACATGTTTGAAAAAATTGCACTTCGTTCTGCCTCTGTCGCGGTCCTCGCGGCTTCCCTGCTGGGCGCCGGCATATCGACTGCCAGCGCCGAAAACCTGAAGGTGGCAGCTGATGTCGGCTTTGCCCCCTTTGTGATGCGCAACGCCAACGGCCAGATTGACGGTTACTCGTATGACCTGATTCAGGCCGTTGCCAAAAAGGCCGGTTACACCGGCGTCGAAGTGTCGGACACGCCGTTCAACGCCATCTTTGCGGGCTTGTTCTCTAATCGTTTTGATCTGGTTTTCAGCCCTGTCAACGTCACTAACGAGCGCGCGTCGCAGATGTTGTTTACCGAGCCTTACCTCGCAGGTGGAGTGGGCTTTCTGGTAAAGAAGGGTAGCAAGCTAGCATCGCTGGAAGAACTCAAGGGCAAGACCATTGCAGTCAACAACGGCAACTTCTCCGATAAGTGGCTACAGGACAACCAGTCTAAGTACGGCTTTGAAATCCAGCGTTACAACAAGAACGCGGATGCTGTACAGGCCGTGCTGACAGGCCGTGCATTCGCCAACATGGCTGAAACGGCGGTCATTCGCTACATTACAACGCAGACGCCACAAGCCGAAGTGGCCTACAACTTCAACACAGGCACTAACATGGGTTATGCCGTTCGCAAGGCCGATGTAGTTCTCAGAAACAAAGTCGAGCAAGCAGTTGAATGCCTGAAAGCGGATGGCACGATGGCAAAAATCCATATCAAGTGGTTTGGCTCGGCGCCTGAAGCTGATACCTCAGGTGCAAAGATCTTCCCGGGTTATGGTGCGCCTGGCTTTGACGGTTACGACACTACGCCGCACACGGCCAAGTGCTCTTGATACATGTCTTGATAACTAAGGAGTTTGAATGAATGACATGGTCGTGATCGAATCTTTGCGCAAGTCATACGGGGATACTGAAATCCTGAGTGGCATTAATCTGACGGTGCGCAGAGGCGAGGCCACGGTCATTGTTGGGGCATCAGGTTCAGGAAAGAGCACATGCCTGCGCTGCATTAATCGGCTTGAGGAGCCTTCAGCTGGACGAATTTTAGTTGATGGGATAGATGTTACGTCTCCGGTGGTCGATCTGAACAAGGTGCGTCAGAAAATCGGTATGGTGTTTCAAGGGATCTTTCTGTATCCGCACATGACCGCTCTGGGTAACGTCTCGCTGGCGCTGCGAAAGGTCAAGGGATTGAAGCGGATGGAGGCCGAAGAACTGGCCCTGGAACATTTGTCTGACGTGGGTCTGGCCAACCGCGTGGGGCATTACCCGTCACAGTTATCGGGCGGACAGCAGCAGCGGGTAGGCATTGCGCGCGCGCTGGCCCTTGACCCCGCCGTGATGCTGTTCGACGAACCCACGTCGGCACTCGATCCTGAACTGGTGGGCGAGGTGCTGAACGTGATGAAGCGTACTCGTGAACGCGGCATGACCATGGTTGTGGTGACGCACGAGATGAAGTTTGCCAGGGAGGTGGCCGACCAGGTAGTGTTCATGGAGAAGGGTGCAATTATGGATCGCGGCACGCCACAGGAAGTTTTGGTGACCCCTCGTCACCAGCGGATTCGTGATTTCCTGGCGCGCGAGCACTAGACGCAGTTCACCCAGCGGTCATTGCTCCATGGAAAAAATCTCTTATTACTTCTTCAACTTTGAGTTGATCCGGCCCTACCTCCCGCAGTTGTGGAGTGGGTTCCTGCTGACACTAGGCATGGCCGTGGCTACGGTGGTTTCGGGCATCGCGCTCGGCCTGGCACTGGCGGTCGTGCGCGCACACCAGATTAAGCCGATCAACGCTTTGATCGTCGTGTTCATCGACATCTTCCGCGCTATTCCGCAGTTGGTGGTGATCGTGGTGGTGTATTTCGCTTTGCCGGCGGCCGGCATCACGCTGAGCCCGGTGGTAGCCACGGTGACTGGCTTGGCATTGATTCTTGCGGCATTTGCCGAGGAGATCTTCTGGGGTGGCTTTGGCGCCATTGCTCGCGGGCAGTGGGAAGCTGCGCGCTCGACCGGGATGAGTTTTTCGCAGGCGTTGATCTCAGTAGTTTTGCCCCAGGTCTTGCGCAACAACATTGCACCCCTGACTAACCGCGCCATCGGCATAACCAAGGGCACGGCACTGGGATCCGTTATTGCGGTACCAGAGCTATTGAACGTGGCTTCCAGCGTGCAATCAACGATTGCCAACCCCACCCCGATGATGGTAAGCGCGGTGTTGTTCTGCTTGATTTTCCTCCCCTTCGTGCGCCTGACTCGTTGGTTGGAGACTCACTTCAACCCTGTGCGTTAGAGAGGATGGCACTGATGGACTTCATCCAAACTTTCCTGAACCCAGATATCCTCAAGCAAATTTTTCCCTTGCTCCTTAAGGGCATGTGGGGCACGGTACTACTATCCTTAGTAGTGTTGCCACTGGCGGTAGGAATCGGCTTGTTGATCGCGTCGATGCACTATCAAAGACACAAGCTCCTGAACCGGGTGTTGGTGGGTTACGTGGACTTTCTGCGCGCGTTTCCGCCCCTGGTGCTGCTGATCTTTATCTTCTATGCACTGCCAATGACGGGTATCGAGCTAAGCCCATTCGTGGCCGCCGTACTGGCGCTGGTGCTCAACGGTTCCAGTTACTTTGCGGAAATTTTTCGCTCGGGTCTTGAGTCCGTACCCAAGGGACAGGTCGAGGCCGCTCGGTCGACTGGCCTGAACCGCCGCCAGACCATGCTGCATGTGATCATTCCGCAGGGCGTGCGCAACGTGGTGCCCGACTTGGCCAGCAACACGCTCGAGGTTGTGAAGCAAACGTCCATCGCGTCTGTGGTGGCGATGGATGAGTTATTGCGTGCGGCGCAGCTGGGTCAGAGCCTGACCTACAGCCCCACACCTTTGATTGCAGCCGCCATCATGTACGTGCTCCTGTTGTGGCCATTGGTGCGTTTGATCTCGCGCATGCACAAGGTCACCATTCCGACCTGACCTGGTTTAGGCAACTGGTCGTTCGACTGCCCCCGGCATTTCGTAAAGCGTGTCAATGAAAGCCTGCGCCATTCGCGACAGCGGCGCAAAGGTACCATGCAGTATGCTGACCGGTGCCGCCACGGTGGGCTTCATGGGGCGCACCATGATGTTCGTCCAAACGGGGCCTGATGCGGTAAGCTCGTCGATAAGCGCAACGCCTGCTCCGGCCTGAACCAGCGCGCAGGCGACATGTAGTTGCGTGACCTCGGTGCGTGGGCGAATCATCAGGCCAGCGTCGAGCCACATCTTGCGTAGCAACTGTCCCACTGGGATCTCACTGCTGTAGCCGATGAATGGCTGGTAGAGCAACTCCTTGATGTGGATACTTTTCTTGGCCGTGAGCGGGTTGCTGGTATGCAGCGCGACCACCATATCGTTCTTGTACAAAAGCTGTGCGCAAACGCTAGGATGTGTTTCCATAATGAAGGCAAGACCCAACTCGACGCGCTGCGTCAGCACGGATTGCAGCAGCGTGCGGGGCGTTTGCGTCTCGAGCGTGATGCGAGCGTCGGGATACTTTTTATAAAAGCGTGTGATCGCTTGTGGCATCAGGTCGTGGCCAAGGCTGGGACTGCAACCTATGCGAAGGTGACCGCCGCGGTTCTCGGCCAGGTCTTCAGCCACTTCGTTGACACGTTGCACGCCTTGGTAGACCGTATCGACTTCCTGGAACAGCCGATTGGCCTCAGGTGTGGCGTATAGGCGGCCCTTGATGCGCTCAAACAGCGTGAGCCCGAGCCTTTGCTCGGTGTACGACAACAGCCTGGAAACCGCAGGCTGAGAAACATGCAACTGCTTGGCAGCGTCGCTGATCGAGCCCGATAACAAAACGGCGCGGAACACCTCGATTTGCCTCAAATTCATGCGCATGAAATTCGTATTTTATAAATTAACTTTATGTTATGGATAGAGCATAAATAAGTATAAGACATTTATCAAATCCAAACCTAAACTACCTAAATTGAACAGCAAGGAACAGAAGGTATGAGTGACTTTGATCTGGTGCTTACCGGCAATCTCGTCGACGGTGATGGCGTTGTGGCTAATGGCTGGCTGGGTGTGCGTGACGGGAAGTTCGCTGCACGCGGAGCCGGCCCGGCGCCGGTCGGGCGCGATAAGCTGGATGCTACTGGGCTGTGGGTATTACCCGGTGTTATCGACGGGCAGGTGCACTCCGGAAGCCAAGCCCACCAGGAAGGCCTTGGCATGGCGTCGCGAGCCGCCGCGGCCGGCGGTGTGACGTTGATGGTGGACATGCCGTACGACGATCCAGAGCCGGTGGCCAGTCGGGCTCAGCTCGATGCCAAGATTCTTGAGGTCGAGCGTGAATGTCATGTAGATGTGGCACTGTTTGGCACACTGAATGAACAGCATGGGCTACAGGCTGCGCCCGGCCTGATCGAGGGTGGCGTTTGTGCATTCAAGTTTTCTACCTTCGAGGCAACGCCCGGGCGCTTTCCCCGGGTGGAGGAGGACGACCTTTATGAAGCGTTTCGTCTTATCGCCCCTTCGGGTTTAGTATGCGGCGTTCACAACCAGATGCAAGAGCTGACGCGTAAAAACATTAAGCGATTGATTGACGCCGATGACACAGGCTGGGACGCTTTCATGCGCGCGCATACGCCGCTGATCGAGAACCTAGCGACCACACTTATCTATGAACTGGGCGCTGAAACCGGTGCGCGAGCGCACGCAGTGCATGTGTCGACATCGCGCGGTTTTCAGGTATGCAACATGTACCGTCAGGCTGGGCATAAGTCCAGCATTGAAACTTGCGTGCAGTATCTGATGCTAAATCACGAAGAGCACACCAAACGCTTTGGCGCCAAGACCAAGCATTACCCGCCAATTCGGCCTAAAGCCGAGGTGGACTTATTGTGGACCCATATCGCCAACAACGAATGCACGTTTGTTTCGTCGGACCATGTGAGTTGGGGGTTGGAGCGCAAGGGCAACCCGAATGTTTTTAAGAATTCATCAGGCGGCCCAGGCCTTGAGACGCTGTTGCCTGCTTTCTGGACGGGTTGCCAGTCGCACGGCATCTCTCCGAGCATGGTGGCTCGCCAACTGTCCACCAACCCAGCACGACACTTTTTACTGGATGATTCCAAGGGATCCTTCAAAACTGGAACTGATGCAGATTTTGTAATTCTCAAGCCCGAGACCTATGCTTATGATCCGGGCACCAGCCTCTCAGCGGTGCAATGGAGTTCGTTTGAAGGCATGGAGTTATCGGTACGTGTTCAATCCACTTGGTCGCGCGGGAGCGCGGCTTACGCTGATGGTCGCATCGTGAATCAAGAGGGAAGTGGTCGCTTCGTCCGACCTGGGCCCGGTCGCGTGGGGCAGTGCATCCTATGAAAATACCTATGACTTCACTTAACTCTGAGCGCCTTTGGGGCCGCATTGAGTCGCTGTCGAAATTCACGCTTCCTGATGTCCCATGGACGCGACGTGCGTTTTCTCCGCTGTTTGTCGAGGCCAGGGCTTGGCTGAAGCAGCAGATGCGAGATGCGGGACTGGCCGTGCATCAGGATGCCGGTGGCAATCTAATCGGACGTCGTGAGGGCAGTGACAGCGCATTGGCGCCCATTATCACGGGTTCGCATTGTGACACCGTGGTGGGGGGTGGCCGCTTCGACGGAATCATCGGTGTGCTGGCTGGCATTGAAATCGCGCATGCACTCCAGGATGCCGGGGTGGAGATGCGACACCCGCTGGAGGTGATCGATTTTCTCTCTGAAGAGCCCAGCGACTATGGCGCGTCGTGTATCGGCAGCCGGGCGTTCTCGGGGTTGCTGGATCCGGCCATGCTTGCACTGTGCAATGAGCAGGGCGAGTCGCTGGCCCAGGCTATGACGCGCATCGGCGCAGATCCTAGCGCCCTGAGCGCCCCACTGCGCGGCCCAAACAGCACGGCCGCCTTCGTCGAGCTGCATATTGAGCAGGGTCCCGTGCTAGAAAAGCGTGGCCTGCCCATTGGTGTGGTGACCAATATTGTGGGCATTCGGCGCGTGCGGATTACCGTGCTGGGACAGCCCGACCATGCGGGGACAACCCCCATGGACATCAGGCGTGACGCCTTGGTGGGTGCGGCAGAGATCATTAGGATCGTAAATCAGGAAGCCTCGCGCATGAGCGGCAATCCGCATTATGTTGTTGCCACAATCGGCAAAATTTCCATGCAGCCCAACGTGCCCAATGCGGTGCCGGGTGTGGTGGAGATGATGATGGAAGTACGCAGCGAAAGCCGACAACTGCTGGATACCTTTCCGGAGTTGGTTATGGCAGCGGTGCAGACCGCCCTGACAGACCTGAGGTTGACCGCACAAATGGAACATGTGAGCCAATCCAAGCCGACAGACTGCCAGGAGGTGGTGATGCAGGCGATTGAGCAAGCTAGTCAAACGCTGGGTTACCCAAACATGCGCATGCCCAGTGGGGCAGGACATGACGCGGTGTACGTGGCCCCGACCGGTCCCATCGGCATGGTCTTTATTCCGTGCCTGAACGGGCGCAGTCACTGCCCACAAGAGTCAATCACGCCTGAGCAACTGATGGATGGGACGCGTGTGATGTTTGAAACCATTCGGGTACTAGATCTGCAGCTTGATCGATCGCCCCAATGACAAATCTGTCTGCACAAAAGTCGAAGACACATAGCGATAAACGACGCAGCCCCGCGCAGTGAGTTCATCGCAGAAAAGCGCGCCAACCGTGATTGACAGTTTGATACGCTTCAGCCTTTTGACATGCATTGGTGCCGCTGCTGACCGAATTATCGTGGACTCATCGAGTTACCGCTTGAATCGCGAACAGATCGGCACTGCGTCCAACCGATCTCCCAATTTTTCTAAGGTTATCTTCTTGTTGGGTGAAGTAATCAAGCCATCGTTCAATTTGAAGTTTAGGAACGAGAGATTTCTAATCTACCGGCAACTTCCCTTACGCTGAGAACCTGGTTGCGCTATCTAACCACTGGTCAGGCATCTATTACGACCGGGGCAGCCTTTAGGGTTGGCCAGATTCACATATTTACCGAGAAAAGTCTATTAATAGAACTTGGCCCGGCACGATCAATCGGGCTGCAGTCTGAGGTTGCCCATGCTTTCCGGACTCCTTGAATAAACCCTTGTCGGTGGTATTGAGCGACCGCTCTAGCGACACCAGTTTGTAAAGCTGGCAGACCGGTATGGACACGTTGAAGCCCGCCACGAACGGCTCCTGATGAGCAATGGATTGGGTCACCCGTAAGCTGACTCTCGTGACCGGCGGCAAGGGGTCTTGACTTGCCGCACAAGCAATCAAGTCATATGACTGCACCTGGTCGGGAAGAGACGACCACTATGCAGATGGGGCATCCTGCTTGCAGTCAAACGCTACAAGACTACGCCGAACCCTGGATGCTGGCTATTTGACGCTGACTTCGGATGCCGCGACTTCAGCAGAGTCGAAAGCTGAAAATCGCCATCGGTAATCCTGCAAGTCATGGTGTGGCAGGCTGTACGACAGGCGACATAACCAGTGTTACAGTCGTTCTGAAAGCCGAACCAATTCCAAGCAGACGACGACAGGCGAATCGACAGTCGAACCAAAAATGCAACGACAGGCGTTCTGACAGGCGAATCAATTAACCAGCAGCGTGGAAGTACCCGGTCTTACATGTGTATTTATTTGCATCGGGCCCTTCCAACTGCGCGAACGGCCACGACAGGCGACGAGAAATGTGCGACAGTCGTTCTGACAGGCGAACCAATTTCAAGCAGCCGACGACGACACGCGAATCGACAGGCGAACCAAAATTCAACGACAGGCGTGTTGACAGGCGAATCAATTCACCAGCATCGAGATAGTGACAGAATCTCACTGTGCAGGGTAAGGGCCTTGTGCCCACGTTTTCTGCTGCGCAAAAAACACGGCATCGGCCCCCTGCTCAGGGCGTTGCCCCGAGACCCTGGTCATGTCGCCGCGTCGCGCTTCGCTTGACGCATAAATGTCTGGCGTGTTTAAAACCGTTCTGACGGCGACCATATAGCGCATCAGGATGGCGAGCGCCTTGTCATCCGTTTTGCGTTCACGCACGCACCGCGCCTGTCGGAATGACAGAGCGCTATCGACCAGTCTATAGCCGGGCATGGGCCCGCCAGTATTGGCATCCCGCTTTCGGGGAAGCGGAGGTAGATGACCCTTGTGCATAGCCTATCGCCTTTACTTCCCGATGCGGGCGCAGTAGTCCGGGAGGGTTCGGTTCAGCCAGAGTGAATGGGCTGATGCTGAGGGCAAATGCAATACATGATTGATTGAACAAATTTCATCATCCAAGAATGTCCCCACTTTGTCCCCGCTACGTCCCCGTTTTGTCCTCTCTCGCTGATACTGCGCAAACCCGCATGGATGCTGGGTTTCGGCCATTTGTCCCCGCTGCCTCCACGATTTCACCCGCTAGCAGCCGGGGTACGTGGCGAAACGTGCCGGGCGTGGTCATCAGGCAGCCCGCTGGTTGAATGGCAACACGTCCGCACCTTTGCGCAGCTTGTCGAGGTGATCAGCCCAGGCGGCCATCATGGCGGCCCGGTCGGTCAAGTACGTGGCGTGGTTATAGGCTGCACTCACTTGGTTTCGCTCCTGGTGCGCCAGTTGCAATTCAATCAGGTGGTGCCCGTGGCCTAGTTCGTGAAGGATGGTTGAAGCCATGCCCCGGAAACCGTGGCCAGTCATTCGCCCTTTGAAGCCCATGCGCTCAAGGGCTTTCAAGATGGTGTTGTTGCTCATGGGCTTTTGGTGATCGCGTTCGCCGGGAAACAGCAGCTCACGGCCGTTTGCCGTGGTTTGCAGAATTTTCAGCACGTCAACCGCTTGGGGTGACAGGGGCACGATATGCGGGGTTTTCATTTTCATGCGTGAAGCTGGAATGTCCCAGCGTGCCGCATCAAGGTTGAATTCATCCCAGCGTGCGGCTATCAGTTCACCCGTGCGCACAAAGGTAAGCGCCAGCAGCTTCATCGCCAGGCGGGTGTGTGGTGTGCCTTGGTAGGCTTCGATTTTGCGAAGCAGGTCGGGTATCTCTTTTGCGTCAAGCTGAGCGTAGTTGGTTTTTTTGTGGGGTTTGAGTGCGTCTGACGGCTTCACGTCCGCTGCCGGGTTGCGTTCGATCAGACCGTGTGCCACCGCATAGCGCATGATTTGCCCACATGTTTGAAGGCTTCGCTTTGCAATGTCCACGGCCCCGCGTGCCTCGATCGCCTTTGCCATGGCCAGCAGGGCGGGGACGGTCACGCTGGCCATCGGGCGGCCGCCAAACGCCGGGAAAACGTCCGCTTCAAGTCTGCGCAGTACGTAATCGGCATGGCGGGGGCTTTTGGGGCCTTTCCAATGTTCGTGCCATTGACGGGCAACAACTTCAAAGGTGTTGGCGTTGTTTATTGCCTTGGTCAGCTTGGCTTCGCGTTTGAGTTGGGCGGGGTCATCGCCAGCGGCTAGGGCTTCGCGGGCCTGGTCGCGGGCTTTGCGGGCTTGTGCCAGCGAAACATCAGGGTAGACACCCAGTGCAAGGCGTTTTTCTTTGCCAGCGTGCCTAAATTTCATGCGCCAGTACTTGCCGCCCGCTTGGGTCACTTCAAGGTAAAGATTTTTTTCTACTGGCCAGCGGTCATAAAGCTTGTCTGCCGGGCAGGTCGCCGCCTTGCATTCTTTATCTGTCGATATTGGTTTTTTGTCCATTTGGGGGCATTTTTTTGGGGGCATCAGAAAAACCTGATTTATGCCCCCAAGTGTGCCCCTTGTTTTGGGTGGCTGTCAACGCACCTTAGCGGGCGTTAAAAAACAAAAAAGCCCCGTAACCTATTGAATTACGGGGCTTTTTACTTGGTTTTTGAACGCTAACGAACGTTAAAAAACATATACATGGCGGAGAGAGTGGGATTCGAACCCACGGTACCTTGCGGTACGCCTGATTTCGAGTCAGGTACATTCGGCCACTCTGCCATCTCTCCGGTTTGGGCGCAATTGTATCAGCGGGCTATTTGGCCTTGGCCGCGATCAACGCCTCCAGTGCTTGGCCAATTTCATCGTCACTGGCCGCACCTGGTACAAATAAACCGCGGTTCTCGTCCAGTGCGGCGCGGCCACGTGTTTGCAGTTCGGCGATGGTCTGGCCGGCAAGTTTGGGTGAGTTCATCGCACCACTTTGCAGCAACAACTGACCGTCGGCGCTGACCAGTTTGAAATAGAACAGTCCGTCTGGCTCCCGGTATTGTTTGAAGGTCGGCAGAGCGATTTTTGTGTTCCCTGGTTGGCTACTGGTGCCACACGCCGCCAGATTGCGCAGACCGACGGCATGTCGCAACTGCTGCATGAATGGTGTCGCAATGGCCCGTGCTTTGGACGCGCCAGTCTGCAGAATGGCCTCGATTCGGGCCGGGTCGCTGATCAATGCCTGGTAGCGCTCACGCATGGGCGCGATCTCTTGGTCCAGTCGCTCAAAGACGATTTGTTTCGCCTCACCCCAACCCACACCTTGCGCAAAAGCGTGCCGCAGTGCCTGGGTTTCAGCGTCGTCAGCAAAGGCCTGATAAATCTGAAACAGCGCCGATCCGTCAGTGTCTTTGGGTTCACCCGGTTGGCGCGAATTGGTGACGATGCCAGCGATGAGCTTTTTCAGCTCGGCCCGTGGCGCAAAGAGCGGGATGGTGTTGTCATAACTCTTGCTCATTTTGCGGCCATCGAGCCCGGGCAGGGTGGCTACGTTGTCTTCGATGGCTGCGTCCGGCGGCACAAAGTGTTCGCCATAGCGGTAGTTGAAGCTGTTTGCCATGTCGCGCGCCATTTCGATGTGTTGAACCTGGTCACGTCCAACAGGCACCTTGTGCGCTTTGAACATCAAAATGTCGGCACCCATCAGCACCGGGTACATGTACAACCCGGCTGATACCTCTGCATCCTGGTCCAGGCCGGCCGCAAGATTTTTGTCGACGGCGGCTTTGTAGGCGTGGGCACGATTGAGTACACCCTTGCCCAGCACGCAGGTCAAGAACCAGGTCAGCTCCGGGATTTCTGCAATATCTGACTGACGATAAAACACCACGCGCTGCGGATCGAGGCCACAGGCCAGCCAGCTGGCTGCGATCTCCAGAGTCGACTGCTGGATGCGCTGTGGCTCGTCCACTTTGATCAGGGCATGGTAGTCCGCCAAAAAATAGAAACTCTCGACACCATCGCGCAGGCTGGCGCGTACCGCCGGACGTATGGCGCCCACATAGTTGCCCAGGTGCGGCGTTCCCGAAGTGGTGATGCCGGTCAAATAACGTTCGATACTCATGTCAACACAGATTCCAGAAAAAACTCAGACGGCGATTGCCGCCAATGGCGAAAGCAGCAGTTTGATGACTTCATAGGTCAGACTCATCAACGGGCGCATCCAAAGGCTGCTGACAACACCGCTGACCACCAAGGCCATCACCACAAAAAAACCCCAAGGTTCGATACGAGAGACCAAGACCGCCTCGCGGTACGGCAGCAGCCCGACCAGAATGCGTCCACCGTCAAGCGGCGGAAGTGGAAACAGATTGAATACAAACATCACCACATTGACCAGAATGCCACCCTGCGCCATTTCGATAAAAAAGCGCTCACTGACACCCATGCCCTGCAGCAGATAAAACACCCCACCCCAGATCAGGGCTTGAAAAAAATTGGCCGCCGGACCTGCCAGCGCCACCCAAATCATGTCACGTTTCGGATTGCGCAGATTGCCAAATCGCACCGGAACCGGCTTGGCATAACCGAACAGGAAAGCGCCCGAGGTTGCGACATATAGCAACAAGGGCATCAGGATGGTGCCAACCGGGTCAATGTGCTTGAGCGGGTTCAGGGTGACACGGCCCAGCATGTACGCCGTGTTGTCCCCCAACCGTTTAGCCGCATAGCCATGGGCCGCCTCATGCAAAGTGATCGACAGCAACACCGGGATGGCGTAGAGCGAAACGGTTTGAATCAGCTGGGCGAAGTCCATCACATGTCCGACCTAAAGGCCCAGTTTGCTCAGTGGTCCACGGCCTTCGCGGATCACCACGGGTTCACCTTGCGACAAATCAACCACCGTCGTGGGTGAACGCGGACAGGCACCTGCGTCGATCACGGCGGCGACGCGGCCCTGATAACGTTCACAAATCTCATCGGCGTCATTGATCGGGTCCTGCTCGCCCGGTGCAATCAGTGTAGTGGCCAGCAGCGGTGTGTTGTGCAGGGCCAGCAGGTCCTGCAGCACCTTGTGGTCCGGTACCCGCAGTCCGATCGTTTTGCGCGAAGGATGGCTGAGCCTGCGGGGAACCTCTTTGGTCGCCTGCAATATGAACGTGTAGGCGCCTGGGGTGGCCGCCTTGAGCAGGCGGTATTGCTGATTGTCAACCTGCGCGTAGGTCGCAAGTTCCGACAGGTCGCGGCACAACAGCGTCAAGTGATGTTTGTCGTCTACCCCGCGAATGCGGCGCAGTTTGTCTGATGCGGCCTTGTCGTCCAGATGACAAACCAGGGCGTAACTGGAGTCCGTGGGTACGGCCAGCACCTCACCCCGGTCCAGCAGTGCGGTCGCCTGCTTGAGCAGCCTGGGTTGTGGATTGTCGGGATGGATTTCAAATCGCTGGGGCATGGCCTATTGTCGCTGCTGTCGGGCTTCGCGGATTGACAGGACGGCGTTGCCCACACCGCTGAGCGCAATCACCGCGATGCCTGCCCAAGCCAGGGCGTCGGGTATGTGATCAAAAACCAGCCAGCCTGCCAGCGTGGCAAAGGCAATCTGTGTATACAGGTAGGGTGTCAAAACGACCGCACTGGCCCGGTTGAACGCGCGTATCAGCATCAAATGCCCGAAAGTTCCGAGAAAGCCAAGCGTCAAAAACCAGGGCCATTGATCAACCAGGGCCTGGGTATTCCAGACGAACAGTACGATTGGGCACATCACCAATGCACCTACCAGCCCGGTGTAGAACTGCGTGGTGTAGGGGTTTTCGTCGCCACTGAGCCGGCTGGTCAGTACCTGAAACCAGGCGTAAGTGCCCACCAGCACCACAGGAAACAGCAGAGCCCAGCCAAAAACCTGGCCGCCTGGGCGCACCACCAGCAACACGCCAGTCAGCCCGACGACCATCAGCACCCAGCGCAGATGGTGCACATGGTTCTTGAGTACGTAGGCCGCCAGCGCAGTGGCCACCAGCGGAGACAGCATCACAATGGCGGTGAATTCGCCGACTGGCAAATACTGCAGACCCACAAATGAACAAAAACTGGTGCTCAGCAACAAGACGCCGCGCAATACCTGGAACCGTGGATTGGGCGTGCTGAACAGGTGGTACCCTTGTACGGGCCATCGCAGAAGCAGCGTGGTCAGTGCCTGAAACAGGTATCGAAACCACAGCAGCATCAGCACCGGTGCGACACGTGTGGCGTGTTTTGTGGCCGTATCCAGCAAGGCAAAGGACAGACTGGTCAGAATGATGAGCAGGATGCCGCCTCCCTGGCGGCTGCGCCAATAGGTCATGCCTGACTACCCGGCCGTGCTGTGCTGAATGCGGTCGGCTAGCCGCTCCCACACCGGCGTCAATTGACCCGGCAAATCGGGCAAGGCACCCAGATCGGTGCGGCTTTCATCCGGGCTGTGAAAATCGCTGCCGCGCGAGGCCAACAAGCCGAATTCGAGCGCGGTCGCCGCATAGGTGACACTTTCGGCTGCCGAGTGGCTGCCTGTGACCACCTCCACACCCTGGCCGCCAAAGCCCTTGAACTCGGTAAACAGGGCGAACTCTTCGTTGGCACTGAACTTGTAGCGCGCCGGATGCGCAATGACTGCAACACCTCCGGCGTCCACAATCCAGGTCACGGCATCTTTCAGGCTGGCCCAGCGGTGCTCGACATAGCCGGGCTTGCCCTCGGTGAGGTACTTGCGGAACACCTCGTAAGTGTCCTTGCAGACGCCGGTTTCGACCATAAACCGTGCGAAGTGGGTACGTGAGATCAGGTCATGGTTACCCGCGTATTTCAATGCACCTTCATAAGAGCCATGAATACCCACGCGCGCCAAGTCCTCGGCCATGTCGCGGGCTCTGGTGGCGCGTCCACCCCGCGTCTGTTGCAGGCCGTGCCAAAGCGGCAGGTTCTGGGCATCAAACCCCAGACCGACGATGTGCACGGTCTGGCCGAGAAAAGTGGTGGATATCTCTACCCCGCTAAGGTAGTCCAGCCCCAGGGCGGCCGCTGCTGCTGCTGCCCGGGCTTGACCACCGAGCTCGTCATGGTCGGTGAGAGACCACAGCTGCACACCATTACGCTTGGCACGGGTTGCGAGTTGCTCGGGGGTGAGGGTACCGTCAGAGACCACTGAGTGGCAATGCAGATCAGCGTTCAATGGGGCATTCATAGACCAATTTTAGGCTTGCAGGCTTTCACCCAGTTGATCCAGGGCAACGACTGGTGATGAACTGGCAGAATGGGTGCATGTTTGATTTCATCGCAGCACACGATATTGATCTGATCTGCTTTGCCTTGAGCGCCCTGGCCTTGATCGTGTACCAGGTTTTTTTGCGTTGGCGTACCAGGCGTGACCCCAGCTCAAGTGCCCAGGACATGATGCTCATCGCGCGCGCAGCCTGGGTCGAGACAGTGATGCAGGAGCGTCGGGACATTCTGGCGGTACAAACGCTGCGCAACTCGACCATGGCGGCCAGTTTTATGGCATCCACCGCCATTTTGTTGATGATTGGTGTGCTGACCTTGAGCGCGCAGGGCGCCAACCTCTCTGGCACTTGGCATGTGCTGAACTTTCTGGGACGGGCCAGTGCGGAGATGTGGCTGTTCAAACTGCTGATGATGCTGTTTGACCTGTTGTTTGCTTTTTTTGCATTTTCAATGTCGGTACGGCTGTTCCACCACATTGGTTATTCGATCAATGTGCCACTGTCGCTGGGCTTGGCGCAAACCCAGAGTGCCCAGGTGGTGGCCCAGATGAACCGCGCCGGCATTTTTTACCGCATTGGCATGCGTGCATTTTTTTACATCCTGCCATTGCTGTTCTGGCTGTTCGGACCGCTGCTCCTGGTGGGCTCTACCGCCGCACTGATCTATTTTTTTTATCACCTTGACCGGGCACCGCGAAACAACAGGGATCTGATGGGCTGATTGCGCCACGCGGATCAGGTCTCGGCGGCCTCAACTAAAAAGCGTACTTTGCGTTCACCACGCCAGCTTTCCGCATCCAGCCTGAAGGCCAGCCTGACCCGTGCAGGCAAGGCTTCGGTACGACCGAACCAGATCGCGTCCACCGGCTGGCCCTGATGTTTGAGCTTGAGTGACAAGTGTTTTTCAGCCACCAGTCGCTGGGACACGACCTCAACTTCCTCGCAGAAGGTTGGTGCGGCGAATCCCTGACCCCAAACCTGGCTTTGAAGCGTGTCAACCATATCCACGCGCCGGTACTCTGGCTTGAGCGGGCCGTCGGTCTCCAGCCGCCGGGTCAGGGTGGCGGCGTCCAGCCATTGGCTGGCCACTTCTTCCAGGGCAGTTCTGAAGATATCGAAGTGCACACTGCCGATGGTGCAACCAGCCGCCATGGCGTGGCCGCCAAATCGCAGCAGCACACCGGGATGACGCTTGGCCACCAGATCCAGTGCATCCCGAAGATGAAAACCGGCAATGGACCGGCCTGAGCCTTTGAGCTCCTGCTCGTGTCCGGTGGCACCACTCGGGGCAAATACAAATGCCGGCCGATGAAGTCGGTCCTTGATCCGTGAGGCCACGATGCCCACCACACCTTCGTGAAACTCCGGGTCGTACACGCAGATGGCGGGTGGCGCAAGCGCCGCATCCGAAAACAGCGACTCGGCAATGGCTAGCGCCTGATCGCGCATATGTCCTTCGATGTCACGGCGCTCCCGATTAATGCTGTCGAGGGTTTTGGCCAATTCCATGGCACGACCAGGGTCGTCGGTGAGCAGGCACTCAATGCCAAGTGTCATGTCGCTGAGTCGACCGGCCGCATTGATGCGCGGCCCAAGGGCGAATCCGAAATCAAAGGTGCTGGCCGTCCTGGCTTCGCGCGAAGAAGCTACAAATAAAGCAGCTAAACCCGCTGGCATGGCAAGCGCCCGGACGCGTTTAATACCCTGTGCCACGAGGCGGCGGTTATTGGCATCGAGCCGAACCACGTCCGCGACAGTGCCCAGGGCAACCAGCGGCAACAGAGAGTCGAGCTTGGGCTGGCTCGAGGCGTCAAACAAACCGCGTTCCCTCAATTCAGCACGCAGTGCCAGCAGCACGTAAAACATGACACCCACACCGGCGATGGATTTGCTGGAAAAGCCGCACCCGGGCTGATTCGGGTTGACGATCACATTGGCCTCAGGCAGTTTCATTTGCCCGTTGATGCTAGCGCACAGATGGTGGTCAGTGACCAGCACCTGCATGCCCATCTCTCGGGCCGCAGCGACGCCTTCGAAACTGGCGATGCCGTTGTCCACGGTGATCAACACATCAGCACCACTGGCCCGCACACGCGCAGCGATCGGCGGTGTCAGACCATATCCATCCTGCACACGGTCAGGCACGATGTAGGACACATGACGCGCGCCAAGCAGGCGCAGTCCGCGCACCGCAACGGCGCAGGCGGTGGCACCATCACAGTCGTAATCGGCCACGATGCAAAGTTTTTTGTCAGTGCTGATGGCTTGGGCCAACATTTCGGCAGCCTGTGGCAAGCCCAACATGTTGTCCGGTGCCAGCAGATGCACCAGTGCCGTGTCTAGTTCACTGGCGTCCCGCACCCCTCTTGCCGCGTAAAGCTGGGCAAGCAAGGGGTGGAGGCCGGCGTTTTCCAGCGCCCAGACGGTGCGTGGCGGGATGTCTCTCACTGCCAGTTTCATAGCTGTCAATTCAGGTCAACGGGGTCTTTGCAGTCAATGTGTCACAAGAGGTGACCTTGTTCGAACCAAGGTCAGTCGGGGTCATGGACACGACAACCTCCACATGCCACACGAAGAGCAAAAATCGCTGCATTAAAGTAGAAAAAGTTATAGCGAAGAAAGTACGTCAGGTATGCCGTCATGGCGAAAAAGCCTCAAAATTGGTTGCCAGATCGAGTCTGAGCCACTGCGCCAGCTCTGACTGCGTTGTTCGCCACACAGCGTGAGCTGCACGGGATGGCCGGCCCTTGCAGCCTGCAACACGGTGTGTACCTGCTGTGCGTCGAGCGTCTGCCAGGCCTGTGACCAACCGGTCCAATCTTCTGTCAATGCACTCATGCGTAAGTTATCGACCAGTTGCGGCGGGTCCTGCGGCAAGGCAGGTGTGTACTCAACCGGCAGTGCCCCGGTGCCGCTTAACCAGAACGAGTTGATGGGCACAGCACCCCGCTGCAGTCGGGCGTCGTTCACCGGGTGGGTGTACAGCAACATCTGCATTTCATTCTGCAGCCGACGCAATCCGGCCGACATGGCCGACAACGGCATCCAGGGTTCCAGATCCCGACCGAACACCCGGTCAAGTGAGGCGCTGCGAACATCCTGAAAGGTGGGGCTGTGTGCCAGCCACCGACCAGGCTGGTCGTCATACAGGCTGATGCCGTCCTCCTGGAAATAGGGTTGCATCGCGACGAGCAAATCGGTGGACTCCTGTTGACTCAAAGCGGGCAGCGGTGGCGGGCTCATGGCGACATGGTGGGTATTCATTTGCCAATGGCACAGGGTAATGAAGGCCCAGGCACCGCCAAGTTGCGCCAGTGTCGGCTTTTGCCGGGCCTGATAGGCGGCCCAGGCAATCTGGCCATCCCCCAGTGGCAAGCCTAGTGACTCGGCCAGAGCCCATTCATGTGGCGTTGAAAAGCTGAGAGCGTCGCCCCCGACAGCGGGTGCAGGCTGGAGCCGTCGCAACAGCTGGCTCAGGTTGGGCAATTCCAGCTGACGCTGCTGCACCAGACCGGCTTCGGACTTGCTGGCGGCAAAGGGAATAATCAGGTGCATGCCCCGATTGTCCGCGCTTACAACAGCAGTTCGAACTGCTCTAGTGGCAGCGGGCGGCCATAAAGATAACCCTGATAACTATGGCAACCAAGTCGGGCCAGAAATTCGCGCTGGGCAACCTGCTCAACCCCCTCGGCGATCACCTTCAAGCCCAGGCTCTCGGCCAGTGCGATCACCATGCGTGCAATGGCGGCATCATTGGGGTCAGTCAGGATGTTGCGCACAAAACCCTGGTCGATTTTGAGCTGGTCCAGCGGCAGACGTTTCAGGTAGGACAAGGAGGAATAGCCGGTGCCAAAATCGTCCAGTGAAAAGCCCACCCCAACGGCCTTGAGTGCATTCATTTTTTTGATGATGTCTTCAACATCGCTGACCAGCAGGCTCTCTGTCAGCTCAATTTTCAGTCGCTGCGGGTTGGCGTGGGTGTGCTCCAATATGGCCAGAACCTGGTCGACAAAGTCCGGGTGGCGAAACTGTCGAGCGCTGACATTGACCGAGATGCTGAGCTCGCCGCTGGTCTTCTGGCTTGCCCATTTGGCCAGTTGGGCACAGGCGGTTTCCAGCACCCAGTGTCCCAGCGGCAAGATCAGCCCTGTCTCTTCAGCCAGCGGAATGAACTGGCCCGGCGACACCGCGGCCCGGGTTGCGTGCTGCCAGCGCAGCAATACCTCGGCGCCCGTGATCTTGCCATCCTGCTGCACCTGTGCCTGGTAGGCCAGGGTGAAATGCTGGTTCTGGATGGCCTGGCGCAAATCATCCTCCAGCGTCGCCCTTTCGACCACCACCGCCTGCATCTCCGGGTCAAAAAATCTCAAGGCATTACGACCGCTGGCCTTGGCCTGGTACATGGCCAAATCGGCGCGCTTGAGCACCTCGTCGAGACTGCCCTGCTGCTCGCCAAACAGCGCGACACCAATACTCGGTGTGCTGTGATGCACCGTGTTGGCCAGCTGATAGGGCTGATTCAGCGAGGCCAATATCTTGTCGCCGACTACCCGTGCGTGGTCAGCGGCTTCCTGCCGGTGTGTGCTCAAGTCTTCGAGCATCACCACAAATTCATCACCGCCCAGGCGCGCCGTGGTGTCACCTTCCCGGGTACAGGCCACCAGCCGACTGCTGACCTGTTGCAGCAGCAGGTCACCAACGTGGTGCCCGCGACTGTCGTTCAGATCCTTGAAGTTATCCAGGTCAATGAACAGCATTGCGCCGAACTGGCCACTTCGCGAACTCGCGGCCATGGCTTGTTTGAGACGGTCCAGCAACAGCCGCCGGTTGGGCAGACCGGTCAGTGGATCGAAAAACGCCAGGTTGTTGATTTCGTCTTCAGCGGCTTTTCGCGCTGTGATGTCACTGAGTGTGCCGATATAGTGCGTCACTTGACCCAAGGTGTCCTTCACCGCGGTGATCAGCAGCCATTCAGGAAACACCTCACCGTTACGGCGCCGACTCCAGATTTCACCCTGCCAGACGCCCTTGGCTCGTAACTGCTGCCACAGGGCGGCATAAAAAGCGGCATCGTGCCGACCCGACTGAAGCAATTTTGGGGTTTGTCCCACCACCTCGTGAGATGGGTAGCCGGTCAGTTCGGTAAACGCCTTGTTGACCTGCAAAATGACCTGGTTGGCATTGGTGATCATCATGCCCTGCTGGCTCTCAAATGCGGTTGCCGCGACCCGTTGCTCAGACTCCATCCTGCGTGACTCACGCAAATGCGCATGAACCGCCATGCTGGCCACGATCAGCAGACTGCCTGCCGTGGCGACGAGAAAAAACAGCCAAAGTTTTTCAGTTCCATGGCGTGCCAATGCATCGAGTGGCTGTGCGACGTGTACCGTCAACGTTTCGCCTTCAAGTCCCTTTGAGGACAGAATCCATGGACGGTCACTATTGCCAAGGCGTTTGGCATCGGGAAACTGCGCAGCCTGCGACCAGGGTTGAATGCGCAGCGTCGCGAACTCCCTTTTCTGATATTGGGTCTGCAGGTCCTGCGCGCTGAACTTGCGCACCCGGGCATCTGGCAGCGCCAGGTATTCCCAGGACTTGTCTTTGGCCAGAATCACTACACCATTGATGTCGGTCAGAAATGCGGTTAGCTGCTGTGTCCAGCCGGAGAAATTGGAAATATTGCGCTTGACCACCACCGCACCGACAAAATGACCGTTCAGATAAACCGGATCGGCGTAGTAAACCCCAGGGGCGCTGCTGATCCGGCCAACGGCGTACTGCTCACCTCGTTGACCGAGCTTGGTTTTCTGAAAATAGGTCCGATCGGCAAAATTTCCGCCGACAAAACTGGTGGGTGATTCACTGTTGCTGGCGGCCACACAGTCGCCTGCTGCATTCATGATCCAGATGACGTCGGCGCCCAGATTGGCCGCCGAAATCGCCAGGAACTGACTGCTCGCGCGCAGCACCGGGTGTTGCTGCCACAGGGCGGCACGCTGTCCAATCGGCAAATTGGACGCCGCAACGTCCGGACCGAAGATCTGCAGACTGGCGTGGGTCTGTGGCATTGCCGCGAGCACCCGAGGAATGCCGCGTAGCGCTTGCAGGCTCAGGTCAATGGTGTTGGCGACGTGCACGATCTGCTGCGCGGCAAGGTCGGACTCGCGCTGGTAATAGGTGTTGGACAGTTTGGCGTAGTAGTTGTTGGTTCCAAGCCAGGCCAGAAAAATCCAGCCAATGACCAGCAGGGTCACAATGCGTAACGACCGTTTCATCGAAGCCAGGCTCGGCAACTCGATGAAAGTGGCAAAAATTGTCGCGACCACTATCAGTCCTGACAGCAGCAGAACGATCATGGCAAGAAAGGACGGATCGATGCCGGAGGCAACCTCGACGCTGCTGTCTGAGACAAAATAGGCAGCCAGCATGGCGGTGTAGTGCATGCCCGAAACCGCCAGCCCCATGACTACTGCGCTGCTCAGGTTGACCCAGACCAGACCGAGCGAGTTGCGCCGTTGGAGTTTGAACTTGAGCCACAGCGCCAGAACTGCCAGCACCACAGCGACCAGAATCGACAGCGAAAAAATTGCCGCGTCGTAACGAATCAGCCCGTTGATACGCATGGCTGCCATGCCGGTGTAATGCATCGCACCCACGCCTGCGCCAAACAGGGCACCGGCGTTGAACAATTGCAGAGTGCTGATATGCTGGTGACTGATGGTATTGACCACCAGCACGCTTGCAAGAATCCCCGGCACAGTAGAGAGCAGGGTCAAAGTGGTGTCATAACCCGTTGTGCAAGGCAGCTCGAATGCCAGCATGCCAATAAAGTGCATGGCCCAGATGCCCGCGCCCAGACAAAGGCCACCACCTGTTATCCACATCCGGCGCATCGTCCGGGATGGTTTGCTCAGCACATGCTGAGACACCAGCAGGGCACCATAGGCTGACAGTATCGCAACCAGTACCGACAGCCCGACCAGGACCAGATCGTAGTGGCCCTCAAGCAGCAGGCTGCTGGCGGGTGCAGAGACAAAAATGTTCTGAAAACTGGGCATTCAGGCAGGGATTCGAGGTACGGGACCCAGCGGTTGCGGCTCCCGCGCCAACTATACCTGCGTGATGCCTGACTGTCACATTTTCGTCATTGGCGCGGTCGTCGCTCCGCCCACGGCCTTGAAAAAGAGCACCTGGTTTTGTTGATAAGCCAGCCGGGTCTGAATCAGCGCCTGCTTGGCACTGAACAGACTGCGCTGTGCATCCAGCCAATCCAGCGCACTGGCCGCACCGTTGTCGTAGCGCAGGCGTGTCAGGCGGCTACGCTCGGTTTCTGCTGTCAAAAGCGCAGTTTGCGCCTGCAGTTGTTGCGCCAGGGTGCTGCGTGTCGCCAGCGCGTCGGCGACTTCGCGGAAGGCGCTTTGTATTGCCCGCTCGTACTGGGCCAGCGCAATCTTCTGCGCTGCCTCGGTGGCGTCCAGATTGGCCTGGTTGCGGCCCATGTCAAAGATGGGCAATACCAATTGCGGCGCAAAAGTAAAACCCCAGGAGCCGTCTTTGAACAGACCCGCAAGTTCACTGCTGGCACTGCCCGCACCGGCGGTCAGACTGATGCGCGGGAAGAACGCTGCGCGTGCAGCACCAATACTGGCGTTGCTGGCGATCAAAGATTGCTCGGCAGCGCGTACATCCGGGCGGCGTGTCAGCAGGTCCGACGGCAGCCCTGCCGGAAATTCGGCAAATCGGGGTGCCGACGGGTTGGGTCCAGACAATACGGCCCTGGCCGCAGGCGGCAACGGCTGGCCAAGCAACAGCACCATTGCGTTTTCGTCGAGTGCACGCTTTTGGGTCTGTTGAGCCAGTGTGACGCGTGCGGCCTCGGTCAATGTCTGCGCCAGCCGCAAATCCAACTCCGATGCCGCACCATGATGCAGTTTGAGTGCCACGAGTCGCAGCGATTCCTCTCTGCTGGCCAGCGTTTGGCGGGCCTCGGCCAGCATCGCCTCGTCGGCCAGCAGCCCCAGCCAGCTTTGGGCCACGGTGCTGATCAGACTGAGCTGTGCGGTTTGTTTGGCCTCGGTGGTCGCCAGGTACTGCGCCAGTGCCTGCTCCTTGAGACTGGCCACCCGGCCAAAGAAATCCAGCTCGTAGGCCGTGACGATCAGCCCAGCGGTATAGCTGCTGCTGGTGCCACCATTGCTGGTTGGTACACGCGAGCCCGCCGCCTGAGCATTCACCGTGGGCCCCAGATCAGCACTACGTATACCCAGTTGCGCCCGCGCTTGCTCGATGTCCAGCGCGACCACTCGCAGGTCCCGGTTGTTGTTGAGCGCCAGAGTGATCAGGTCCTGCAGCGTTTTTTCTGAAAAAAACTGCTCCCAGCCCATATCTGAAAATGGTTTATTGCTATCTTTTTCACTATTTGCAGCCAAACCATCAGGCCACTGGTCGGGCACCGGCAGGGCGGGGCGTTGGTAGTTTGGCATCAGCGAACACGCCGACAACAGGGTGACGCCGACCAGCGATGGCCAAATCATCTTATTCATAGGAATGCACCCCCATGTGTGCAGCCTGCTCGGCATGAACGGCCTCCTGGCGTGCGCTGTCCTTGAACAGGCTGCGCACCACCACAAAAAAGATCGGCACAAACACCACCGCCAGTGTGGTGCCGGTCAGAATGCCACCTATCACCCCGGTGCCGATGGCGCGCTGGCTGGCCGAACCCGCGCCGGACGAGATCGCCAGCGGCAACACACCCAGCGTGAAGGCCATCGAGGTCATCACGATCGGGCGAAAGCGCAGGTGGGCGGCTTCGAGTGCCGAGGCAACAATGCTCTTGCCCTGCGCCTGCAGGTCCTTGGCAAACTCGATGATCAAAATGGCGTTCTTGGCGGACAGGCCAATGATGGTGATCAGCCCGACCTGAAAGTAGACGTCGTTGGCGTAACCACGCAACAGCGTGGCCACGATCACACCCAGCACGCCCAGCGGCACCACCAGAATGACCGCCAGCGGGATGCTCCAGCTTTCATACAGCGCTGCCAGGCACAAAAACACCGCCAGGATGGCAAAGCCGTACAGGATCATCGCCTGCGCGCCGGCGAGTTTTTCCTCGAGCGAGGTGCCCGTCCACTCAAAGCCAAAGCCAGCGGGCAGTTTGGAGGCGAGCTGCTCCATCTCCTTGAGCGCATCGCCGGTGCTGTAGCCCGGTGCGGCGCTGCCGCTGATGCGCATGGCCGGGTAGCCGTTGTAGCGCACGGTCTGCATGGCACCCTTGATCCAGCGGGTGCTGGCAAAGCTGGCCAGCGGCACCATCTGGCCACGACTGTTCATCACGTTGAGCTTGAGCAGGTCGTCAGGCTGCATGCGCGCCGGGGCATCGGCCTGGACCACCACGCGCTGCAGTCGTCCGGCGTTGGGGAAGTCGTTCGCATAACTCGAGCCCAGCGCGGTGGAGATCACGCTGTTGATGGCATCGAACCCCACGCCCATGGCGCTCGCCTTGTCGCGGTCGATGTCGAGCAACAGTTGCGGCGCGTCTTCCAGGCCGTCCGGGCGCACCTGGGTGATCACGCTGCTCTTGGCCGCCATGCCCAGCAACTGGTTGCGCGCGGCCAGCAAGGCGTCGTGGCCTAAGCCGGCCCGGTCCTGCAGCCGGAAGCTAAAGCCCGAGGACGACCCCAGTTCGGGAATGGGCGGCGGGCTCAAGGGGAAAATGAAGGCGTCGCGGATGCCCGAGAGCGCACCAAAGCTGCGTCCGGCCAGCGCCTGGGCTGAACTGCCCGGGCCGGTTCGCTCAGACCAGTCCTTGAGCGTGACAAATGCCAGGGCGGCGTTTTGCCCCTGACCAGAAAAGCTGAAACCCAGCACGCCCACCATGCTGTTGACCTCGGGCTGCTTGAGCACAAACCCCTCCACCTGCTCCATCACCGCCTGGGTGCGAGCAAGTGTGGCACCGGGGGGCAACTGCACGTTGACCAGCATATTGCCCTGGTCTTCGTTGGGCAGGAACGAACCTGGCAGGCGCTGGTACATCCAGGCAGCGGCACCGATGATGGCCAGGTAAATCACCAGATAACGTGCCGCGCGTGGCAACAACCTGGCCACGCCGCGCTCGTACCCCTTGGCAGTGCTGGCAAAACCACGGTTGAACCAGCCAAAAAAGCCGGTCTTGGCATGATGATGCCCGGCTTCAACGGGTTTGAGCAGGGTGGCGCACAGGGCCGGTGTGAGCGAGAGCGCCAGAAACGCTGAAAACGCGATGGAAACACCCATCACCGCAGCAAACTGGCGGTAGATGTTGCCAACCGACCCGCTGAAAAATGCCAGCGGCACAAACACCGAGATCAGCACCACCGTCACCCCAATGATCGCGCCTTGAATTTGCCCCATCGCCTTGCGCGTTGCTTCCAATGGTGGCAGACCCTCTTCACTCATGATGCGCTCAACGTTTTCAACCACCACAATGGCATCGTCCACCACGATGCCGATCACCAGCACCATGGCAAACATGGTCAGCACGTTGATTGAAAAACCCATGGCCAGCAAGGTGGCAAACGTGCCCAGCAGCGCCACCGGCACCACCAGCGTCGGAATCAGGGTGTAGCGCCAGTCCTGCATGAACAAAAACATCACCAGAAACACCAGAATGATTGCCTCGATCAGTGTCTCAGCCACCTGGCGCAGCGAGGTCTCGATGAAGCGCGAGCTGTCGTAGGGAATCGTCCAGCTCATGCCCTTGGGAAAGTAGTCGTCCAGCTCGTTCATGCGGGAGCGCACCGCCTTGGCGGTCGCCAGCGCGTTGCCGGTGGGCGAGAGCTGTACACCAATCCCTGTGGACGGCTTGCCGTTCAGTCGGGCCGAGGTGGCGTAGGTTTGTGCGCCCAGTTCAACCCGTGCCACATCTTTGATGCGCACGCTGGAGCCGTCGGGGTTGGCCCGAAGCATGACATTGCCAAACTGTTCCACCGAGCCCAATTGCCCGTTGACCACCACCGTCGCGGAAATACCCTGGCCCGCCACATTGGGCAAACTGCCAATTTCACCCGCCGAAACCTGGGCGTTTTGTGCGCGGATGGCGGCGGTCACCTCGGCCGCCGAGAGGTTAAACGCAACCAGTTTGGCGGGGTCAATCCAGATCCGCATGGCACGTTCGGTGCCAAACAGCTGCACCTGTCCCACGCCAGGCAAGCGCTGCAGTTCGGGCACGATGGCGCGCGAGGCGTAGTCGCCCAGGGCCACCGGGTTGAGTGCCGGGTCGTCAGAGGAAAGAATGGCAAACAACAAGAAATTGCTGCGCGCCTTGTCAACCCGAACACCTTGTTGTGTCACCGCCGACGGCAGGCGCGGTGATGCGCGGCTGAGGCGGTTTTGCACGTCAACCTGTGCCAGATCGGGGTTGGTGCCGGTTTGAAAGCTCAGCGTGATCGACCCGCTGCCACTGGCTTGCGCCACCGATTCCATGTAGATCAGGCCGGGCGAGCCGTTCATCTCCTGCTCGATGATCGACAGCACGCTGTCTTCCAGCGTCTGGGCCGACGCGCCGGGGTAGGACGCCGAGATCACGATCGAGGGAGGTGCCACCGGCGGGTACTGGGCGATCGGCAACTGGGTGATCGACACCGCTCCCATTACCATGATGAACAGGGCAATCACCCAGGCAAAGATCGGGCGGTCAATAAAAAACTTGGCCATGGCGTGCTGTCCTTAACGCGCCGCGCTGGCGGCGCTCGATGCACTTGACGCGGGCGAAGCCGAGCTGGCACTGCTGGCAGCGCTTGAGGTGGCTTTTGCCGCATTGGCCTGCCACGGCACGGGTTTGACTGGCGCCGGGCCACGCAGCTTCTGAAAGCCGTCCACCATCACCTGTTCACCCGCCTGCAGACCGCCGAGCACCACCCACTGGCCGTTTTGCTGACCACCAATCTTGATGGGCCTCGGTGCCACTTTGCCATCAGTGCCCACCACCATCACGCTGTCACCTTGTGGCGAGCGCGTCACGGCCTGTTGTGGCAGCGTGATGGCGTTGGCCGCCTGCGCCTGCTCGAGTTGCACCCGCACAAACAGGCCCGGAAGCAGTGTGCCCTGCGGGTTGGGTACCTCGGCGCGCAAGGTGATCTGGCCGCTGGTGGCGTCCACCGTCAGGTCGGAGAACAGCAATTTTCCAGCGCGGGCATAAGGCGTGCCGTCTTCCAGCACCACCTTGACACTGGCGGCTTGGCTGCCGGCCCGCTTGAGCTGACCCGCTTCCATGGCGCGGCGCAGTTTCATCACCTCGGTGGCGGACTGGGTGAAGTTGACGTAAATCGGGTCAATCTGCTGGATCACTGCCAACTGCGTGGCTTCGCCCTGGCCCACCAGCGCCCCTTCGGTAACCAGTGCGCGCCCAATGCGCCCACCAATCGGTGCGGTGATGTTTGCGTAACCCAGATTGATGCGCGCCGTCTGAACTGCGGCGCGGGCGACCGCCACTTCGGCGGTCGAGAGTTTTTGCACCGCCTGGGCGTTGATGAACTCCTGCTCGCTGATGGCTTTGGCCGCCGCCAGTGGTTTGAAGCGTTCGGCCTGTGCACTGGCTTGCATCAGGTTGGCCTCGGCTTTGGCCAGGCTGGCCTCGGCGCTGGCAAGCCCCGCCTCAAAAACACTGGCGTCAACCTGAAACAGCGGCTGACCCGGCCGCACGTCGCTGCCTTCGGCAAAAAGTCGCTTTTGCAAAATGCCCGGCACCCGGGCGCGCACCTGCGCCACCCGAGAGGCTTCGAGGCGGCCTGGCAGTTCGGTAATGAGACCAAGGTCACCAGGCGCAACCGTTATCACACCCACTTCGGCCAATGGCACCGCAACCGCCGTCACCGCGGTGGGGGTGTTGCTTTGGCCGCAGGCACCAAGCCATGCCGTGATGCCGATCAACGTGGCAAATGACAATAGGCGGGCGGGTTTGTGAAACGCAGGGTGCTGGGCTTTTGGCCGCAGCATGGACCGGAGGCGGGTGTTGGGCATAGCGGAGGCCTTCAAAAATAGGTTGCCCGCTGACGAGGGCAAACCCGAAGTTGCAATTTTGCAAAAATTATACATACAATCAAGAATGTATATTAATTCACTACTGTCCGGTCAAAAGCCGAACAAAATCAATTGGTTAGAGACGGGTTGGGGCTCGTTTTGCAAGTCATCGGCCTGCAAGGCGCATGAAACCTGGGTTTTCTCGAAAACCGAGACCGACAAAAT
>JAGOUM010000005.1 GCA_018061265.1 Rhodoferax sp. | reverse complement strand
TGCCGGTCCAAGACGAGAGCGAGGTTCAGTTCCATGACTTATCGGTCAGGTTGCTCCAACGCAGTCGGTCGGGCGTACACCGAAAAGTTGGCAATGTGCCGACGATTTCAGTGCCCGGACTCGACCAAGATGGTCTTGAAGTTGGCCCTATTTCGCGGACACTTCCAACTGAAAGAAAGAGTCCAAAATGCCCAAACCAAAACCTCCCTACGCGCAAGCCTTTCGCGACCAAATGGTCGAACTGGTCCGCAGCGGTCGCAAGCCCAATGAACTGGCTAAGGAATTTGTCTGCCACACCACCAGCATCCTGAGCTGGGTACGTCATGCCGGTGGCGCCGGCGCCACAACCTTGCCAGCCAACGTGGCGGCCCTGAACGCTCAAGAGCGCCAGGAACTCATTGAGCTGCGTCAACTCCAGATGGAGCGCGACATCCTGGCAAAGGCTACGGCCTGGCTTGCCGGCCAAAGCGAGAAGACGTTTACCCCGTCTACGAACTCGTGAAAGCAAACCAGGCCGAACCTCCTGTTCGCAGCCAGTGTGAAACGCTCAATGTGAGCTCCAGCGGCTATTACGACTGGCTCGATCGTGGCCCCAGCAAACGCGCACAAGCTAACCGTTAGCGCTTGAACACCTGTTCCACCGTGCGCTGCAGCAGCGCCAGCGTGACTTGCTGGGTGAGTGTGGTGGGCCGCAGGGCGCTGGTGGCCATGCAGATTTTGGTGCGCAGCACCGGGTCCGTGATGGTGCGCATGCAAAACGCCGACGGCCTGATCGAACTGGCCACGGCGTTGCGCGACAGCACGGCGCTACCAGCCCCGTCCGCCACCATATCCAGGATGGCTGAGATGCCATCAATCTCGAGCGCAATGTTCAGGCGGCAACCCAGATTGGCCAATTCGGACTCCACCTGCATGCGGATGGCGTTGGGCCGGGTCGGGATCACCAAGGGCAATTCGGCCAGTTCGCGCAGCGTGATGGGACCGGGGGCTGGGACTTCGGCCAGACCGTGTGGGCGCCGTTGCACCAGCAGCAGGTCTTCTTCAACCAGTGGCGTGATGTCAATTTCTGCGCCGGGCTGGGCGTTGTAAAGCACCGCAATGTCGAGCCGCCCGGTGACCAGCGACTCCTGCAGCGCCACCGACAGGCCTTCGCTGATCGCCAGCGCGGCATCGGGCAATTCGGTTTGATGGGCGCGGACCAAGGGCACCGTCAGGACCCGAGCCAGACTGGTTGCCATTCCCACTGCGACTCTTCCCGCCAGCGAGCCGCGCACCCGGCCCAGTTCTTCCCTGGCCCGCGCCACCTGGTGCAGGATGCCGCGACCATGCGCCAGCAACAATTTCCCGACCTCGGTGGGCAAGGCGCCGCGGCCATTGCGTGTCAGCAGGTTTTGCCGCAGCTCCACTTCAAGCAGGCGCACCTGGCGGCTGAGCGCGGGCTGCGCCACGTTCAGCGCGATGGCAGCGCGGGTGAAGCTGCCCAGTTCGGCCACACGCACGAAGTATTCCAGTTGTCTTAAGTCCATGGCGATGATTGGGAATAACCAAGTGACTATTATGCCAATTTGAAATAACTGCTAGTTGTGACTTGCGCTTACCAAAGGCATCGCCAGACCACAGAATAGCGCCCATGCAAGTCACTGCCACTTCCACTGTTGCGCCACTCAAAGGTATTTCTTCCATGGCCACGCGCCAGTTGTTGGCTGAATTGATGGCTGCCTACTTTGAGCGCAGTGGCCAGGCCGTCGCCATGGCGTCGGTCGGTGGTGTGGACGCAGCCAAGCGGGTGCAGGCAGGGGAGGCCTTTGATGTGGTCATTCTGGCCTCGGATGCCATGGCCAAGCTCATTGCCGCAGGCCACCTCCGTGCCGACAGCCTGACCGAGCTGGTGCATTCCGGTGTGGCGGTGGCTGTGCGCGCAGGCACCACAGCCCCCGACATCAGCAGCGAAGACGCGGTGCGCCTGGCGGTGCTGGCCGCGCCAACGCTCAGCTACTCCACCGGCCCCAGCGGCGCGGCCCTGGCCAAACTATTTGAACGCTGGGGCATTGCCGATCAGATCAAACCCCGCATCGTCACCGCCCCACCTGGCGTGCCGGTGGGCAGCCTGGTGGCCAAGGGTGAGGTGGACTTGGGCTTTCAGCAGTTCAGCGAACTGATCCATGTGGACGGCATCACCATCGTCGGCCCGCTGCCAAGCGCCATCCAGATCACCACCACCTTTTCTGCAGCCATGACCAGCGGCTGTGCACGCGCCGCAGAGGTGCGTGCCCTGCTTGATTTCATGGCCTCGCCCGATGCGGCAGCGGCCAAGCGGCGCCAGGGCATGGCGCCTGCCTGAGCTGATGTCATGATGTTCTCAACCCTTTGGAGTCGGCCCGTATGAGCATTTCCATTCGTACCCAGGTGGCCATCATTGGCGCGGGGCCCAGCGGCCTGCTGTTGGGCCAGTTGCTGCACAAGGCCGGCATTGACGCCGTCATCGTCGAGCGCGTCTCGGGCGACTACCTGCTGAGCCGCATTCGCGCCGGCCTGCTGCATGGCGGCTTCGACATGCTGTACTGTGGCAAGCGCCATCGCATCGACCTGAACGGCCTGACCGGCGGCAAGAACGTGATGGTGTACGGCCAGACCGAGGTCGACCACGACCTGATGACCACGCTAAGCACCGCTTTCCTGAAGATGACCCCATCACCAGCCGCTTCCAGGAAGCCGATCTCGACTACCCGCTCAACTCGCACGCGGGGTCGGTGTCGATTGCCGAGAACTATGTCGGCTTGCCACTCGATTTTGCCGAACCGCGCGGCTGATTTTTAGAAAGCATTGCCATGATCATCGACTGCCACGGCCACTACACCACGGCCCCCAAAGCGCTGGAAACCTGGCGCAACCAGCAAATTGCCGGCATCAAGGACTCTGCTGTGATGCCCAAAGTGTCGGACCTGCACATCAGCGACGACGAACTGCGCGAGTCGATTGAGACCAACCAGCTGCGCCTGATGCGCGAGCGGGGTTCCGACCTCACGCTGTTTTCCCCGCGCGCCAGCTTCATGGCACACCATATTGGCGACTTCAATGTGTCGAGCACCTGGGCCGCCATTTGCAATGAATTGTGTTACCGCGTCAGCCAGTTGTTTCCGGACAACTTTGTGCCGGTGGCCATGCTGCCGCAAAGCCCGGGTGTGGATCCAAAAACTTGCATCCCCGAACTGGAAAAGTGCGTCAAAGAGTATGGTGCGGTCGGCATCAACCTCAACCCGGATCCCAGCGGCGGCCACTGGACTTCACCCCCTTTGAGCGACCGGCATTGGTACCCGATTTACGAGAAGATGGTGGAGTACGAGCTGCCGGCCATGATCCACGTGTCCACCAGTTGCAACGCCTGCTTCCACACCACCGGTGCGCACTACCTGAACGCCGACACCACGGCTTTCATGCAGTGCCTGACCAGCGATTTGTTCAAGGATTTCCCCACGCTCAAGTTTTTGATCCCGCATGGCGGCGGTGCCGTGCCCTACCACTGGGGTCGTTTTCGTGGCTTGGCGCAGGAACTGAAAAAACCGTTGTTGTCAGAGCATCTGCTCAACAACATCTTCTTTGACACCTGCGTTTACCACCAGCCGGGCATTGACCTGCTCAACACCGTGATCCCGGTGAAAAACGTGCTGTTCGCCAGTGAAATGATCGGCGCCGTGCGCGGTATCGACCCCGAGACCGGACACTACTATGACGACACCAAGCGCTACATCGAAGCCAGCAAGATCCTGAGCGAGGCCGACCGCCAGCAAATCTACGAAGGCAACGCGCGGCGCGTGTTCCCGCGCCTGGACACCATTCTGAAAGCAAAGGAAGCAAAATGAACAACCTCGGCATCGTCAAACGCAATATCATCCGCGCCGACAAGGCAGCGGTAGAAAAGCTGTCTCGCTTTGGTGTCGCCACCATCCATGAGGCCATGGGCCGCGTCGGACTCATGAAGCCCTACCTGCGCCCGATCTACAACGAGGCCAAAATTTGCGGCACCGCCGTCACCGTGTTGCTGCAACCGGGCGACAACTGGATGATGCACGTGGCCGCCGAGCAATTGCAGCCCGGTGACGTGGTGGTGGCCGCTTGCACCACCGACAACGCGGACGGTTTTTTTGGTGATCTGCTGGCCACGTCGTTCCAGGCGCGCGGCGCGGTCGGCCTGGTCATTGACGGCGGCGTGCGCGACGTGAAAGACCTGACCGAAATGAACTTTCCCGTTTTCAGCAAAGCCATCCATGCCAAAGGTACCATCAAGGCCACGCTGGGCTCGGTCAACGTGCCCGTGGTGTGCGCGGGCGCCCTGGTCAACCCCGGCGATGTGGTCATTGCCGACATCGACGGTGTGGTGGTGGTGCCCGCCGCCCTGGCGCAACAGGTCGCCGATGCAGCCGAAGCCCGCGAGGCCAATGAGGGTGCCAAGCGCGCCATCTTTGCCTCGGGCGTGCTCGGGCTGGACTACTACAAGATGCGTGAAGGCCTGGAGAAAGCCGGCCTGAAATACATTGACTGATTTGAGGTTCGCCGTCATTGGGCGGCGCGTAGCGCCACGGCAATCCATGCTTGTCTGAGTCCTGGATTGCCGCGCTGCGCTCGCAATGACACCATTCTTCATATGGACAGATAACGATGAAAACAAACCCCAAGCAATGGCGCGTCGGCTTGGTCGGCTATGGCGAGGTGGGCTGCATTCTGGCAGAAGACTTGCGCGCCCAGGGTATTGCCGTCTGCGCCTATGACCTCAAGTTGGACCACGCGGACACCGCCGCGCCGATGCAGGATCATGCGGCACAGCATGGTGTGGCTTTGCTCGGTTCAAGCGGTGAACTGGCTGCGGGTTCGGACCTGATCATCAGCGCGGTCACGGCCAGCCAGACCGTGGGGGTGGCACAAGCCTGCGCCGGTTCGGTTCGGGCAGGCAGCTTTTTTCTTGACTTCAACTCGGCCTCTCCCGGCGCCAAGCAGCGGGCCGCCGCCTTGATTGACGCAGCCGGTGGCCGTTATGTGGAGGGCGCCGTCATGACCAGCATCCCGCCTTACCGTATCAAGGTGCCGCTGCTGCTCGGTGGGCCGCATGCCAATGCCTTGTGCCCGCTGCTCGACACGCTGGGTTTTGCCGCCAAGGTCGCCAGCGACACACTGGGCGTGGCCAGTGCCACCAAAATGTGCCGCAGCGTGATGATCAAGGGTCTGGAGGCGATGGTGATCGAGAGCCTCACCACAGCCCGCCATTACGGCGTGGAGGACGCGGTGGTGGCCTCCCTGTACGAAACCTTCCCCGGTATCGACTGGGAAAAGCAGGCGGCCTATTTCTTTCAACGGGTCATCGAACACGGCCGGCGCCGCAGCGAGGAGGTGCGTGAAGTCGCCGAGACCGTGCGTGATGCCGGTTTGACGCCCTGGTCGGCTTCGGGCACTGCCGAGCGCCAGGCCTGGGTGGCCGATCTGGCCGACAGCGGTGTGTTTGGAACCAAAGGCAGTCCCGAATTTGCCCGTAGCGCCGATTGGCGCGTGGAAGCCGGCCGCATGTTGCAGCAGCTTCGTCATTGCGAGGAGGTACGACGTGGCAATCCATGAGCTGATCCGTCATTGCGAACGCAGTGAAGCAATCCATGGCTCCGGACTGCATGGGTTGCCGCGCTTCGCTCGCAACGACGGTGCTTCTTTTCACTGACGGGAAAAAGATCAATGGAATTTATAAAAACCCCTGGCTGGCTCGACTGGTATGCCGGTCCTGCCAAGCCCACTTTCAAATTGCCCGCCGGTGCGGTCGATGCCCATTGCCATGTGTTCGGTCCGGGCGCCGAGTTTCCCTATGCCCCCGAGCGCAAATACACCCCCTGCGACGCGTCCAAGGCCCAGCTGTTTGCCCTGCGTGACCACTTGGGATTTGCCAAAAACGTGATTGTGCAAGCGACCTGCCATGGGGCCGACAACCGCGCCCTGGTCGATGCGCTGATGCACTCAAACGGCAGGGCACGCGGCGTGGCCACGGTCAAGCGCAGCGTGAGTGATGCCGAACTGCAGGCCATGCACGAGGCTGGCGTGCGCGGGGTGCGCTTCAACTTTGTCAAACGCCTGGTGGACTTCACGCCCAAGGACGAGTTGCTGGAAATTGCCGCACGCATCAAGCACTGGGGCTGGCATGTGGTGATTTATTTTGAATCGGTGGATCTGCCCGAGCTGTGGGACTTTTTTACGGCATTGCCAACCACTGTGGTGGTCGATCACATGGGCCGCCCCGATGTGTCACTGTCCGTCAACGGACCGCAGTTTGAATTGTTCCGGCGCTTCATGCGCGAGCACCCCAACGTCTGGAGCAAGGTGAGCTGCCCCGAGCGTTTGAGCCTGACCGGCCCGAAAGCCCTGAACGGCGAGCAAAACGCCTACCGCGACGTCGTGCCATTTGCCAAAGCCATCGTTGAGGAGTTCCCGGATCGGGTGCTCTGGGGCACCGACTGGCCGCACCCCAACCTCAAGGACCACATGCCCGATGACGGCCTGCTGGTCGACTTTATTCCGCACATTGCCACCACCGCAGCGCTGCAGCACAAACTGCTGGTGGACAACCCGATGCGCTTGTATTGGCCTGAGCAGACTCATGCCTGATGTTCATGGAAAGCGGCACGTGGCAATTCAGTTTTTTTGATTTGACTTGAAGGAAATTTATGGCACTCGACAAACCTTACCTTGACGTCCCAGGCACCACGATCTTCGATGCCGAGCAAAGTCGCAAGGGCTACCACTTGAACCAGTTTTGCGTCTCGCTGATGAAGCCCGAGAACCGCGCCCGCTTCAAGCAGGACGAGCGGGCTTATCTTGACGAATGGCCGATGACCGAAGACCAGAAACTGGCCGTGATGGCGCGCGACCTGAACCGATGCATGGCGCTGGGCGGCAACATCTACTTTTTGGCGCGTATTGGCGCCACCGATGGCCTGAGCTTTCAGCAAATGGCCGGCTCCATGACCGGCATGACCGAGGCTGAGTACCGCGACATGATGCTGCACGGCGGACGCACCATTGAAGGCAACCGCTTTGTCGGCGAAGACGGCGACGCACAGCCCCAACATCAACCCCAGGGCCGTGCTGGCCAGAAAGTGCAGGCCTGACATGGCACGTATCACCGCTTCCGTTTACACCTCGCATGTGCCCGCCATTGGCGCAGCGCTCGACCTGGGCAAGGACAAAGAGCCCTATTGGCAGCCGGTCTTTGCCGGCTACGACTATTCCAAACAATGGATGAAAGACAACAAGCCGGACGTGATTTTTTTGGTCTACAACGACCATGCCACCGCGTTCAGCCTCGACATGATTCCCACCTTTGCCATTGGCACGGCACCCCAATTTCCGGTGGCCGACGAAGGCTGGGGCCCACGCCCGGTGCCGCCAGTCATCGGCCACCCGGAGCTGGCCGCGCACATTGCCCAGTCGGTGATCCAGCAGGACTTTGACCTGACCATTGTCAACAAGATGCCGGTGGACCATGGCCTGACGGTGCCGCTGAGCCTGATGTGCGGGCAACCGCCTGCCGATGCGTTTCACTGGCCGTGTCCGGTGATCCCGTTTGCGGTGAACGTGGTGCAGTACCCGGTGCCGTCGGGCCAGCGCTGCTTCAAGCTGGGGCAGGCTATTCGCAAGGCCGTGGAGAGTTATGACCAGGACCTGAATGTGCACATCTGGGGCACCGGCGGCATGAGTCACCAGCTGCAGGGCCCGCGCGCCGGGCTGATCAACCGCGAATGGGACAACGCCTGGCTTGATCAAATGATTGCCGACCCCGCCGCTTGTGCCCAAGTGCCGCACATCGACTACGTGCGCGAAGCCGGCAGCGAGGGCATCGAGCTGGTGATGTGGCTCATCGCACGCGGTGCCATGGCCGACGTGGCCGGCGGCAAGCCGCCTGTGGTCAAGCATCGCTTCTACCATGTGCCCGCGAGCAATACTGCAGTCGGTCACCTGATTATGGAGAACAGCTAAATGACAAAACCCATCAAAGTCGCGCTGGCAGGCGCGGGTGCCTTTGGCATCAAGCACCTGGACGGCATCAAGAACATTGAAGGCGTCGAAGTGGTCTCGCTGGTCAGCCGCGAGCTGGAAAAAACCCGAGAGGTCGCCGCCAAGTACGGTATCAAGCATGTCACCACCGAGCTGGCCGAGAGCCTGGCGCTCAAGGAGGTGGATGCCGTCATCCTGTGCACACCGACGCAGATGCACGCCTCGCAAACGCTGGCCTGCCTGCAAGCGGGCAAACATGTGCAGGTCGAAATTCCGCTGTGCGATGTGCTCAGGGGCGGCGAAGAAGTGGCGCAGGTGGCTGAAAAAAGTGGCCTGGTCGCCATGTGCGGCCACACCCGCCGCTTCAACCCCAGCCACCAGTATGTGCACCGGCAAATTGCGGCGGGCAAGTTCAACATCCAGCAGATGGATGTGCAGACCTATTTTTTCCGACGCAGCAACATGAACGCGCTGGGCCAGCCGCGCAGCTGGACCGACCATTTGCTGTGGCACCACGCCGCCCACACGGTGGACTTGTTTGCTTACCAGTGTGGCAGCCCGGTGGTCAAGGCCAACGCCATCCAGGGGCCGATTCACCCCACGCTAGGCATTGCCATGGACATGAGCATCCAGCTGAAAGCCGCCAACGGTGCGATCTGCACGCTGAGCCTGAGCTTCAACAACGACGGCCCGCTGGGCACCTTCTTCCGCTACATCGGCGACACGGCCACCTATCTTGCCCGTTACGACGACCTGTTCAACGGCAAGGAAGAAAAGATCGACGTGTCGCAGGTGGCGGTCAGCATGAACGGTATCGAACTGCAGGACCGAGAGTTCTTTGCCGCCATCCGCGAGGGCCGCCAGCCCAACAGCAGTGTGGCCGACGTGTTGCCGTGTTATCGGGTGCTGCATGATCTGGAGCAGCAGTTGGCGGGGTGATGCAAATCAGAGTAAGAACTGCTCATCTGCTGGAGAGTAGGGACGTCATCTTGCGATGGATACGGGTGGCGGCCCTTGAGGGCGGTGGCCTGTGTGTGGCCGATGGCGTTCTCGACCGTGCCTTTGCGATTTGGATCACCTACACGGGCGGGGTCACCCACAACATCGTAGTGCTTGAGTGCAGCTGCGTAGATCGGGTTGAGTTCGGGCTCGCGTCAGCGTAGTTTGGCGGTAAAGCGTTTGACGACGTTGTAGGCAGCTGTGTTTCCATGATCAAGACCCGTCAAGCACGAAGCAGCATGGTATTACTTGTTTGGTTTTGGTTTATGCGATCTAGGGTTATCCCTAATATCAATTGATTAGGTATCTAATAATAATTGATCCTTTACATCCATTTCTTAGGAGTGCTTTTATGATGACGAGTGAAGAGAATGATCTGTTGTGCCGAGTCGACGGCGGTGCCCCCATGGGGCAGTTGATGCGGCGTCATTGGACGCCTGTGTGCCTGATCGAGGAAGTAGCTGTGGCCGATGGAACCCCGGTCAGGGCGCGTGTGCTCGGTGAAGAGCTGGTTGTGTTTCGCGACACCGAAGGCCGTGTAGGTGTGCTCGACGAGAAATGCCCGCACCGCGGTCCTTCTCTGGTCTACGGCCGCAACGAAGAAGGTGGCCTGCGCTGCCTGTATCACGGCTGGAAGATGGACGTCGCCGGCAACGTGCTGGAGATGGTGTCCGAGCCAGCAGCCAGTGGCTTTGCCGAGAAGGTCAAGCACAAGGCCTACCCGGTAAAGGAATGGGGCGGTTTTGTGTGGGCCTGGTTTGGCCCGGCTGATGCGGTGCCAGAGTTTGTGCCGCCGCCTTGGGCTCCCACCGAAAACACCCGCGTGTCCATCGCCAAGGTGCACCTGCCCTGCAACTATGCACAAATTCTGGAAGGCGCCATTGATTCGGCCCATAGCTCTAGCCTGCACTCGTCGGATATGGTGCCTGCCCGTGTCAGCGGTGCCGAGGCCACCGGACAAATCTGGCTGCGTCCATCGACCGACAAGGCACCGCGTATGCAAGTGCAGCGCGATGGCTACGGCTTTCGATATGCGGCGATTCGCCGCCCTATCAACAATGCAGAAACACACGATTACATCCGATCCACGGTGTTTGTCGCACCCTACACGGTCTTGATTCCACCCAACAACCTTTACAACGTTGCCAATGTGAACGTCCCCATGGATGACACCAATACGGCGTTTTATTTCATCGGCTGGGGCCACCCATCACAGACACCCGAGACTGAAACCTGGCGCAAATTTCTCCATCAGGCCATTGGAGTCGATCTGGACGAGCACTATCGCCCTCTGCGAAACGAAGAAAACAACTTTTGGCAAAACCGTCAGGCCATGAAGGCTGGCAATTTCACAGGGATCACCGGATTTCCAAACCAGGATGTGGCGATGTGGCTGACCATGGGCCCGATTGCCGACCGCACCAAAGACCGACTCGGTGCGAGCGACATGGCTGTTGTCGAGTTCCGCAAGCAGATGGTGGAAGCCGTGCGCGATTTCCAGGCAGGCAAGTCGGCCATCGGCACCGGAGAGCAGGCGATTCCGAAGAGCGTCTGTTCGTTCCAGGGCGTGGTACCAAAGACCACCGATTGGCGCGAATACGAAACCACCTATGTGTGGGCAGATGGCATCGATCGCAGCGAGTTCGAATCCTCCTACAACGTCAAAGCCTGAGGCATCAGGAAACGAATGTCCAAGCTCCAACTCTCCGTCGCCATGGGCGACTACGACCGCACCCGTGCACTGCTAGACGGGCGCGTATTGATTGACGGTGTCGATCCGGTCTACATGACCCTCAACCCGGAGGAAATGTTTTTCCGTGCGATGCGTAGCCAAGATTTCGACATCAGCGAACTGTCGTTTTCTAGCTATGCCGTTAAGACCGCCAAGGACGATTGCCCCTACGTGGCTGTTCCGGTATTCCTGTCGCGTGCATTTCGCCACACGTCCATCTACGTGCGCAAAGACCGCATCAAGAAGCCGGAAGACCTCAAGGGCAAGCGCATCGGCCTGCCCGAGTACCAGTTGAGTGCCAACGTGTGGGCTCGCGCCATCCTGCAGGACGACTATGGCGTGGCGCCGGAGGACGTGACCTGGGTGCGCGGCGGCATCGAGACACCCGGTCGCCCTGAGAAGATTGCGCTGCAGCTGCCCCCGGGCGTGAAGCTGGAAAGCGCACCCGAGGGGGTGACTATTTCCGATTTGCTCGACCGGGGCGATATCGACGGCTTCATGGCGCCCCGCCCGCCCAGCACCCACGTGCTGGCCAACCCGAATGTGGGGTGGCTGTTCAACGACCCGACTGCGGTGGCCAAGGATTACTACCGCCGCACCTGCATTTTTCCCATCATGCACGTGCTGGGGGTGCGCAAAACGCTGGCAGAACGGCACCCCTGGTTGCCGGGCGCGGTGTTTAAGGCCTTCAGCCAGTCCAAGGCGGCTGCGCTCGAGGCCTTGTCTGATACCTCGGCCACCAAAGTCACGCTGCCGTTTGTGGAAGAGCAACTGAAAGCTGCGCGAGAGACCATGGGCCATGATTACTGGTCTTACGGTGTCGAAAAAAACCGTGCCACGCTGGAGGCTTTCTTGCATCATCACCACGCACAGGGCTTGTCATCGCGCCGGTTATCCGTCGACGAGATATTCCATCCGGCGACGTACGAAACTTACGCAATCTGACTGAGTTCATGTTTCACGCTGCCACCTCCTGCAAGGTGGCAGCGCCTGCATTCTTCGGGTCACTGGCTTGGACTGTCAGTTCGAGCAGGCGGGATTCTTACCTCGTCCTTATCTTGTCAATGGTGCGGCCTATCGTATCCTGCCCCTGAAGCAAGCGCTGGCTCAGCTGCGACCCGTCTCATCGGCCGCCAGATTCTCTAACATGGTCAGCAAGCTCTCGCGTATCGTGGCGACGGTTTTCTCGTGGAGATTGCTCACACTGATGTGGTTGACCTCTTCGGCCAGCGGCACCAGAACGGACTCGAGTGCGCGTCCCTCGGGCGTGAGGAACACGTGCATGTTCTTGCGGTTGCCAGGCAACTGCCGGCGCTCGATGAACCCCATTTTTTCCATGGCCATCATGGCGCTGAAGGTGGTGGGGTCCATCACGCCGGCCAGTTCGCTGAGTTCGCGCTGGGTTAGCCCGTCCTGGATCCAAAGGATGCGCAAAAAGGTCCAGTGCCCGAATGACACCCCGTGTGCACCCAGTCGCAATTGCAGGGCGCGCATCTGTGCGCGCGCCACATCGCGAATGAGGTGGGCGAGACGATCTCCCGGGACGACTTCGCGCCAATGGCGCAGCAGGTAGTGGTAGGTTTTTTCGGTACGTGACATCGGGGCCTGCGCTCAGTGGCGGAGCAGTGCCACTTGGTGCTTGAGCATGATATCCTTCCCCGCACGTTGCGACTCAAGCAAGGCTAGGCACACCTCAACTGTCGCTTGCGACCAGGGCCCGCCGTGCAGCGGCACACGGCCTTCACGCGCCACCGCCCACAACTCATCGATCACCTCGGCGCGTGGCACGGCAGGCACCACGGCAGGCACAAAGTGCGAACCGTTTTCATCGAACACCTGCACGCCACGCGGCGTCAAACGCAGGTCGCCGTGCTCGCAACTCACCAGCACCGGGCCGAAATGCTGACAGGCATCGGGCGCTTCGGTTGCAGCGAGCGTGAACAGGCTGCCGCCGAAGTTGCGTTCGATCTTGGCTACGGCCTCCTGGGCCTCATCGGGCACGGTCTTCAAACGTGCGCGCGTCTGGTAATGTGCGTCGCGACTCTTGGGTCGACCCATTTCGCCGACACCGTCCATCAACAGGTCGGTGTCGTAGAAGCCGTAGCCGTTGTAGGTGGCGCTGGCGAATGCGCCGTTGGCAAACGTGAGCAGCGCGCTGTAGGCCCCCTCGGTAGGTCGGGTGGGATCCCAGCGACCTGTGATAGCGCGCACGCTGGTAACCTCGCCGTCGGCCAGAAGGCGCACGATGTCCACTTGGTGCGCGGCCTGGCTAAAGACCACGCCGCCCCCTTGCGTGGTATCCAACTCCTCAGGTCGGCGCGGGCGGTAGAGGAAGTCAGTGTATTGCATGGCATGCACCATGCAGACCCTGCCGAACGCACCGCTGTCTATCCTCATTGGCAGCTTGGGGGTGTTCGCGCTGCTCAAAGGCGCTTACCTGGCTATTGTCTTCGGCTTGTTCGTGATTTTTTCGGCAACACAGATGTTGCTTGACAAAAAAACTAAACCCAGACGCGAAATGCCTGGTACGGCGGGTCAGTTGGCGGCGGGCGGAGCTATCGGTTTTATTTCGGGCTTGGTTGGTGTAGGCGGCGGCACTTTCAGCGTGCCTTTCATGACTCGGCGCAACGTGGCGATTCACAGCGCCGTGGCCACTTCTGCCGCGCTTGGATTTCCGATTGCTGTTACAAACGTGCTGGGCTACGTGATCGGCGGGCGAAACGTGCAGGACTTGCCGGTGGGCTCGTTCGGCTACATCTGGTTGCCGGCGTTGGCCATAATTGCCTTTTGCAGCGTCCTCGCCGCGCCGCTGGGCGCCCGGGTGGTACACAGCATTCCCGTAGACAAGCTCAAATTGGTGTTTGCCGGCAGTTTTTACTTACTCGCGGCCTATATGCTCTACAAGGGTCTCAGCACCTGAGTGAAGCTGAGCCTCATAATCTGTTGCCGTCGACTGAAAATCGATCCACTGGGGCATGTGCCGCTTCAAAACTGACTCATGTGCTTTACTTGCCCTGCCTAAATATTAGGCAAGGAAGAAGCAAGGTGATCACCATTGAAATGTTGGGAAGAAGTCGATGAATGCACCTGCGCGACAAGGTGTCGTTGCATGAGATAGCCAAGCGCAGGGTCCTGTCGCGCAACACGGTGCGAAGCTGGCTGAGGAAGCCGGAGGAGGTGCAGGAGCCAGTTTGTGTATTCCGGCGATCGTGACCGCTGATTCCGGTTGATCGTGACCGATTGCGCAGCGTGCAAGAGTTGCGCTGCGCACATTGTAGGGAGTCAGTTGCGCACGGCGGCAAACGCAGGCCGGATTTGGCTGTTTTGGAGGTCCCAAAGGCAGTTCAAGAAGTCTGGACCGTTGGCAGGTCGAATTGTTCTTCAAGTGGATCAAGCAGCATCTGCGTATCAAGAAGTTTTTGGGCACCAGCGAGAACGCGGTGAAGACGCAAATCTGGTGCGCCATCGCCACCTACGTGTTGATCGCCATTGTCAAAAAGGAGCTGCAACTGAAATCCTCGCTCTACACTTGTCTACAGATTTTGTCGGTCTCGGTTTTTGAGAAAACCCAGGTTTCATGCGCCTTGCAGGCCGATGACTTACAAAACCAACCGGCACCCTTCGCTAACCAATTGATTTTGTTCGACTTTTGACCGGACAGTAGTGATTTGAAATGGAAGAAAGGAAGTCCGAAAACCAAGTCAAAAAACCGGGGCAACGCCGTGCAGTTGCGATGAAAACGGGACCAGCTTAAATTGACTGAAAAATTGTCTTGACAATGGAATCCACTTTAGACGGATGGGAGCAAGTTTGCAATGCGCGTAAACAGCCGACGAAATTCAGTTGCCGGATATTCGCCAAAACTGGGATCCTTGTTGCTTTCAAAGGCAACAGCGATCTCCTGCCAATCGGTGTCCAGAAAATGTAGTCTGGCCATCGGCAGGATGACACTCTCTTCAAGCTGCATGTGCTTCCATATGGCTTCGGCAAGCGCGTTGATTTGAGGTTCAAGCGCGTCGAGCGCCGCCAAGTTTCCCGCTTTCGCGTTGCTCACGCATTTGACGGCTTCATCAACCAGCGAATGTTCGCGCAAATGCTGAGCTTCTAGCTCAAGCAGAACTTTCTCAGACTCTGGCGCACGCTCGCGTAGCCAACGGTGGATGTAACGCTCTTCCTTCGGGTGGTGCAGCTGCAACGGGAAGTCCTGCATGTAGGTCAGCATGGCTTCTATGCTGCGCAGATCCAGAATTTCCCCCGGCTCGCTGGCCTGCTTCAGCAGATCCAGCATGCCGCGCATCACCACGGCGATGGAACGGTGTTCATCTTGAATGATAGCCAGTGCCCGCTCACTCGCCTTGATGGGATCACTTGAAGCCACTCGCGTGATCAGCAAGGCGATCGGTGAGTGACGCAACACCCGTTCTGTCTGGGAGCTGTGCAACCAACTGGCAACGCCACGCACGCCTCGCGAGGCCATGACAATCAGGTCACAGCCGCTCAAATCCGCAGCTTCCAGAATTGCCTCGGCGGGTCGGTCACAGACTCTGTGCTTTGTTTCGCATGCCACACCCGCCGCGTTTGCAGCCGCCCTCGCTTTTGACAGTACAGCATGAGTATCGCCAACGGCTGCCGCTGAGAACTTTTGCGGAGAAATTGTCTTCAGCAGTGCACCGTCACCCGTTGCCGCCAAGTCGGGAGTAGCATGAAAAAATGTGATTTTTGCTTCCAAGCGCAACGCAAGTTGAACGGCTGTTTCTGTGTTCGCCATAGACAGCATGGAATCATCCACTGGCACCATGAAATGTGAATACATGTTCATCCCTATCTGTTGATTTCCAACGCGGTCCTGAAACCACTATGCCGCTTTTGGCGACGGCTCAAGGGAGCCGCAACGATACACCCTAATTGTCCCATCTTACCACACAACATGGCAGTTGGAGGGTTTGCCAGCACTCCGTGCATTTGGGCAGCTTGAGTGTGCTGCAGACGTCGGAACTAATGACCAAGCTAATGGGCAAGGGCGAGGCGGGAACTGATGGAACTGCATGGGGATTCGGTGGAGATTGATGTCTAAATGGCTGTCATTGCGAGCCCCCCGAATCCGGCCAGATACCGCACACGGACCTTGAACAGAGCCTTCGTCACTGCGAGCGTAGCGCGGCAGTCCATGCAGTCCATGCAGTTCGGGGTCATGGATGCTTAGGGATATAGAAAGTACAAAAATACCGGTTTAGGTTGAATTGTTATGTCCCAATAATTTAACTCTTCGGATCGTTCCAGTCGTTGCTCAAGGTCTCTTTTCTCGATGCTGCATAGTTTGACACCCTTCTCGTAAATAGCATCCACCAAGCATGCCATTGTGCGCACGCCTTTCCAGCAAAAATTACCAGCTCGATTGATGACCGTATCCACCGTGCTGAGCAAGTAACCGTTCCAGGATTTCTCCACCCCTGCCCAGTAGCGCTCAATAGCGTTGTATTTGCTGTGATAGGGCGGGTAGTAAACCAGTCGCACACACAGCCCTGTCAGATCCGCAAACTCTGTCATGCGCAAGAGAAACTGGCTGCGCCGCCCATTGCATTCCGGACCGTTGTCCAAGTTGATGATGAGCTGCTTAATCTCTGGCAGTTCTGGCTCCCTGTACTGCCACCATAAAAGTAATCCGTCGGCCATGAAGTCGCTGGTTTTGTAGTTCGTGCCGAAGAATAGGAATGACTTTCCATCGACTGGCTCCAATATGCCTCCAGGCACCAACTTTTCCTTCATACACATGTCATGGTGCAAAGCCTTGACTGCTTTGAGTCCACGCGAACGCCCATCAAGGCTTGCGGAGACCTTGTTGTGGAAGCATTTCTCCCGCTGACTTTCGTAACCGGCAGCACCGGGTTGGGTGATGTTCGATGTTCGATGGCGACGTTGTGTGATTGACTGCTGCTAATTGGGAACCAAAATTCACATGTATGAAATGGGTCAATAGATAAAGCAACCATCCAATTTATCTGGTGTTGCTCGACATCGAATTCAGTGGTCTGACCTGCATCCTGCGACCGGTTCCCAAAGACACTTCTCGGTCGGATAATAGGGCAACGAATTGATGCCACCCAACCAATGATCACCCCATTCGAACCTTTGACAGAAATTGAGTTGCAGGAACTCGATCAATTCCTGCTCTTTGAGGTGCAGTCTGATGAATCCATGACCTCGGATACCCTTGATGGGTATTTGCATGCCATCGCTATTGGCCCTACGTCACTGATGCCTCAACAATGGATGCCAGGCATATGGGGCGAAGGGGACAGCATGATGCCACCGGTCAAAAGCATTGAGCAACTTAACCGCGTCCTGAGCCTGATCATGCGTCACTTCAACAGCATCATTGCTGCAGTGGAGCAACTACCACGCGAGATATACCCCATCTGGTGCACCAGTGAGTATCGCGGGAAAGAATACGATGACGCTGAAGGATGGGCCTACGGTTTCACGGAAGGCATGAAACTGTGCTGGAAAGATTGGGAACCCCTTTTGAAAACCCCTCAAGGGCAAGCCTGGTACCGGCCAATCGGATTGCTGGGTGAAGACGACTTCTCGCCTGAGCAGGATAAGCTGACAAAAACACCAGCCCAGCGCGGCAAGCTGGCACTGCAGATCCCAGAGGCGGTCGTGGCCATGTATGAATATTGGCTGCCATACAGGCGCGCTGTCTATGAGCGGCAGGTTGCCAAGTCTATGCAGGGAAAAGTGGGGCGCAATGAACCTTGCCCTTGTGGAAGTGGCAAAAAGTACAAGGTTTGCTGTGGTGCAGCTTCAGTTCTACATTGAGTCCTGAAATGGGACTGTCCAGCAGAAGATTTCTGATTGCCAACGATGGTGTCATTTATCGGAGGTCGAACAAGCGTTTTGACCACACAATGCGCCATCCAAATGACGAGTTTCTGCTTCGCTTTGATGTGCTCAAAATCATCGGTACGTCGGCAAGATGATCGACCGGTTGACCATGACGTTGAAAGCCATGCCAGGACGAATTTGCAGGGTTGGTGAAATGTTCAGATTCTTTTGCAAAATCTTGGAGCTGACATCACTCAGTGAATTCATGGCGGCAGCCGAGGCTTGAGCCGAGCCGGACGGCGTGTTGAACGCACCCTGGTTTTGGGGTTGTGACTGTTGGGCAGCAACGCCCAAAAACGACACCAGCAACGCCGATGACCAGGTTCTCCAGAAGTGGTTATCCACCTGATCTTCAATGCCAGATTGACCCTGACCATCGGCCGCCGACATGCCGCGCAGGGAAATCCGCGAACCATTTGGCAAAATCAGTTCATCCCAAGCCGCCAGCACCCGCGATTGACCATAGGCGACATCAGCAGAGTACCTGCCGATCAGACGCGAGCCCTGCGGAATCACCACAGCGTCAGGTTCATTGGTGGCATAAACAGTTTGGCGGGTCTGCGCAACGATCGTTCCTGGCAGATCCGAATTGATGCCAGACAGCATGACCGCGGGGATGACGGAGCCAGCCGTCAATTCAAATTCCCCCATTTGATCTTTGAGTAATTCCGGCAGGTAGCCATTGTCAGCAGCTTCCTTCATGAACGCCCGGTTGCGCGCTTGGGCCACCACCGCCGGGTCCTGACCGACAGGGCTGCCAGCAGCCAGAGTGGCAGGCAAATAGCCTGAATTGCTGCTTGTACCCGCCACTCCAGAGGGTGAATTCACCATCCGCATGGTTTCAGCAGTGGCAGATGCGCGCGCATTCACAGCACGCCCATTGGCTGCTGACAGCCTTTGATCCAGACCACCCACCGGGCGCTCATCCTCAGCACCCACACCCAAGATGCCGCCTGCAGTTGTTCTAGCAGCCAGGGCGGCACCACCCTTGCTGATGTCAGATGTTTCGGCTGCATCAGAAGCCATGATGTGTCCCTGGATACGCTCATACGTGCGTTTTTGCAGCCACAACCGGTGCGCCACAGCGGGTGTCGGCGGTGATGCGCCGCCACTGGCCGTTTGAGGCCCCCCAGAAACACCATCTTGAGCTGCCGAGCGGGCTGTTAGCGGCCCAGTTTGTTGACCATCAACTGTTTGAAAAGTTGGTTGACTCCTGACTGCAACGGCTCGCCGCTTGAGGTCATCAGCGTTTTCCTTGTACGGAGCCGCTTGACCCGGTGCATCACTGGCCGTCAACTGCTTTTTTGAGTCAGCATGATCACCACTTTTGCCGCTGATCATCACACCGATCAAAATAGCCGATGCCACCGTCGAGGCGCCACCCAAGAGTAAAAACTGACCTTTTTTGGAGAGTCGCTTTGTACCGGGTGGCGGCGTATGAATTTTCAGTGGCTGACCGGGGCCATCAATGGCCGCAACATCAAGGTCCCCCTGAGCGTCCATCGGATCGGCAGTCGAAGATTTCTTGCCCAGTCTGAAGATCATTTGGCACCCCAGTTGAACAAACTGTTCTGCCCTGATTTTTCGCATTGAATAGTTTGGGCGCTGGTACCCACGCCCAGAACCAGACTGAGTTTGGCTGGCTTGCCATCGATGATGTAGTAACCGTTCACAAGCCGTGAATTCAGCAACTCGGTCTCATTGTTCGAACTGTTGAACACGGCGGGTGCATCACTGACTGCTGCACCGGGCGGCAATTGGATGAACGTGTGCGTGTCATTGGCAAAGACCCGTGCCGGCTTGAACGCCGCCTCACCCGTGCAGGTGTAGCCAAAATCAAGCGTGGTTGGATCGAGTTTGCCAACGGCCTTGTCTGCGACGACGCGTTGGGCTTTAGCTTGTTCAGCGGCCAGTTTGGTGGCGACAATCGTTGCCTCAAATTCTGCCTTTTGCCGTGCTGTCGCTTGTGCCTCAGCGCTCAAGTCGCGTGTCATGTTTGCCGGGTCATACCAGCTCACCATGGGAACATACTCGGTTTTACTGGACACCAGATGCATGTAATAAATGCGGCCCTTGTCAGTTGTCACAACCAGGTTGGTTGACAGGCCCGCCTGTGTGGGTTTCAGCATCATTACCGGCTTTGACCCGGCTGTTGCGTTCTGCATTAGCCAGCGCACCGTGTCGCCAATCGAAACGCTGGTCACGGCCTCACCGTCCTGCAGCGCGACCGAGCAGACGTGCAAGGGTGCGCAAGTAATGGTCGGACGTGAATAGCCATAGGGATATTCGACAGCACCACTGGCACCCACCAACGCCTCAGCCGCGCCTGTTTGTTCCCAGCGCTTTGCCGCTGCAAGCCTTGCAGCATCGGCGGCGGAAAGCTTTCTGGTCTGCACCTTGGCTGAGGGCAGCATAGGCGATTGAGCCAATACTTCAGGGGATGACGTGATTTTTTGCGTTCCGGGGGTCGGCTGCAAAGTGAGAGCTTCAAAATCATTTGATGGCTGCGCGGTCAACACTTGGGCCGGTGTCTTGGTGGTGACAGCCCCGTCGGTCGTTGCGACGGCAGCGGGTTGTGGGGCTGTTTCCGTAGATGATTGTGCAAAGGCACTGGCAGTCAAGGAAAGAATGGCAATGGAGATGAGGGAATTTTTCATGAGGACGACCTTTACAGAACTTCTTTTGTCCAGGAGATTGATTTGACGTAAATGCCAAAGGGATTCCAAAGCGCGACTTTTGGGTTTTCTGCCAGCTTGGCATCAATCCCAACTGTGACAACCGCTTTCCAATGCTCCGCAACAGCAGCCGCGCCAGGCTTGGCTTTGGTTTCCACCCACGACACTTGATAGGTTTCGCCCCCTTGGGGAATGACGGACGAAATTTCGACCCGTGTGACGGACCCATCGACCGAAAACGGCGAGTTGTCTTTAAAAAATTCATTCAAGAATCCGGCCACGTCGCGCCCCGCCATTGCATACACCCGGTTCAGTGTGACCTGTTGGGCAACAACATCCGGCAACATGGAGCGCACATCTTTGATGAAGGCCGCCAATTGAGCAACCATCAACCTTTTGTCCAAATCAGCCCTGGCCACTGGCGCGGGACGGGCAACAGCAACAGGCGAGCCGAGTTGGTCGGTGACCACCACAAACGGCTGAATCTTTGACTGGGACCCGACGAACGCAATGCCCACCACAGCCACAACCGCGACAGCCAAAGAGCCGGCGGCCATCAGTTGCCAATTGCGCGCGCGTGAGATCAATCCACCGTATCGCTCATCCCACTCCCGGCGAGCGTTGAGGTATGGATTCTGTTTTGACATGCAAGCGTCCTTTTTGAGTGCTGTTGCCAAATACCGATCTGGCGCAAGCAACACAAAATGGGCATCGATTGCTCGGGCGCGCCGCGCAGTGTCAACCGACGGGAAAACTACCCGTTGTACGCCGAAAGAATTGCAGCAATTGCAAGAACCCAGCCGATCAAGCTAAGACCGCTGTCAGCTAAGACCGCTCTCTTGCACGTTGCGCGTTTGGCATCAAAAATCCGGCGAGGTCTGTCACCACCGTTTCAAGCGCTGGGATTTCGATGGCCAAATCGCGAACGAAGGCAGCCCACTGTAGCTGCTTGCCTGAGTCGAACGCAAAAGCCTGCGTCAATGCCAAGGGTGCCTCACGCGGAATGGCCGTGCCACGCCGTTCAAACGTAGCCGCGATGGCCCGAGGCAGGCGGTCATCATCAAATTCATAGCTCCGACTCAGAATCCACACGTCATAGAAGTCCTTCATACGGCTGTTGGCCAACCCGAGCATGACCATGGCCTGAAATTTTTCGGCAATCACCGTCTCGCGGGCATAGACGCGCAGTCTAGGCTGCGGCAGATCGAGCAGGACCGGCAGATTGACTTCGTCAAGGCCGGGCTCAATGGCGTCGCCAAAGCCTATGTCAATGATGACGGTAATACGCGCACCAGCGAGCCCCCCAGTGGTGCGAAGACGCAAGCCACCATACTCAAGCTCTTCGCGGATCAACTCCACGCGCAGCGCATCGATGTCGAACACCATGCCGTCGTTTACCTCAATGGCGCAGATCTCACGAAACGTGACGAGCATCGCATCCGGAGCCGAATCGCCATAACCCAGAAAATCAACATCGCGTGTCGGACGGTGCGGATCATCGAACCAAGTCGTCATCAACATCGCACCCTTGAGTACGAACCGATCGCGATGGGGCGACAGACTGAGCCGATGCAGAAGTCGCTCATTGGCATAGCGCGTCAGCAAAAGGTCAAAGGCCTGCCCCTTCTGGCGTGCCAGCGTCAGCAGGCGGGCGCGCACCGATGTGCCGACGTCTCGTGGTTTCTTGGGCTCAGCCATGGGATGTCAACGCACTCATGTACGGCTCCATGATTTTCCAGACTTTGGCGTCAACCGCCTCTCTTGCTATTTCGGCGGGCGAAGACTTTTTTTGTCTGAGTGCCTCGCGTAGACCTTCCAGTGCGACGTTGATGCCTATGGTCTGCCGATACCGAAACAAGTCTGCAATGGTTTTAGCCACGCCGAAGATCGGCACGGATACCCCGTCAATGACGTGGCTTTCAACACCATGTAGCAGGCGTGGCCCTGAGAAACGAGCGAAACGAACCGGCGGATATTTAAATGTGGGGTGCCAGTCTTTCGAACCAATGGCCATCCAGACCTTGGGCGGAATCTGGTCAGTCAAACTGTGGAACGCCAGGGACGACGTCAGGCAGATGACCCCCTTGGGAACAAGTTTGGATGCCTCGGCAAGGGTGTGATTCACATCGAGAGATGCGTCTGCCAGCTGATACAGCCCTCGGGCAAGGCGAACGAGAACGCCCTCTCGCTCAAGGCGCGACACCGTCGCTGCAGTAATGCCCTTTGCAGTCAATTCACTCAGGCGCGACATGCCCGTGGCCTGCAGATGGGCCACAGCACGATTTCGCTGGGATGGTTGATTCTCGGGATTCACTGATACAAAACATCGGATATCACCGAATATTACCCTATGATTCATATCTGGACAGTGACAAGTTCTCCCCGTTATTCCGTCGGTTTTTTGGTCAGCCGCAATATTGACAATTCCATCGCCAAGTCAATCCACTTTTCCATCAACAGCTTCATGCGCTCATAGTTTTTGAGCTGCTTGCGCACTGTTGCCAAATCCTCCTTCTTGACGAACTTGGTACTGCTCTTGCCCTTGCGGGTGTAGCTGACCTGGTAGTAGGGCCCGTGCTTGACGGGTGGGTCAGCCTTGCAGCGGCACCCCGGGGAGCCGCAAACGTTGTACTGGGTCGACAGACTGCCCGGGCGCAAGTCACCCAAGGCTGTGAGGTCACGCTTGACCTTCTCAATCTGACGCTGGAGAGTTGCTTCGCGGCGGGTGTCCATGGCACAAATCCCGGTGGTTTTGGTATTGAAAGTATATCGGCTTACGGCCGATAGCTTTATAATGCTATCGGCTTGTGACCCACCCTCGTGACCTCTGGCACTGGCCCAGGAGATGTCCCATGTTGCTATGGATTCAATGGCTGCAAGCAGTGGCCTTTTTGCGCCCGGCCTGCAAGCGCTCACTCACCTTTGTGTGGATGACTCTGGTTTTGATCGGCTTGTGCTGCCGCTCTGACAACTTGGGTGTCACCAGCTTTGTGCGGGTATTGAACTTGCGCGAGGATGCCTACCAGCGACTTCTGCATCTGTTTCACAGCAAGGCGCTTAACCTTGAGGCCCTGACGTCCTGCTGGGTGCGCCTGTGCCTGGTGCTGTTTCGCCCATTTCAGGTCGGCACCCGTTTGGTCTGCCTGGCTGATGGCATCAAGGCACCCAAGGAGGGTAAACGCATGCCCGCTGTCAAGTTGCTGCACCAGGAGTCGCAGAACAATACCAAGCCAGAGTACATCATGGGGCATTCGTTTCGGGCCCTGTCTCTTCTGGTGCACTCTGCTGGTGGCCAAGTGGCGGCTGTGCCGTTGACGTCCCGCATTCACGAGGGACTGGTGTTCTCCAACCGGGATTCCAAGACGCTATTGGACAAGCTCGTGGCGTTGCTGCTGTCGATCACACTCATCTGGAACAAACCCGTCGTGCTGGTGGCCGATGCCTACTATGCCAGTGGCAAGGTCATCACCCCGCTCCTGAAGAACGGGCATCATCTGGTCACACGTGCCAAGACCAATGCGGTGGCGTATCTGCCTGCGCCCAAGGTCACCCACCCTGGCAAAGGTCGACCTCGTATTTATGGTGAGAAGGTTCGCTTAAAGGACATGGCCACAGACGATAGCGCATTTACCAGCGCGCCCAGTCCGGTCTATGGCGACTCCGATGTCATGGTCCGCTTTCGTGTGCTGGACTTGTTGTGGAAACCGGTGGGGCGCGTTGTGCGTTTTTGCATTGTTCACCACCCGGTGCGCGGGACGATCTTTCTGTTGTCCACTGATACCTCGTTGTCAGCTTTGGAAATCTTGCAGCTTTACGGCTATCGATTCAAGATTGAGCTGGGCTTTCGCCAGGCCGTTCATGTCCTGGGGGCCTATGGCTATCACTTCTGGATGCGTGACATGAAGCCGCTGCGCCGGGGTACGGGTGATCAGTATTTGCATCGAACCACGGATGAGTACCGGGCCGCCATTCGCAGAAAGCTGCGCGCCTACCATGTGTATGTTCAGCTAGGCTGTATCGCGCAAGGCTTGTTGCAGCACTTGGCGATTAACCACACGGCAGAGGTTTGGCGCTGCTTTCGCAGTTGGCTGCGTACCATGAACCCGGCCATGCCGCCCTCTGAGCTGGTCGTCGCTCACGCACTGCGCTCAACCCTGCCAGGACTTATAGCGGTTCCCGCTTTGGCCCCTAACCTGATGAAAATCATGGCCAAATATCGCCGCCATGACCCGCCCACTGAGGGAGAACGGATGGCGGCGTGAACACCACTGGGAAACTTGGCACTGTTGAGTTCATATCATTTCAAGAAAGAAAGCGAACCTCTTCATTTAAGGCGTTACCTGCAACTCACCATCACCAGATGAATGCGTTGCAAGCTAACCAGCTTGTTACCTGAACACCCATCTGGTCACTGCACGGTCTGTTGGTGTTTGGGTTCACCGTTCGACTTCAGGCTCAGCAGCCAGTTGACTTTCTTTGACAGGCAAAAAAATGTCAACCCTCGCTTTCTCCACATCAGCAGCCGAAACAGCGCTGGCAATGAAGTCACGCACGGCCTGGGGACCGCCCTGACCGAGCAAGTCCCGTGCATCAGCGCCAACTTGACTGTTCGCTGGAGGCACAGCCAAAGCGAACCCCGTCAGCTTTGCAGCCTCCAAAGCCCGTGGGATGGCGTTTGATTTGAGTCTTCCAGCCTCAGTCCGGCCGATGTCATGATCTGTTGCAATGACGACACCCGAAAACAAATCCGACATGCCCGTTTGCTTTACCCATTTTGCGACCGCCATCACATTGTTCGACGACAACGCGCAAAGTGTGTTGCCCGCACCGCTTTGCTGAATCGCAAGTCCGGTTGCCACCCCCTCGCAGATCACCAGCGATTTGCTTTTATCAGCAACCGCCAGCCACGCTTGTATTGGAGCCAGGGCATCGCTGGCCAGTGCTTTGATCAATGAATCAGGCCCTGGAAAAGGCACGAAGGCGCCAACGGTGTGAGAGCCTTTTGCCATGATTTTGTCGGTGTTGAACGCGACTTTGGGCATCAGGTGTTGCGCACCACACAGTTCCAGCGTGTCTGGCCTCCCCATCGGATCAGGACGAAACATGGGGACCAGGATCGTGCCGGCAAATCTGTGCTCTGTCGGGTACACCCGCAACTCCGCGCCATCCAGAACGGCATTGCCTTTGACAAGGTGACGATGGTCCGTTGGTGGGGTAACACCTGCCATCCAAGACTTGCAAGTGTCTCGATTCAGATCCAGGTCAGTTGTACGCAACTCAGCAGGCGCCGGGCGCGGCAAAGCAGATGAAGACCGGGGTGGCGCAAGATCACCATCCAGTCCCAAATCGCGTCCCGTCACATACATGGTTTTCTTGCCATCGCTCGTTTGTCGGCCTTCCCGCCATGGTGCAGGTAGAGTAATGTCGCCCCGGAATGAAAAGGCGGTTGCAACGCCATCTTTGGACACCAGCAACTTGTAGACGGGTTTTGGATCAGTGCCATCGCGATAGCGCCCGTGCAGCCGTGACGGAATCAGACCAGCCGTTTGCAACAGATCATCAGCCGCCCGCCACACTTGCTCCGGGTCATATGAGCGGCGTTGTTGGGGCTCTGAAGAAAATTTAGGTACTTTGGTCAGTGCTGACAGTTCTTTGGCCGCGCTCAACTGGTCGATATGGGTTGCAAGTGACGGGGTCGATTTGTCGCCAAGACGGATGCCTCCAGAGGCATGCCACGGCTCACCCGCTGCCAGTCCCTTTTCTGCATAGCGATGCCACATTTTGAGAGAGCCATCGCGCGCCAGGGACAGCCGTCCTCCGGGTGTACGGCTGGTTTCACCCTGTAAACGAAATTCAACCAAATGGTCTTTGACCTTTTGAATTTCGCAGCCGCGTGCAACGAGGTAGTTCTCAATGATTTGTAGCGAGCGCACCGTGATTCCTCAGGTATCGAGCCCCATGCGCAAGCCCGGTGCGTGACCCAAATGACCATCACTCACCCAATGCGGTTTTCTTCGATCCGCAGCATGTTGCAAGCGCTTTGAAAAGCTGTTGAGTTTGTCTGCCAGTCCGCCCGGATGTTGCTTGTAGTCCGCCTCAAATCGCTGTTGGAAAGACCGTGCATCGAACGAATTGGCAGACGTGCCGCCGGTTTCGTTGGTGCTTTGCTTGGCGCCACCACCCGGCGTGGCAGACGGGTCAAAACGCGGGTCAACAAAACCTGGCGCTTGAGATTTGCCCAAACTTTGGCCGCTCGCATTCATGCCACGTCGAACCGACGGACTCTCAGACGGACTAGGCGCTGCGTTGTAAGGGACAGTGCTTTCACTGGATGTGCGAGCTCGACCAGACTGGCTAGCAGACTGGCTAGCAGGGCTCGATGCAGTGGGTAAAACGGATGGACCCGGCAAAGCCAGCAAAGGCGCTATACCGGTGCCGCCACTGTTTGCGCTGCTGGATTTTGTGATATTGCTGGTATTGCTGGTATTGCTTGGACCAGAACCGGACTGAAATGGGTTGTTGGCATTGACCGTGCCACTGATGCCACCGCCAAAGCCGACGCCAGCAGAAGAGCCACCAATCGCACCCGCTGCCTTTTGCACAGGCAGCAATGCGCCCATGGCGCCGCCAGCAAGCCCCAGCGCGCGCGCACCGGCGGCACTTGCAGCCAGACCCGCCGCCACCGGCGCACCACCCACCATGCCAGCCGCCGTGCCAGCGCTTTGCAGCGACATGGCCACCGTGCCATTGAGCATCGACCCCGCCAAGCCGGGTGCCATGTAGCCAGTGACACCATAGAAAAGTGACGCGCCCCCCACACCCAAATAGTCTCCAAAACTGGGGCCTTCGGGGTGCGCCGCGTAAGCCGCGGCAATGGTGTCTTTCAGGGCTTGGGTGAAGCTGTCACCGAAGCCAATGATCAAATAAATCGTGAACAGCTTGACGCCAATGGAAATCGCATAGCCAAAGTATTTTTCAGACAAATTGTGCGTCCAGCGTGAGCCGGAAAACCCGAGCATCAAGGCACCCCCGCCAATAATCAAATAAGACTCAACCAATGTGATGAGCAGTTGAACGGCAATCAGACCGTAGCCAAGAATGATGAAAACAGAGGCAACGCCAATGATGATGGAGCTCAACATGAATTTGCCCAGACCCTGGCCAGAGTTTGTCAAGGTGTTGATGATCATGCTGCCGGTGCTGGGCGCGGCATCGTTGGAGAACTGCATCAGGCTGGCGGCTACTTGCAACCCTTGGTCAAATACCGCTGAGGGTGACAAAACCGAAGTGCCACCCACACCGACACCTGCTGCCTTGAAGGAATTGACGATGGCAGGTATCCACTCGGGCGCTTTGATCAGTACCATGGCAAAAAATGACAGGGACATGACCTTGAACAAGGTCCCCACCATGATTTCCGAAAGCTCTGACTTTTTGAGCGTGAGCTGAATCGCCGACCAGGCGAATTCAAGTGCAGCCAGGCCAAAGAACAAATTGGTGGCGTAACCCAAAGCAGTCGCCATCCAGCCGCCGGATGCCCCTTGAACCTGACTCACCAGCGTGTCCATCATGCCAGCGGCATTCGCCCATGGCGTGATGCCGCACAGCAGCAGAAAAATGGCGACCCGCATCGATAGCACTCCGCTCAGTATTGGCCGGAATGGTTACGAAAGAAGTTGCGGTACAAAAGCTCGTCTTGGTACTTTTCGTTTTCCTGTTTGGCGATGGCATTCAGTCGGGCCTGTTCCGCCGCAATGATGGTGCCGTGCAGTGCTTGGGTTTCATTGACCATCATGCCGGCAATTTGATTGCCAGCCTGGATCGCCTGCAAGCGACCGGCCGCCGTTTGGGATGCCAGCTGAATTTGCTGCAAAGCACTTTGCGTGGTTGAAAAATTATTGGCGTTGTAGCCCAGTTGCTGCAATGCCGCGCCAATCTGGTTGTTCAAGCCTTTGTTCCAATTCATCAGATTTTGCTGCTGGTTCGACAGCAAATTGCCATTGCCGTAGGTCGTTTGCATATCGGTGATGGAATTCACGGTTGCGTTCACAATGCCTTGTGTGTTCTGTATCGTGTTGACCAGCGAAGTCAAACGTCCCGCAATGCCGCTCCACGCCTGAATTGGAATTCCAAGCGTGTTCTGGTACATGTTCTGGTACATCTGGATTTGCTGCTGCAACTGCTCCAGATTGCTTGAATAGACATTGACCAGCTCGGCATTGTTCAACCACTGGGTGGCTTCCATGGCACCCACAAACCCACCGCCACCGGCGTGAGCGGATGGTATTGACGCGAAAGCAAGTACACCCGAAATGGTGGCGCTGGAAAGCAATTTTTTGAACCGCATCAGAGTTTCCTTGTAAAGGTGCTGTTGGTCTATACCGGCCCGATGCAAGTTGGCACTTGTCGGAGGTGAAGTCGGAGGTGGAGTTGCAAGGTTATGCGCTTCTAGCGGATAATGCTCGTATGGTTTTTGTTGAACTCCCCATCTTCATTCGTTGTGCAAATGACCTGTTTTCGGACGAAGATTTGACCGAGTTGCAGAACACCTTGCTGGAAAACCCTGACGCTGGTGACGTGATCCCAGGCGGAGCTGGGTTGCGCAAGTTGCGTGTTCCGTTGCCCGGCCGGGGAAAACGTGGTGGCGCCCGGGTGATTTATTACCACTGGGTGAGCAGGGAGCAGTGCTACTTGGTCTATGCCTACGCAAAGAACGTTACTGCCAACCTGAGCCCAGACCAGCTACGGCGGTTGGCGCAGGCGATGCAAGCGGTGATCAAAACGGAGAATCGAAATGAATGAAACACAATTTGACGAGTTGCTCAGCAGTGTGCAGGACATGGGACGGCACATGCGTGGCGAGAAGGTGCATGGCGTGCGCATTCGGGATTTTCCTGAACCCGACGTGAAGGCGATTCGCGAAAACACCGGCTTGTCGCAGAGTCGTTTTGCTTACCTGATTGGCGTCAAACCCAAGACGCTGCAAAACTGGGAACAACGGCGAGTGCGTCCCGCAGGTCCTGCGCGCGCATTGCTCAAGATCGTTGCAGCCAACCCTGAAGCGCTCGCGGCCATTCACGCATAAAAATAGCCCAAATGCGACAGTGGCCCTCCCACAATCAAACAACCAGTAAAACCGTGGTGACACAGGGGGATGACTGTGTGAGCGTCGGGCCAGATGCTCTTTTACTGACCTGTCACAGTCAATAGCTATCCCACAAACGTGCAGCGTCGAACTGGCCGCGTTCCCGCAGCCAGGCAGACGGCCAGGTGCGGGCACCCAGCTTTTGCAGATGACGAATCCGCGCCAAATCCTCGCGTCCACTGGCCCCAACAAAAGCCATTTCCGGCGGAGTCAGTCCCAATTCAAAAACGCGGGAGCCGTCCGGGTGCAGGTGGTAATACTGGCGCTTAGGTATGGCATTGCTGACGATCTGGATTTGCCGACGGTTGAGTCCAATCGCTTGATACAGCCCGCACGAGGCTTCGGTTTGCGCTTGCGGGTTGGGCAACAGAATTTTTGAGGGACAAGACTCAAAAATCACGTCCGCAATGCCACTGCCAGATAAATCGCTCAGGGACTGGGTGGCAAAAATGACCGCCACGTTCGATTTGCGCAGCACTTTCAGCCATTCCCTAATCTTGGCCCTGAAGGCTGGGTGCCCCAACATGATCCAGGCCTCATCAAGCACCAACAAGGTGGGTTGACCCAGAAAACGCTGTTCAAGCCGGTGAAACAAATAGGCAAGGACGGGCAGCACGATCTTTTCGCCGCGAGCCATCAGGTGTTCAAGCTCGAAGACCTGGAAGATGTCCGCCTGCAGTCCATCGCTTTCGGCATCCAGCAACCGCCCCGCTGATCCACGCAGCGAGTAGTATTCCAGCGCTTCACGCAGACGGTTGTCCTGCAAGGTCAGCAGAAAGTTCGATAGTGTTCGTTGCTCCGCGCAGTCGGTTGAAGCCGCCAACTGGTTGACGGCGCGAAAGAGCTCTTTGCGCAGTTCTGGTGACATGGCCACACCTTGCAGTTCTGCCAGGCTTTCAAGCCATTCAGCCGCCCAGGTGCGCTCAACTTCACCGTCAATTTGCCCCAAGGGGCAAAACGTGATGTTGTCTGATTCTCCCGCAATTTCGTAATGCTGGCCACCGGCCGCAGCCACCAAGGGGAACATGGAATAGCCCTTGTCAAAGACAAAGGCTTGCGCGCCTGGATACCGAAAATGCTGCGCCACCAGCGTTGCCAACAGGGTGGACTTGCCCGATCCGGTCGGTCCGATGATGGCCGTGTGGCCTAAATCGCCAGCGTGCAAACACAGTCGATATGGCGTTGCACCATCAGTTTTTGCCTGCAACAGCGGCGCCGAATGCTCAGGATAGAACGGACACGAGTGAGCATCCGGGCCGGCCCAAATGGCTGTGAGGGGCAGTAAGTGCGCCAGGTTCAAGGTGTTGACCAGTGGTCGGCGCACATTGGCAAAGAGGTTGCCAGGCATACTGCCCAGATAGGCTTCCACCGCATTGACCGACTCAACGCGCGCTGAGAACCCTGCATTGGCGATCATTTTTGTCACGTACTGAGCCGCATCACGCAATTGCTGGAGATTCGCACTGGAGAGCAAAACGACGCTGGTGTAATAACCAAATCGCACCAGGCCACTGCTGGCTTCAGCCATGGCCGCGACCGCATCCGCAGCCATGTCGTCCGCATCTGCATTCACGTGCGTGACACCACCACCCTGACTTGAGCGCATCAGATTCATCAGCGAAAGCCGCTTTTGCGCCCACTTTGAACGGTAGTTGCCCAACGCCTTGTCAGCCTCACGCTCCGGCATGAAGATGAAGCGGTTTGACCAGCGGTATTCCACTGGCAAGCGTGACAAGAAGTCCAGGATGCCGGGGAAACTGGCGCCAGGAAAGCCCGTCACGGCGATGCAAATGGCGGTTTTGTCGTCAATCCGGGGCTCGAACCCCGTCACAAAGTCATGTTGACCCAGTACCGCGTCAAGGTACATCGGCACCGTACCCATGACGAAACTGGCGTGCGGTGCCAGAGCGACACAGGAAGCCAAATGCGCCAGAAGCTGACTCTCGACCGATCCGGTCTCGTCGTCAATTGTGTCAAGGAGGCGACGGATCTTGAGCGTTCCTGCCAGCCGCGATTCGATTTCAGCCAGAACAGTTTTGAAGCGGCTCAAACTGCGCTCTGCCACTCCGGTCTTTTGAGCCCCATCCACAAACAGCATTTCGGCTTTTGCCGCAGCATCACGGTCTGGATGCCAGCACAAGACCAGCGTGTAGTCACTTTGAAAACCAGCCCAGTCGCCTTCATGCGCGAGACGGCGGCAATCGTCCAGGAGTCGGGTGGTACGGTCCGGAAAAGCGCCGTCCGCTGGGTAACCAGGGGATTGACGGCGCACGGCATCCACATTCAGGCTCCAGCCATCATCAAGGGCCAGGGCCGCATTGATGCGAGCCGACACGGCCGCCAGTTCCTCTTTGGTGGCACTGTCCAGGTCCGGGCCGCGAAATTCAAAACCCGCCATCAGGCCGCCAGATTTTGTGAGTACCACGCCGTTGTCGATCAGCGCCGCCCAGGGCAACAGATCCGGCAGGCCTTGGGCCTGGCTGCGAAATTCTTTCAAGAGCATTTTTCAGCCTCCGAATTTGCGCGGCGACGCAAACGGTGTTGCCGCGCTCTTGTAAAGCTTGCGGTAGCGCAAACTACGCCCGAACGTCTTGGAGAGTTGGGGATCAAAACTGGCTGCACGGGTCAACACCCAGGCTCCGACGGCCCACAAAATCAGACCAAAAATGGCGGCCCAGAGTTGAAACAAGGAAACAATGAACACACCAGCCACGATGCCCAGCGCCAGGATCAGTTCGCGCTCAGCACCCAGCAGCAGCATGGGCCTGAGCATGGATTGATGCAGCGGCACTGAAAAATCGGCGCCGATGTCTGAACTTTGATCAGCCATGATTTGCGATCAGAAACGACGGACCATCAGATCAAGGCGCCGCTGTTGACCAGACCGATCATGCTCAGGAAGTTGGCGCCAAAAACGATCAGTGCCACGCCGAGCACCACGTACAGCAATTTCTTTGCAATCCCACCCAAGTCGTCACCACCAAAAATCAGTGCCGCACCGGCAGCCAGGAAGGCCACGGTCGAAATGCCGGTGGCCACTGGTCCGGTCAGGTTATTGACGACCGTAGTGATGGGGCCGTCCCAAGGCAGAGCTGGGCCCGCATGGGCGATCTGGGATGCAAGTCCGGCAGCGCCGAATGTGACTGACGTGGCAAGCCTTTTGAGAGATTTGGTGAGCTTGGTTGTTTGGAAATGCACGATCTACTCCAGTTGGAAAAAAGACATCAGCCTGGTTGGCTGGTGCTTGATACCGCTGGAGTGCAAGTGGCTGAGCGCAGCCGTGATGAGCTCGGGTTGGCTGTCAGTGAAGTCGCGATGTTTGAAGCAAATGACCTGCTGAACCCGGCATTTTTGCGGTCCTGATCGACCACACAACCACACGTTTTTTGCAAGCGGCAGATTAGAAATAGATTAAAGACAGATTAGCTTCTTTTTGAGATACTTCCAACCCATTGATTTGGTTGAATAAATTGACATTTTTTTAACTTTTTTGGTAGGTGCTATGCCGTGACTTGGTAGGTGCTATGCCGTGATTTGGTATGTGCTATGCCGTGCCGGTAGGTGCTATGCCGTGGTTTTTGGTAGGTGCTATGCCGTGCTTCTGTGGATAACTCAGGATCGACTGTGGGTAAGCCTGCGTTTGAAGAGATGCTTTGCTTGACTCGCCGTTGGTGCTTTCGACACATGCACCAAGTCTGAAGCATCGATTTCCCAATGCCAGTGTGTCACCTCTTCCAGTTTTTCCAGGGCTGACCGCAAGTCTTGTCTGAACGCTTTGATGGCTGTGTTTTGACTGCCACACAGCCGATGCAGGGTTTCAACCTTGACTGGAAAGGGCTTGGCATGGGAGCTGTAGTAGCCATGCAGCCATTGGGCGAGTGGCCGTTTTTTGAGCGCCATACGCTGGTCAAATTCCACGCTTGACCAGCCGTCCAGACCATAGAGCTCGATGAGCTTCGGATTCATCTCGATGACGTAACGGCCGGTCTGATCGTCCCTGCCACCGTGGCTCAGGATGGCCCCGAAATACGCCCGGTGTCCATCCTTGATTTCCACCACGCTGGCCGCCAGTCGAGCAAAGGCGCCCTTGAGCCACTCATGCTGGCTTTTGCCGTTGCCGCGTCCAATACTTTTCAAGAACTGGGATGCGGTGAATTGAATCCTGCATCCAAGCCCACCGGTACGGGCCAGTTGCAGCGCCTGCTCCCAGACATCCAGATCCGCCTGATCCAGTTGCGGGCCCGTGTGAATGATCCTGATCCCTTCGACGCTGGCTTTCTGCACGCGCTGTTGGAATGACCGAGGGCCACGCCGGACCACCCCAAACAGGGCCGATCGCAGGACGCTATTGGGAACACCCCGGCAAACCTCAGCCCACAATGGCAACTGCACCTCCAAAGACCTTTCTGCAACAACTGTTTGCAGCGCCGAAGTTCGTTGCCCCCTTGCTTTGGCCAGTGCCAGGTTTTGTTCAAAAGTCCGTTTTGGACGCATCAACCCAACCCGCCAGTCTGAATTTTGCGAGGCCGACCCCGGCCACGCACCGGCTTGAGCAGAGTCACCGCAGCCAGAGCTGGTTGGGCCAGTTCAGGCTGCGGGATTCGGCCCGTGGTCGTGATGGGCAGACCCAGGATAAACGCCTGGATGTCCGATGAGCGCCACCGAACCGATGTACCAATTTTGACGGGCGGCGGAAAGCCGGGTGGCGGCTTTTTGCGCCCGTATTGCCAGTTCCAAATGGAGGCGGCACTGATTTTGAGTATCTTCGCAACATCGGCCGCAGCCAACAGTTCCAAAGTTTGCATTCTGATCAACTTTTAAAAGTTGATCCCAGTGGGATGGTTGGAGTTTTTGCGCGCCCACGCAGCCGGCGGACGGGATCGATGACCCGCCGACGCTCACGCGCAGGCAACGGGTGGGCACGGGAAAAGCTTGGGGGTAAGTGTGTCGGTCACCGTACACAGGACCGACTTGACAATAGAGCGCACCTTCAGGTCAGCCGCAATGATTACTTTTAAGGCCGACCAAAAAATAGATGTTTGTGCTGCAAAGCGTGCGGTGGCGGCGCGGCGCAGTATCCCGGCAATTTTTTCTTGATGAGCATCCCTGATCCTGTTTTTCTGTTTAATGGCGTACTCTATTTGGGCCGCCTTACCCATTCCTGATTGAGTTGCAAGGTGTGCCAATTTGATTAACACCATGCCAACCACAAGACACGCTGCCTGACCATAAAAATTACCGGCAACCATTTCAAGTTGCAAGACGCTGACCATCATAAACTCAAAGGTCAGCAATAATTTCCCGTAGGTTTTCTGAATGAAAATGGTATTGGCGCTGCTGTCAGGAAAATGATCAATTTTCATAAAATGCCGCGCTATTGATTCGGTTTGAAACCTACCCAAGCCGTCTCAGCTCAAAACCTGTGGCACTTGACCAATGGGTGACTTCGGCCACTTCATCGATCATTCGGCCGACAGAATTTCTTCTGATCGAGATCACCATATCGACCGCTTCGCTGATGAGTTCTGGCGCAGCAGGTACACCCGCTTCCTGAATCAGCTGGCCCACTCGGATCAAAGCGGTGCCAGCGGAATTGGCATGAACCGTGCCGATGCCCCCGGGATGCCCCGTGTTCCAGGCTTTTAGCAGCGCCAGGGCCGACTTGTCCCTGACTTCGCCGACCACAATCCGGTCGGGTCTGAGTCGAAGGGTAGCTCTGAGCAAACTGACTTGATCAATCGTTGCTGACGTTCTCAAAAACACCGTGTTTTTGACGCTGCATTGCAGCTCCAACACGTCTTCAATGATGACGATCCGGTGGTTTGGTGAAATGACGGCAATCTCGTTCAGCACCGCGTTGGCCAAGGTCGTTTTGCCGCTTCCTGTTCCACCTGCAATCAGGATATTTTTTCTGTCTGCCACAGCAGCTTTGATCAATGTAGCCTGCAGCCCGGTCATCACCCCCGTGTTGACATAGTCCGCCAGGCTGAAGATCAGCTTTGCCTTCTTTCTAAGGGCAAACGTGGGTGCCGGTACAACCGGCGGAATCAAGGCCTCGAAGCGCGACCCATCCAGCGGCAATTCGCATTCCAGAATCGGGTTGTCCGCGGTGACCGTGGTTCCCAGCATGGCTGCCACCGTAGCCACAATCGACATGGCTCGCACACGGTCAATCTTGCCAATGCATTGCATCCCGCCTGCATGGGAGTCCGTCCACAGGTCTCCGGCCGGGTTGAGCATGATTTCCACCACTTGGTCATCAGCCAGGGCAGCAAGGATGTCGGTCCCCAGGGCTCGCCGAAGCGCATCGTCAGACCGGCGGTGAAACTCCTGGCCTGACGTGGTGGGGTGTGTCTTCATGCCTGAATACAGGCCATCCGCAAGCACTTGCAAACACCTGGTTGTTCCCACTTTTGAGAGCGCGCCGAATCAAAAGACCCACTGAACTACTTGGGTATTTCGATTTTTTACTGGCTACAAACGGTCTGCCTATTGGCCGGACACTTGCCTTATTTTTGGCTATTTATTCTGCTTGTGAAATTGTGGCCACTCTGTATATTTACAGATATCAACACATTTTCAAGGGATAGCAATGAAGGTAGCAGACGTCGCCAAGGGCATTATCGAAACAGCGAGTACGAGTGATTTAAAAAACCTGCAAACCCTGAAAACGGTATGCAACAGTGATTCTTCGTTTGTCGCTGCGGTCAAAAAATATCAGGCTTACCAAAAACTGCTTCAAAAGGCATTCTTACTGAGTCGAACCTGGCAAAAATTGGGTCAAGCTCGCACCTGGAAGATTACTGTCAAAGCACTCCAGGCTGCACTCAAGGCCCTGATTTCAGGATTCAAACGTTTGAATGACTTGACCGAATTGCCACTGTTGTTGCAGAAGCAGATTGACCGGTTACTGAAAACCAATATTCAACAAAAACCACACACGGTGTAGTCATTATCAAATCCAGAAAGGTGGTACTCAATGGATGTCAAACATTTTGAATCATTGTCAAAAAAATGGGCTTTTAAACTCCGCGAAGATGCCAGTGATATTGCGCAGGAAATTATTATTTTTTATCTCTCCAGGCAGTTTGAAGGCAAGAACCTGGACATCTTTCAACCGGGGCACGAAGGTGCACTCTTTGAACTGCTTAAGCACAAAATCCGGGGAAACAACTTGGAAAGCCTGGGTGGCAGTGGACGGCGGTTTGGTGGGACGAGCGATGAAGAGGACGAAGGCACGATCGACATTCAGGACGAAATTGAATCACCGGATGAAAAAACCGACCAGTTTGAGCAGCGCCTGCAGTTTGAGTCGGCGTTTTCCAGTGAACTGGATCAAATTGACGAACTGAACAATTTGGCGGGAAGCGATCTGGGTGATGCCTTCGGTTTCACAGGTGCCAATGGCAGAGCCGTTCTATCCCAGCTCAAGAAGGAAATTGTGGCCAGTGCCGAACGGCGCTTTAACGCCAAGTTGCCGGCTGAAAAGTCATCCTCAAGGGCGAAAGTCCGGCTGCAACTGGTGACGGCGTAACCACCAGGCGCATCGGCGGTAGGACAGCCGGGTTGGTTGCAAAAGAAGACCCAACAGACAGTTTTGCCAGCTGGCCACCGGGTATCCCAGGCACCTTCACGCCGGCTTGGTCAAAGACTTTTTGAGCGTAGGCACGACCAATTTTCGAATCAGACCGGCCGGTGTTGTAAATGCTCAACGCGCCGCCCAGCGAGCCGGTCCGCTTATAGCCGGCAGCCAGAATATTTGCCCCGGCAGCAATGTTGGTACACGGGTCGAAAACTTGCTCCACCGACACACCCAACGCTGGCAAATTCTTGCTGTTGATTTGCACCAAACCCAGATCGACGCTTTCACCACGGCCGACAGCGGCCACCGCAGCGGCCACAGCAGCAGCTTTTGATTCAAAAGTTGCTGATTTTCGGGTCGTGTTGTTGTTGACCACCCACGGTCTTCCACCAGATTCCTGCTTCACCACAGCGGCCATGGTGACCGGATCGACGGCAGGTGCGCACATCATCAAGAGTTCGAGCATGGAGCCCTCCGTCAACCAAATTTGGCGCCAAGGATGAACGCAGCGACGGTTGAAAACGCACCCAGCCCGGCAGCCGCCAGCACATAGAACGATATGAATGCCTCACGCGCTGTGGCAATCAACCTGGCATCATCCAGGTCAACTTTGACCCGGCCAGGCGCAGCCTCCAAAGCATCCACCACGGCCTCAGTCACCGCAGGTTTCAAAGTCTCACCAACACGGCGCGGAAACTTTTGCAGTTCCCCTCGCATGGCCGTCATCATCGACACAATCGATTCGAGATTTTCATCATCATGATTTGGTCCCTTTGCCTGGCCTGGGGAACCTTTGACCAGCGCGCCCGACAGCGCTTCAAATTCAATGCGCATGGCTGCAGCAGGCACCTGGCGCAACAACACGGGCAAGAGCCAGATCCAGTTCGGATCACTTTCGCCCATGCCCGCCCGGACCGCCACATCAACGATGTTTTGCACATCAGACGGCAAACCAGCAGGCGCAAGCCGAGCCGTCAATTCATCAATCAAGGTGCCAGGGCGCCGAGCAAGCGCCGGTGGCGGCGCTGCCCACGGCACAGCGGCGACGACCCCGGTGATTTGGTTGCTGACACGCCGCTCTTCCTCATCAAAATCACTCATCTTCAAGATTCCAGGGCGGCCAGTTTGCGGCCAACGATGCCACGGTATGTTTGGGCGACAGTGCGCGTGCCAATGGCCACACCCGACCCGACCACGTTGCCTTTTTCAATGACCGCGTGCAAGGGCATGGAGCCAATCAACTCAGCCGCGCGCGGCATCATGGCCGGCAGCTCCAGTTCGGTCCATGAATAGTCTTCGCCAGACAACAGGCTCTTCCTGATCTTTGATTTGTCCCAAAACTCAAAAGACTTCCCCGCGCCATGCTTCAAATTGATCAGCACCACGCCATCTTGGTAAAACACGGGACTTCTGCCCACGCGGGTTTCCAGTTGATTGGTGCTCGACGCATCGATACCCATCACCCAAATGGGTGTCGGATTCATCAATGCCATCAGGCTTAAAACGGACTCCGTGATGTAAAGGCCGGCCGCAGAAGGCAAGGAAAAAACAAGGCGGATTTCGTCCGTTTCATTGATCTGGGTTTCAGCCAATTCATTGATCAGATTCAGCCAGTCGTCTTCTGATTTGATGGGGCGTTGCAGTCCAATGATCTGAATGTCATTGACGACTTCAGTTTTATATCCGTTATCGCACACCACATCAGGATTCATGGGGTCTGCATCAATGACAATCAATTTATCAATTTTTGGCATACCAGAGACCTCATGATTGATAAAACTGTCCACCAGGCAGCGGGACATAAAGCTTTTGCCCACACCACCTTTATCACCGTCAATAAAATATGATTTGATCATGATTATCCTTTTGGTTGTTCAAACCATGCCTATCCGGTTGGCACACCAATTCGCCATATGAGCTGAGTGTTGGCGCCTGGGAACTCGCGTGACCCCACCATCTTTCCATCGTGGCTCCAGCCTCGCTCTGCGTGGCGCCCTGCGCCCTGGCAACGGAAGTGAATGCAGTGCTTGCGCGGTGTGCCAACCGGATAGGCAAGGTTCAAACTATTCACACTGGAAACTATTGGGCAGACTTCCATTTGGCGATTGCTTCGTCATATTGAGATAATGCACGTTCATACATTCCCCGTATTCTGTTTTCGGCGGCAATTACTTCGAACATCCCGGCGGGAATTTTTCCGTTTTCGGGAAGTGTCTTTGAAACAGTTAAATAATCGTCTATATTCATTTTTGTAACATCAACGAGTTCGTCTTTGATCTCAATAAACTTGAGTTTTGTTATTTCGTCAGGAAATTGGGTTTGACTCGCACTGGTTCGATTAACTTCCGTTTTTGTTTTTTCTTGACTTGCCTGAGATGCATCCTTCGCTAGCGATTCTTCCAACTCAAGCGGGGTGCGAGTTAAACCAGTTCTGGTGGAGGTCGGTTTGAGCTTTCTGCCTCTTTTCATTGGCTTCAGTCCGCGTTCTTCACGGACGATCCCAAGATGCCGCACTAGGTGCCCTTTGGTGACCTTGATGTCATTTTTTTGGAGGGCGGCAGCGATTCGTTCCAGCGACATGCCCTGACTCAAAAAGTCTTCAATGACCTCAAAGGCAGACCGCACGATCAGCGCAGGGTCATCCTTTTGGGCAAGTTCAATTTCTTCACGCAGGATTGAGTCGATTTCTGAGCTGATGCTGTGCATGATCCCCATACCGACAGGGCGCAAGTTCTGGCGTGACAGGCGGCACGACAGGCGACACAATGCGCGCGACACGCGAGCTGACAGGCGAATCAATAACGGCCGCAGGAGCGTAAGCGCCCGGTGAACCCACCTTGAATTGAAGTCTTGTATCTCGCAAGATCGTGTGCACGTAACCCATCGTGCACACCATGCTCAAAGAACCAGACCTTGCCAGATATTCGACCCGGCGCACCCACCGGACCTACACACGCCAGTTCAAAGCCGAACTGGTTGCGACCTGCCAACAACCGGGTGCTTCCATTGCCGCCATAGCCAGAGGCCATGGCATGAATGCCAACGTGCTGCACCGCTGGCTCAAAGAACACGAACACAGTGGGTGCCACCAACTTGTCGCTGCAAGTTCATCTGGCGCGGTGGCCTTAACTGCACCTGCCCCCGCCTTCATCGCCTTGAAGCTGCCCACCGCCATGCAGGAACCCACAGCCTGCGACATCAAGGTAGAGCTTCGCAAAGGTGCAGTCTCGATGATCGTCACCTGGCCCATCAGCGCCGCTGGCGACTTGGCGCAATGGACGCGGGCGATTCTCAAGTGATCCGCATCGATACCATCTGGCTGGCAACAGCCCCCATGGACATGCGCGCAGGCACCGATACCGCCTTGGCCCGCGTGGTCTCGGTCTTTGGTGCTGCCCATCCGCACACGGCCTACCTATTCGCCAACAGAAGAGCAAACCGGTTGAAAGTTCTGGTGCATGACGGTATCGGCATCTGGTTGGCGGCACGCCGACTGCACCAGGGCAAATTTGTCTGGCCAATGGGAAGTGCAAGCCAACAATTGAGTCTGAACCGCACCCAACTCGACGCCTTGATACTGGGATTGCCTTGGCAACGCATGGGAGAAGCAGGCATCATTCGCGTGGTCTGAATCATCGAAATAGATAGCGTAGAAGTCAATACGGACATGCACTAATGGTGCTTTTTATTCACCAAAAATACACTGCATTTCATGGTGATTGCCCCCGAACAACTCCCCCATATGAGCGCAGACGAACTGCGCGAAGTGGTGCAGTCCCTGCTCAAGACGGTCACCTTCAAGCAAGCCACCATTGACAAGCTCACGCATGAGAACGCTTACCTTAAACGCCTGAAGTTTGCCGCCCAGAGCGAGCGCTTCAGCGCCGAGCAAAGAAGCCTGCTGGAAGAAACCCTCGATGAAGACTTGCAGGCCGTCAATGATGAGATCGAACAACTCAACTCCTGCGATGCGCCTGCCCCGCGTGTCAAGGAACAACCCAAACGCCAGCCACTGCCAGCGAACCTGCCCCGCATCGAGATCAGGCATGAACCCGATTCGACCACCTGCGCTTGCGGCTGCCAGATGAAGCGTATCGGTGAAGATGTTGCCGAGAAGTTGGACTACCAGCCCGGCGTCTTCAGCGTGGAGCGCCATGTGCGTGGCAAATGGGTATGCGCCAAGTGCGAAACGCTGATTCAGGCCCCGGTTGATGCGCACATCATTGACAAAGGCATTCCCACCGCCGGTTTGCTGGCCCAGGTACTGGTGGCCAAGTTTGCCGATCATCTGCCACTGTACCGCCAGGAGACCATCTTTGGTCGTGCCGGTTTGGCCATTGCCCGCTCCACGCTGGGTGCCTGGGTGGGTAGCTGCGGGGTGCAACTGCAACCTCTGGTCGATGCACTGAAGGCCGACATCCTGCTGCACAGTGTCATTCATGCCGATGAGACTCCGGTGCAGATGCTCAAGCCCGGCAACGGCAAAACACACCGGGCCTACCTGTGGGCGTATGCCGCCGGTGCCTTTGAGAACACCAGGGCGGTGGTCTATGACTTCTGCGAATCCCGCTCTGGTGAGAATGCCAAGGTGTTTCTGGGTGACTGGCGCGGTAGCTTGGTCTGTGACGACTTCAGTGGCTACAAGCAACTCATGACCCAGGGTGTGACCGAAGTCGGTTGTCTGGCGCATGCCCGGCGCAAGTTCTTTGACCTGCATGCCAGCAACAAGAGCCAGATCGCACACAGTGCGCTGGAGCAGATTGCCAGGGTTTACGACATTGAGCGGGAAATCAAAGAACTGCTGCCCGATGAACGAAGGCGAATACGCCAGGAGAAATCAAAACCACTGCTCGAGGCCTTGCACAAGTGGATGATCCTGAATCGGCAAAAGATCACGGATGGAACGGCTACGGCCAAAGCGCTGGATTACAGCCTGCGTCGCTGGGGTGCACTTACGCGCTTTGTCGGTGACGGTCAGCTGCCGGTGGACAACAACCACATTGAGAATCAGATTCGACCGATTGCCATCGGGCGTAACAACTGGCTGTTTGCGGGTTCGCTGCGTGCGGGCAAGCGCGGTGCTGCGGTGATGAGTCTGATCCAGAGTGCCAAACTCAATGGGCATGATCCATATGCCTATCTCAAGGATGTCCTGACGCGCCTGCCAACGCAACGGGCAAGTCAGATTCATGAGCTGTTGCCGCACCGCTGGCAACCACAAGTTCAAGCTCTTTGATTCTCAGCCACAGCCGCTGCGCTGTGGTCAAGATGGGTTCGCAGCGCGCTTACGCAGGAGCTGCCGACACGCACATTGACAGGCAACCCAAAATGCAGCGACAGGCGAGCTGACAGGCGAATCAATTCACCAGCGGCCTGGGAGTAGCAGAGACACACTGTGCAGGGTAAGGGCCTTGTGCCCACGTTTTCTGCTGCGCAAAAAACTTGGCAGCGGCCCCCTGCTCAGGGCGTTGCCCCGAGACCCCGGTCGAAAAAACTGCGTCGCGCTGCGCTTGACTTGGGAAGACTGTGTGGCCAGCAATTTCGACCAATCCGCCAGAGGCAGGGTCAGTTGGTACAACATCGCCTGATTCAACGTGCTTTGCGGAAACAGCAGACCCTAAATCTGAGTGTCGCTCAGGCAACTCATTACCTCACGGCGCAAATCTAGCCCGATGAAGTTTTGAACCTTTGCTCGTTGGCGTGCATGGCGGTGGAAGTTCAAAAGGCAGGTTCAGTCAATAGGGACGGGCATCAGAATTTCGTTTTGTCGAGCAACTGGCTCAATGGCGAACACGAAAGCGGGGGGACACCACTGCCTCAGCGCCGATTGGGGATTAAGCTTTGGGTATCTAAATTGCCTGAAATTTAAGCACCAGCATTTTTGCTGCGCTGCCAAGTAACCGAAGAGGTTTTTATTTGGCGTAGGTTTTGGCGTAGGTTTTTGGTCTAGAAAGCCTGTTTTCATTGGTAGGCGGACTTCTACCATTGAACTACACCCGCATTCTCTAACCCGTTGATAGGCAACGGTTCTTTATCGTAAGTACTTGATTTTAAAGAAATTTCTTATCTTCAAGCACTGTTTTTCACATTTTCTACACTTCTTAAAACCTATCTACACTTACACTGCTGGTGTAGGTTTAGTGTAGGTTTTTGTTGGTGTAGGTTTGCAAACTAAAAACCTACACCAGTGATGGCAGGAAGTATAAATCATGCACTTCGATGCGCGGGCGGCCAAACTGCTCAAACCAGGTTTCAGTCGTTGCCAAACAGCTTGGCCTGTCACGAGCAACGGTCTATAGGATCTTGAAGTCACCCAATCAGTCAGTAGCCTGCTTCAAGGCTTGGGGTCAGCCGCAATAGGCTGAATGCAGACACTCGTAGCATCAGAAGATACTGCAGAAACCAGGGGGTTATCTACGGAACCGCTCCAATGCCAAGCGGCTGACAACTCCAGTGACTAAACCTAGGTGGTCCACTTGCGCCCATTGGGCTTCGCGCGGATGAAGTCCAAACCCAATCCAGCGCAGCATCTTCAAGAAATACGTTGCTTTAACTTCAATGAAAGCAAGCGCCGCATGCGCGTAATACGCGATGACCGACCAATAACGGCTTATGTATCCACCCAAAAGTAATAGCACTAAATCAACACCCAAGTAATCTACAACCAGCAGAATTGCTCTCAATTCGGGGTTCAATACGAAAACGAACAGCAAGACAACTGCTATTGAGAGTGACTTGGTCTTCCAGTTAAAGCGACGCATCTTGCAGTTCAAATTTGTGAGTTCAAAAGGGTGGATTCTATGATGAAGGCCATGTGACCGCTACCGCTGCACAAGAGTCGCTCAAAAACTTAACTATGCCGCAGGAAAAACCAGATCAGCCAAGTGGCAGGTAAAGCGTCATCGGTGTGTCGGTGCACGCCGTGAAGCCGTAGTGTTCGTAAAAGCTCCTTGCCTGAGCGTTTTTCGCATCGACCAAGAGCGCAAACGCCGCGACCTGCGTGCGTGCATTCAAGCAACGATCCACGGCGCACCCAATCAACACCTTGCCCAAGCCGGAGCCACGCCTGTCAGCACGACAAGCAAGTCTCCCCATGCGAAAGCAGGGCACCGGGTAACGAGGTAGTTTTTTTCGATCCGCGTCACTGAGTTGAAGTACATCGATTTGAGCAGCACTGAGGCTGTAGTAACCAAGAATCTCATTGGGTCGCTCTGACTCCACAAGAACATGAACAGAGGTCACTCCCTTGCGGGTGTGCTGTAGCGCAAATCGGTGAAGGTAGTCATCGAGCCCGGGGACGCCGCAGCGAAATCCGACTCGATCATGTCGCACTGCATCCAGTGCGTGTTCTTCAAGCACGTTTGACCTGGCTGGATGCAGTCAGCGCACCTTGGAGCGCGGCGTTTGGTGTGAAGGCGCCGTTGATCGCTGTAGCAAAAGCTGTGAAGTCCCGCTGCGACAGCGTAATACGCGACTCCCTGTCGAGCAAATCCTGCGCCTTCTCTTTTGCCGCAGCCCGGACAAAGCCGGCCATAGTCGTCCCCATCAGTGATGCTGCGCGCGCAATGATGTCTTTATCAACGGCATCTATCGTCAGATCAAAACGGGCAGTGGTGGACATGGTGGCTCCTTGAGGATACGGCATTTTACCGTATTCACCTGCTTGTCGCTGGTTCCCTCCAGCATGACCGTATCGAATCACGCCGGTCAAGCAGGACGCAAGTACAGAGCGAATGTTTTCTGTGTCCCGGCGCTGGCAGGCGGAATCTACAGCGTAAGATGGCGTTTTAGCCGCATCCAGACATCCATGAGCAGTTCCAAACCTCCCGTTCTTACTGAAGCACAAGCCATCGTGCACATCCTGAACCATTGCAGAACCGTGGCAGTGGTCGGGTTGTCGCCTAAAGCACACCGCGAAAGTTACCATGTTGCGGCCTATATGCAGACACGGGGCTGGCGCATCATCCCGATTAACCCGGTGGCCGCTGCCAGTGGTGAGCCGATTTTGGGTGAGACGGTGTATGCCACCCTGTCGGAGGCCGCGCGCCACCAGAAAATTGATCTGGTTGACGTGTTTCGCAACAGCGAGGATGTGCCACCTGTCGTGGACGAAACCATCGCCCTGGCGCTGTCGGCAATCTGGTTACAACTGGGTATTTCGCACGACGCCGCGCTGGCCAAGGCACAGGCGGCGGGTTTGGTGGCGGTGCAAAACCGCTGCCTGAAGATCGAACTGGCGCGGCTGGGCTGAGCCCGCAGCCCGGCCCGATTGGGGATAATTTGCGCATCTTGAAAAAACGCCAAACGCTGCCCGAACCCAATTTTTCTGATGATGGTCCGGTGCGTCATCTGCACTTGGGCACACCGTGGATTCAGGGCTCCATGTACCTTGCCGATTCCATGGGCCTGGTGCATGAATACATCCAGCGAATGATGGCCTGGCTGCTGTTTGTGGAGCCGGATAGTGTGCGTGACCGGCGTGCCATGCAACTGGGGTTGGGCGCTGCCTCACTCACCAAGTTTTGCCACAAAGAGTTGCGTATGGTCAGTACAACCGTGATTGAACTCAACCCGCAGGTGCTGGCAGCTTGCCATAGCTGGTTCAAGCTGCCGGCCGATAACCCGGGCTTGCAGGTGGTGCTGGCCGATGCTGCGCAGGAGATTCTCAAGCCCGTTTACTGGGGCACGGTCGATGCACTGCAAGTTGACCTGTATGACCACGAGGCCGCTGCCCCTGTGCTCGACAGCCTGCCGTTTTATAACCACTGTCGCCGTTTGTTGACCGACTCGGGTGTGATGACGGTCAATCTGTTTGGCCGGGCTTCCAGCTTTGATCGCAGTGTCGAGAAGATCTCCGCCGCTTTTGGTAAAGACGCGGTCTGGGCGTTCCGGCCAACACGCGAAGGCAACACGGTTGTCCTCGCACAATACACACCGTCGCGCCCCAAGCGCGAGTTGCTGATGGCGCGCGCCGCGGTGATTGAATCCCGCTGGGGACTGCCCGCCGACAAATGGGTCCGGGTTTTTAAACCGGTGATGTCATGAGCCACTCCCCCCATCCCATTCCCAAGAATCAGGCCCCGCAGCCGCCGCGCGGGCCACTGGACTGGCGCAGCCTGGTGCAATGGTTGCAGGCCGACGGTGTCATCAGCACGCAGGAGTCGACCCGCATCGTTAATCGGTGCGCCCAGGCTGAAAGTGCGCAGCACCCGTTGGTGCGTCTGGCGGCAGTCACGGTGCGGCGCGCCAGTGACGACAAGCCGATGGATATCGACCAGTTGACCCAATGGCTGGCAAGCCGGACGGGCCTGGCCTACCTGCGGATTGATCCGCTCAAGGTGGATGTCAGCAAGGTGGCCGACACCATGAGCCCCGCCTATGCCGAGCGGCACAGGATTTTGCCGGTACAGGTCACGGCGCATGAGGTGGTGGTGGCTACCGCCGAGCCGTTTCTGACGGACTGGGTGGCCGAGGTAGAGCGCCAGTCACGCCGCAGTGTGCGCCGTGTCGTCGCCAATCCGCAGGACATCCACCGTTTTACGGTCGAATTTTTTGCGCTTGCCAAGTCTGTTCGCGCGGCAGCCAAGGCGGGCAACAACGCCGGTTCAAGCTTTGAGCAACTGGTCGAACTGGGCAAGAGCAACCGCCAGCTGGATGCCAACGATCAGAGTGTGGTCCAGGTGGTGGACTGGCTTTGGCAGTATGCTTTTGACCAGCGCGCCAGCGACATTCACCTGGAGCCACGGCGTGAGCAGGGCGTGATCCGCTTCCGTATTGACGGTGTGCTGCACCCGGTCTACCAGATGCCCATGGGGGTGCTTGCCGCCATGACGGCGCGTATCAAGCTGCTTGGGCGTATGGACGTGATGGAGAAGCGTCGCCCGCAGGATGGCCGCATCAAGACCCGCAACCCCAGTGGTGACGAGATCGAGATGCGCATTTCCACATTGCCAACCGCGTTTGGCGAAAAGATGGTGATGCGTATTTTTGACCCGGAAACCACGGTGAAGGATCTCGACGCATTGGGTTTCTCTGCGCACGACGCACAACGCTGGGAGGCGCTGGTCAAACGCCCCAACGGCATTATTCTGGTTACCGGGCCAACCGGCTCGGGCAAGACCACCACGCTGTATTCCACCCTCAAACGGGTGGCCACCGAAGCGGTCAATGTCAGCACCGTGGAAGACCCGATCGAGATGATCGAGCCGGCCTTTAATCAGACTCAGGTGCAGACGCAGCTGGATTTTGGTTTTCCGGAAGGCTTGCGGGCACTGATGCGCCAAGACCCTGACATCATCATGGTGGGTGAAATTCGTGACCAGGCGACCGCCGAGATGGCGGTGCAGGCCGCGCTGACCGGGCATCTGGTCTTCTCCACACTGCACACCAATGATGCCCCAAGCGCTGTGACCCGGATGCTTGAGCTTGGTGTGCCGTCGTACCTGATCAATGCCACCTTGCTGGGGGTGCTGGCACAGCGTTTGGTGCGTACCCTGTGCCCGCATTGCAAAGTGGCAGACGAAGCGGCCACGCGTGACGCGCTGGCCGAGGTGGTCAAACCCTGGCAGCTCAGTGGTGCCTATAAACCGTTCAAGGCGGTGGGGTGTGTGGACTGCCGGATGACCGGTTTTATGGGCCGGATGGGTTTGTACGAACTTCTGGTGGTCTCTGATGCATTCAAGAACCTGATCACCAAGGAGCCCAGTGCCGACGCCTTGAAGCGCCAGGCCATGACCGATGGCATGCGCCCCTTGCGACTTGCCGGTGCATTGCGTGTCGCTGAAGGGCTGACCGTGCTGGAGGAGATACTGTCGTCCACACCACCGCTGCAGTGAAGTGCAAGTGCCAGCACGTTTTTTCTGTAGCCATCTCCAACCGCCCGTGAGAATAATGCGGCCGAAAATGGCATCCAGCGCTTATGGATAAAGCGCTTGTAGCTCCTAAAAACATGATTCCTGGCCTGTTGATGGCCACCATCGGTGCGGTTGCCTTCAGTGGCAAAGCCATCATTGTCAAGCTGGCGTACCGGTATGGTGTGGATGCCGTCACCCTGATCATGTACCGCATGCTGTTTGCCTTGCCCATCTTTGCGTTGATGGCCTGGTGGGCCAGTCGTGGCAAGCCAGCCTTGACGCGCCACGACCTGTGGGGCGTGCTCGGGTTGGGTTTTAGTGGTTATTATCTGGCCAGCTTTCTTGATTTTGCTGGCCTGGCCTACATCAGCGCCTCCCTTGAGCGTCTGATCCTTTACCTCAATCCAACCATTGTGCTGTTGCTGGGGTGGCTGTTGTTCAAGCGCCATATTTCGCGTCGCAGGATGGTGGGCATGGCGATCAGCTATGGCGGTGTGTTACTGGTGTTCGGGCATGAAATCAAACTTGACGGCAGCGACGCCGCGCTGGGTGCCTTGCTGGTGTTCTTGAGTGCGGTCAGTTATGCGGTCTACCTGAGTTTTAGTGGTGAACTGGTCCGCCGGCTGGGTTCGTTGCGGCTGGTCGGGTGGGCGACCTCGGTGGCTTGTCTGTTGTGTATTGCACAGTTCGTGATGTTGCGTCCGCTGGGTGCGGCGCTGGTGGCACCGGAGGTGATCTGGCTCTCGCTGGTCAATGCTGTGGTATGTACCGCCGTGCCCGTGCTGTTGGTGATGATGGCCATCGAGCGTATTGGTGCCAGCCTCGCGGCCCAAACCGGCATGGTCGGACCGATGTCGACCATTTTGATGGGCACGCTGCTGCTTGGCGAACCCTTTACCGGCTGGGTTGCCTTTGGAACACTGTTTGTGCTGGCGGGTATTTATGTGTTTTCTACGACTGGCAATGGGTCGCGCTAGGCACCAAATCCGCGAAATCCTGAAAGGCCGGACGAATTTCGATTAAAGTGCCCGGAACTTCAACGGTATTTGCATGAATTCTTCAGGTGGTTCTGTCGCGGTGATGTTTGCCGACCTGGCGGGCAGCACCCGGCTTTATGACATTTTTGGCGACGCCAAAGCCAAACTTCTGGTCGACGAGTGCCTGGAGTTGATGCGGTCCGTGGTGGGCCAATGCGGCGGCGAAGTGATCAAGACCATTGGTGATGAACTGATGTGTGTTCTGCCAGACGCCGAGAATGCCTGGCGTGCTGCGGTGGACATTCAACTGCGGGTGGCCGACCTGCCGCAGGTTGAGGGGCACAAGCGCAGCATCCGTATCGGCTTTCATGTCGGATTTGTCATTCGCACCAGCACCGATGTGTTTGGCGACACGGTCAACATGGCAGCCCGTATGACATCGCTGGCCAAAGGCGGGCAGATCATGGCCACCTGTGCCACCGTGATGCAGTTGCCAAAGATCCTGCGAACCGCCACCCGCAAAATTGCGGCGCTCTCAATCAAAGGTAAAGACGAGAGTGTTGCCGTCTGTGAAATCATCTGGCAAACCAGTGACGACCTCACCATGGCGACCCCATCTGTTGCCGTGATGCAACGCCAGGTGCAATTAAACCTGCAGTTTCGCGGCGACACCTATTTCATGAACCAGTTGTGTCCCCGGATCATGATGGGGCGTGACCTGTCCTGCAACTTTGTGGTGTCAGACAAGATGGCTTCCCGGCAACATGCCTTCATTGAACTGCGCCAGGAAAAGTTTTTCCTCATTGACCAAAGCACCAATGGCACCTTTGTTCATCCGGACGGTGAGACCGAGCTGGTATTGCGCCGCGAAGAAATGGTGTTGCAGGGTACCGGTGTCATCGGTTTTGGCCGCAGCGTTGAACTTGCCGAAGGTGATCAGGTCCGCTTCAGTGTGGTCGAAGCCTGAGCCGGCATGGGCCGATACCGATAGAATCCGCGGCTTTTAGCCAGCCCGCAGCTCCTGCGTTCACACCGATGTCTGTCAAAACACTCTCCAACCTGGTGGCCGATGCGCTGCCGCACATTCAGGAGCTGATGCCTTGGGATATCGAGGCACTGCAGCGCGACAAACCGCACACCCTGATTGTTGACATTCGTGAACCCGCCGAATTTGCAGCGGGCCACATCGCCGGTTCACTTTCTGTCCCCAGAGGTATCCTGGAGTCGGCGTGTGACTGGGGCTACTCGGACACCGTACCCGCCCTGGCTGGCGCGCGTGATCAACCGGTGGTCCTGGTTTGCCGCTCCGGCAACCGTACCGCACTGGCGGCACTGACGCTGCAACAAATGGGCTATGTGGATGTCTACTCGATGAAGACCGGTGTGCGCGGCTGGAATGACTACGAGCTGCCGCTGTATAACGCGCAGAATGAACAGGTGGACATTGACCTTGCCGATGAACTGTTAAGTCCGCCAGTGTTGCCCGAGCAACTGGCACCTAAAAAGTCGACCTGAAATCCGGTCGCTGGGGCATTCACCCAATCCAGGCGAACCCCCGGTTCAACCAGCAGGTGAGCCGATGGGCACATGGTTTTGCAAATGGATGGCGCACTCATGCAACACGTCTGAATCGGTTGAACTCGCCAGGTCCAGCATGGTGTGAATGTAATCCGGGTCGGTATGGATGCGGCCTGTGTCAACCCACCAGCCCTGTCCGGCCATCAGCCATTTAAAGTCCACGTCCTCCAGCAGTTCAGTTCTTTCAACCCCATGGCCGGAGTTACCAGGTGGGTGGGTGTTTGACATTGTTTTCATGACCATACACTTCATGCTCAAAGTTCAGATGGTGTTCGAGGCTTGACGCTGAAAATAGCACCCGCCTGCAGCCGTGATGGTCAGAAAACAGCCGCTGCAGTGCCGCAGTTTGGGCGTTTCAACCCGGCGCGGTGGCCCTCAGAGCTGCTGCAACTTCTCCAGCGCCTGGTTCAGTGTTTCGGTGCGTTTGGCAAAACAGAAACGGATGACCTGCTGGTCAAATCCATCTGCATAAAACGCCGAAAGTGGTATCGCCGCAACCCCGATCTCGCTGGTCAGCCACTTGCAGAATTCGGCTTCACCCAGTGAATTGATGCCGGCGGTGCGCACACACTGAAAGTAAGTGCCTTCACATGGCAGCAGTTCAAAGCGGGTGTGCTGCAGTCCGGCGCGGAAGTGGTCGCGTTTTTGCTGGTAAAAGTCCGGCAAACCCAGATAGGGTGCAGGGTTCGCCATGTAATGCGCCAGCGCATGCTGCACCGGGGTGTTGACCGTGAAGACATTGAACTGATGCACTTTGCGAAACTCGGCGCTCAGCGCGGCGGGCGCGGCCACATAGCCCACCTTCCAGCCCGTCACATGGTAGGTCTTGCCAAAACTTGACACCACAAAGGCACGCTCGGCCAGCCCCGGAAAACGCGCCGCACTCTGGTGCTGCTGGCCGTCAAACACCATGTGTTCGTACACCTCATCGCTGATCAGCAGCACATTGGTGGGTGCCAACAAGGCTTCAAGCGCCCGCATATCGGCCGCAGACCAGACGGTGCCACTCGGGTTGTGGGGGGTGTTGATGACGATGGCGCGGGTGCGCGGCGTCAAGGCGGCCGCAATCCTGGCAAAGTCTGGCCGGAAACTGCCCGGTGTCAGCGCCACCCGCACAGGTTTGCCACCGGCGAGTTCGATGTTGGGCTGATAACTGTCGTAGCAGGGCTCCAGGACAATCACCTCATCACCCGGGTGGACAATGGCCAGAATCACCGTCAGGATCGCCTGTGTTGCCCCCGCTGTGATGGTAATTTCACTTCCTGCGCAATACTGGCGGCCATACATTGCTGCTATTTTTGAAGCAATCGCGTCGCGCAATATCGCCACACCCGGCATCGGTGGGTACTGATTAAAGCCCTGTTGCATGGCCAGCGTCACGGCATCGGGCAGTGCCGGGTCACAGGCAAAGTCCGGGAAACCCTGGCCGAGGTTGACTGCACCCTTCTCAGTGGCCAGGGCCGACATCACCGAAAAAATGGTCGTGCCCACCTTGGGCAATTTGGACTCAATCACAGGGCAGGGCATGTTGATCCTGACTGGTCAAGCCTGTGTTGCACTGGTCCCAGGGCTGGCGATGCGGGCCAGCAGGTCAATGACCAGAGGTTCCTCACCCACCGAGGGCTGAAGTTGAAAACGCACCTCCGGGTAATCCAGCTGCAGCTGGTTGACCAGCAAGGGCATGTCTTCGCGGGCGTGTTTGCCCACCCCGAGAAACATCGGAACAATGGTGATGCCGGTTGCGCCGTTTTGCACCAGCTCGGTCACGGTGGTGGGCAGATCGGGCAGGGTTCGCTCCAGAAAGGCACATTCAACCTGTGCCGTGGGGTCGGTTTCGCGAATGCGTTGCGCCACCTTGTCAATGGGCACGCGCCAGCTCGGGTCACTGGAGCCATGGCCAAATAAAACGGTTGCTTGCATGAAGATCCTTAGGTTTAAAAGAGGGAACAAAACCGGCTCTGCCAAGGCTCAGCGCCGCAGCACCAGCCAGCCAAACGCCGTCAGGGAAAGTGCCGAGTAAATCAACCCGGGTAAGGCCGCCGCGAGCCACGGTTGCCAGCTGCGCAGGTCGCCAATATACCCAAAAACGTTATTCAGCAAAAAGAAACTGATACCCGCCATCACGCCACCAAATACGTAGCCGGTGATGCCACCGGAGCGGAAATGCAGATACGCAAAGGGCAAGGCCAGCACCACCATCACCAGGCAACTCAGCGGGTAAAACACCTTGCGCCAGAACCCGATCTCGTACTTTTGTGCCGATTGGCCATTGTTGTCGAGATGTCGGATGTACTGAAACAGCGCCAGCGTGCTCATCCGGTCAGGGTCAAGTAGTGCGGCAGACACCATTTCGGCGCTGATCTGATTGGGCCAGCGCAACTCCGGCACCACGGCGCGTTCAACGCGGGGCTGAGCCGCATCTGACACGGCAAACTCGGTGCGCCGGGTCTGCTTGAGCAGCCACGCGTCGTTGCCGGCGATCACCGCCGACTCCGCATGCGACATGGACATCAAATTCCCCTGGTTGCCAAACTCGAAAATCCGGATGTTGCGCAGGCTGCCATCCGGCGCAATCTCGCTCACGTTCACCGCAAACTGACTGTGTACCTGTTTTTCTTTCAGCCACGCGCCGGTTTGCCCCAGCACAATGCGACCGGTCGCCCGGGCCTTGAGCAATTGCGCGGTCCGGTCTGCGGCGGGTGCCAGGTAATCACCGACGGCAAAGGTGAGCACCACAAAACCCAGGCCCAGCGACAGCAGCGTGCGCAAGGCACGCCATGGGTCGAGCCCGCTGGTACGCAGGATCGTGTACTCGGAGCTTTGTGCCAGCCTGGCCATCACCGTGATGGTCCCGATCAGCACCGCAATCGGCATCAGCTCATACAGGTGGCTGGGAATCAGCAGCGCCACGTAACTGAGCGCATGCACCAGTTTGTAGCTGGTATTGCCCTGGCGGCTCAGAACCTGCAACTCCTCAACAAAGTCAATGAAGAAAAACAGTGACAGGAAACCTAGCGTCACAAAGGCCACCGCGTAAATCACCTCACCAAAAATCAGGCGTCGCAGTGTTTTCATGTCGAACGCTTTCCAGGCCGGCTGAACAGCACCCAGTTGTTGTGAGCCTTGCTCAGCCAAAGCACTGCCAGCAGCAGAATGCCGCCGTGCAGGCCGACCATAAAGGGCACTGCGTCCACTTTGTCGGCAACAATCCAGCTCTGGCCAAGGTTGATCAGGTTGTAGTAGGTGATAAAGGCAAACAGTGAAAACACCAGATTGACACTTTTGTTGACCCGTGGATTGGCGCTGGAGGCCACCACACCAATGATCACAAAATTGATTGACGCAAAAATCAGCCCGATGCGCCACGACAGCTCGCCCAGGCTGCGGGTGGTGCCACTCTCAATCAGCGCCAGCGTGCTCAGGGTATTGGCGGGCGCAATGCCAACCGTATCAATCACCTTGGTGCTGACCTGCGTGCCATAGGTTTCGAACTCGCTGAGTTTCAAGTCATTGGTGGCCAGGGTGCTTTCCAGTCGCTGGCCACGGCTCAACATCAAAAACTGCCCCTGTGGCAGCGCCTCCACGCGCCCGCTGCGCGCTGAAGTGACGGTTTGTTTGCCATTTTCCGTGGTGGCGATAAACACATTGGAGCCGGTTTTTTCTTCGGTCAGGTTTTTCTCAACAAAAAACACCCGGTTTCCATTGGCTGATGCCTGAAACTGTCCGGGTGTGATGCGCTGCAGGTCGTTTCTCTGCTGGTGCTGAATTTTCAGGTCTTCAACGCGCTGTTTGCTCCAGGGCAGAACCAGCAGCGACAGCGTTGCCACGGCCAAAAAAACCGGCCAGGCAAAACGCATCAGGGGCCGCAACAGGCTGGCCAGACCTTTGCCGCTGCACAGCCAGATGACCATCTCGCTGTCGCGGTACATGCGTGAAAGGCAGGCGATGATGGCGATGAACAGGCTCATCGTCAGCAGGGTTGGCAGGTACGCCAGCACGGTATAACCCATCACCAGCGTGACATCCGACGGGTTGAAGCTGCCGCGCGACGCCTGGCCCAGGGTACGGATCAGAATCATGGTCATCACCACGGTGACCAGCACGATGAGCGTGGCGCCGAAACTGCGTGACAGCTCCCGGCGCAATGAGGAATGGAATAACATCAGCGTAGAAGGAAAACCGCGATTATGAACTTTGAGCTCAAAACTTTGGCGCAACTTGACCTTGTCAAGGAAAAAACCGATGCCTTGCTGGTGTTTGTCAACAGCACTTTTCAGCCTGGCAAAGACGCCTTGTCGATCTTGATCGCCAAGGGCCTGAAGTCGGGCGACCTCGGCGCCAAGGCGGGGCAACTGCTCGACATCTACCAGCCGCTGGGCTGGTCTTGCCGTCGGCTGGTGCTGGTGCAGCTTGGGGATGCGTCGGCGGTCAACGTGCGCAAGGCCGTTGGCGCGGCAATTTCACTGATCAAGGGCAACAAGCCGCAGCATATTTGCGTTCATCTGGGCTTTCAACCCAGCCCGCAACAATTGCGTATTGCGGTCACTTCGCTGGCAGACGCTAGCTATGTCTACACCACCACCAAGTCCAAGCCCGAGGGGCGGACCATCGAGCGGGCTGATTTTGTGCTGACCGATGACCATGGCCTCAAGCCGGCTTTTGAACAGGCCACCTCGGCGGTGCTTGGTATTGAGCTGGCCAAAGAGTGGGGCAATCGACCGGCAAACCACGCCACACCGGCCAAGCTTGCCAATGCGGCGCGCGACCTGGCCAGGTTGCCGCGCATCAAATGCCGGGTACTCGGCCCCAAAGAGGTGGCCAAGCTGGGCATGGGGGCCTTTGAGGCCGTGGCACAAGGCTCGGACGAACCGCTGCGCTTTATCGAACTGGTCTACAACGGTGCCGGCAAAAGCCGGGCGCCCACCGTGCTGGTCGGCAAGGGCGTCACCTTTGACAGTGGTGGCATATCGATCAAGCCCGCCGGTGAAATGGACGAAATGAAGTTCGACATGTGTGGTGCCGCCAGCGTGCTGGGGGTGTTTCGCAGCCTGGCCGAGCTTCAGCCTGCCATCAACGTGGTCGGGCTGATACCCGCGTGTGAAAACCTCCCCAATGGCCGCGCGGTCAAACCCGGCGACGTGGTGACCAGCCTCAGCGGCCAGACCATTGAAATCCTCAACACAGACGCCGAGGGGCGACTCATTCTTTGTGATGCTTTGACCTATGCCGAGCGTTTTAAACCGCGCGCGGTGGTCGATATTGCCACTCTGACCGGTGCCTGCGTCATTGCGCTGGGGGCTGTGCGAAGTGGTGTTTTTTCCACCGACCAGGCCCTGACCGCACAATTGACCGCCGCAGGTGAATCGTCGCTGGACCTGTGCTGGCCAATGCCACTCGACGAGGACTACGCCGACGGCTTAAAAACCAACTTTGCCGACATCGCGAACGTGGCCGGACGGCCGGGCGGTGCGATTACCGCCGCCAAGTTTTTGCAAAAGTTTGCCAGCAAATTTCCCTGGGCGCACCTCGACATTGCCGGCACCGCCTGGAAAACCGGCAGCGCCAAAGGTGCCACCGGCCGCCCGGTGGGTCTGTTGCTCGACTACCTGATGGCGCTTGAAAAATAGCCAGCGCGCCTTGACAGCGATTGCCTTCCATTTGCCAGCGCCAGACAAGCTGGGCTACACCTGCCGACTCATCCGCAAAGCCACCCTCAAGGGGGCCAAACTGATGGTCACCGGCAGCGAACCACTGCTGCGCCAGCTCGACCACGATTTGTGGACCTTCTCGCCGACAGATTTTGTCGCCCATTGCTGGGACGACGCACCCCAACGCCAGCAACAACGGTCACCCGTCATCCTCTCGCCGTTGCTGCCGGGTGCTGCGGTGGGTTATGCCGTGCTCATTAACCTGGGCCCTGAAATGCCCGCAAAGTTTGACACCTTCGAGCGCGTGATTGAGGTGGTTGCCCAGGACGACACTGACCTGAAACATGCCCGACTGCGCTGGAAACAATACCAGGCCGCCGGCTTTGAGCCCGCCAAGTTTGATCTCCAGGCCGCCTCCAGATGACGACGCCTGCCAAGCCACTGCCGCGATTCATTCCAACCCTGACCGAGGTGGTCGACCCCAGCACTCTCACCGGCCTGGCCAAACCTGCCAAGCCCGAAACCGAGGCCATGGTGGAGCGCGTGAGGCAGCAGATCCAGCCCATTTTTGAGCGCCGGCTTCAGGAGGAGTTTGACCGGATGGTCCGGGCCACGGTGGCCCGGCATTGGGCTGATGTGAGTGGCCGGCTTCAAGACGAGATGGATATGTTTGTGCGCCAGGCGGTGATCGACGCAATGGGCCAGCCAGACACTGCCCGGCCACCAGAATAAGCCAAATTCATGGCTTGTGGAGCGAAATGTTGGTGACTACCCTATGCCCTTGGCGTGAAAATTGCGTTATCGTATGCGGTGCTGAATAATTTGATTCACAAAACTTTTTTTAACCTGGAGTTGTCTATGCAAATGAAATTGAAATTGACCGTCGCTGCCGCTATCGCAACAGCCGCTGGTGTGTCCCTGGCTCAGGATATGGTCGTCAAGATTGGCCACGTGGCACCTATGTCGGGTGGCCAGGCTCACTATGGCAAGGACAATGAAAATGGCGTCCGTATGGCCATTGAAGACCTGAACGCACAAGGCGTGACCATTGGCGGCAAGAAAGTCAAGTTCGAAATCGCAGCCGAAGATGACGCGGCCGATCCAAAACAGGGCACCGCAGTTGCACAAAAACTGTGCGACGCCAAGGTTGCTGGTGTGGTGGGTCACCTGAATTCTGGCACCACCATTCCGGCTGCCAAGATTTATAACGACTGCGGCATTCCCCACATCACGGGTGCGGCCACCAACCCCAACCTGACCAAACCAGGCTACAAAACCACGTACCGCATCATTGCCAACGATCTGGCTCTGGGCGCTGGCTTGGCGTTTTATGCAGCTGATACCCTGAAACTCAAGAAAATTGCCGTGATCGACGACCGCACCGCTTACGGCCAGGGTGTCGCTGAAGTGTTTGCCAAGGTTGCCAAGTCCAAAGGAATTGAAATTGTTGACCAGCAGTTCACCACAGACAAGGCCACTGACTTCATGGCCATTCTGACCGCTATCAAGGCCAAGAAACCTGACGCCGTGTTTTACGGCGGTATGGACGCACAGGCCGGTGCCATGCTGCGCCAGATGGACCAGCTGGGTTTGTCAAACCTGAAGTATTTTGGCGGTGACGGCATCTGCACCTCGGAAATCATCAAAATTGCTGCCGGCGCCAAGTCCCTGGATGGCGTTATTTGTGCTGAAGGTGGCGCATCCCTGGCAAAAATGCCGGGTGGTACCGCATGGAAAGCCAAGTACGACGCCAAGTATCCTAATCAGTTTCAGGTTTACAGCCCGTACACCTATGACGCCACGTTTGTCCTGGTTGATGCGATGAAACGTGCCAACTCGACCGATCCAAAAGTTTACATTCCCAAGATTGTCCAAACCAACTTCAAGGGTGTAACCGCCAACATCGCGTTTGAGCCCACCGGCGAAATGAAAAACCCATCCATCACGCTGTACACCTACACAGGTGGCAAGAAGGCCGCTCTGAACTGATTTTTTCAGTTGCACATCAAAAAGCCACCTTCGGGTGGCTTTTTCTTGGCCGGTATCCGGGGCAGGTCAAAAAAGCGGCCCAGCTCGGTTAAACTTCGCGGCTCGGAGCGGTGGATGAGCGGTTTAAGTCACACGCCTGGAAAGCGTGCGAGGGGTAAAACCCTCCGCGGGTTCGAATCCCGCCTGCTCCGCCAGTATGAGGAAAGGCCTTGTCAACCAAAAGTTGACAAGGTTTTTTTTTGCGGGGGAAACGGCGAGGTGAACCGCTTTAACCGCATTGCCCTACGTAACCACAGGCGGTGCAGAAGTCGCATCCGTCTTTGTGGATGACGGTCGGGTTGCCGCATTCGGGGCAGGGTTTGCCGGCCATGGTGTGGCTGGTTTCAGTGGTGTCTGGGGTGTCGAGCACGCCCATGTCGCGCAGTGGCAGGCCCTCTTCGTTGAGGATGCCCAGCATGGCATAGCGGTGGATGATCAGCCGGGCAATGTACGCCACGGTGGAGGGCCAGGTTTGCTGGCGTCGTTCATCGTTGGGCAAGCCCGGTACAAATGCCATGAAGTGCCCCAGTGGCTCGGCGTAGTTGAGCAGTTTTCTCAGCTTCATGCCGATCCAGGCCGGGTCGATGACACGCATGTCCAGCGACAGCAGGCGTGCCAGTCCATCCATGGCCTTGGGGTAGTTGCCACTGAAGCCCACTGCGCAGGGCCGTGTCACGACGCCGCCGTCAGGGCCTGGGAGGTTGACTTCTTTAAGTGTCACGGTGAATGACTCGCCAGTGGCCGGGTTGTCAACATCAACCGCCCAGGCCAGGGTGCCTGACGGCCCGGTCTGGGGTTCGTTGCGGCTGAACATGGCGTCGATGACGGGGGTGGGCATCTGCTTGGGTGTCTGCGCTGCGGCTACTTTGGCGAGTTGTTCGCAGCGCCAGCGGATGACGGCGGCTGTGGCGGCCACCACGCCCGGGAACAGGCGACGCTCGCCATCCGGGGGAAATGGCATCTCAAAGGCGTGCTCTTCGCTGACGGTGGCCAGGGCATCGAGCTTGAGCTGCAGCCAGGCAGGGTCATTGGCGCGCAGGTCCATCGACAGGGTTTTGGCCAAGGCGCCAAGTCCGCGAGGCTGCTCGGCCCCATTGACCCACACCTCGAAGGGCTGCGGCGCACCACCCTCTTGCGGCGACAGCTCACCAATAAATAGCGCAAAGTCGCCAAACGGATGATGCACCATGAAGGTCCATGCCGGGTTGCCACCGGGCAGCTCAGGGCGGCCCGGCCAGCGCAATGACGACAACACCGGTGCTGGCAGGCGGTCAAGCGCCAGCCGGTGGTTGGCACCGTCGATCTGCAGCGGCTTGGCAGCACTTGGCGCGGGCGCAACGCTGAGCACCGAGCCCAGCACGCTGTTGGGGCGATAAGTGGCCAGCCCTTTGAGGCCCGATTTCCAGGCCTGTGTGTACAGGTCCTGAAAATCTTCGTAGGGGTAGTCAGCCGGCACATTGACGGTTTTGGAGATGGCGGTGTCGATGTAGGGCGCGACGGCGGCCACCATTTCGGCGTGGGCCTGGGCGCTCATTTCAAGCGCGGTGACGAAGGCGGGTGTCAGCGCGGCGTCGGGGCCTTTGAGGTGGCGGTACAGCCGCCAGGCGTGGTCTTCCACCGCGTATTCCTTGGAGCTGCCGTCGGCCATGCGTTTTTTGCGCGTGTAAGTCCAGCTGAAGGCCGGCTCAATGCCGTTGCTGGCGTTGTCGGCAAACGCCAGGCTGATGGTACCGGTGGGTGCGATGGACAACAGGTGGGAGTTACGCAGGCCGTTTTTGCGGATGCGGTCTTTCAGCCCGGCGGGCAGCCGCGAGGCAAAGGTCTGGCCACTGAGGTACAGGTCGGCGTTGAACAGCGGGAACGCGCCGCGCTCCTGGGCCAGCTCGGACGAGGCGCTGTAGGCGGTGTCACGCATTAGCTCGGAGATACGCTGTGCCATGTCGCGGGCGGGCGCGGTGTCGTAACGCAGGTTCAACATCACCAACGCATCCCCCAGGCCGGTAAAACCCAGGCCGATGCGGCGCTTGTTGCTGGCTTCCTGCTGCTGTTGGGGCAGGGGCCAGACGGTGGCTTCGAGCACGTTGTCGAGCATACGCACGGCAACTTTGGCCACCTTGGCAAAGGCCGGTTCATCAAAACGGGCCTTGGATGTGAACGGGTCCCGGATAAAACGGGTGAGGTCAATGGAGCCCAGGCAGCAGCAGCCGTAGGGTGGCAAAGGTTGCTCCGCACAGGGGTTGGTGCTGGCGATGGTTTCGCAATACGACAGGTTGTTGTCGCGGTTGATCTGGTCCAGAAACAGCACGCCGGGCTCGGCGTGGTCGTAGGTGGAGCGCATGATCTGGTCCCACAGGTCACGGGCCCGCAGTTTGCGGTAGACCCACATGCCGCTTTCGTGGTGCTGGAAAGCACCGGCCTGTTTTTGCAGTTGGCCAGGTTCGCCACGATGCACCAGCGAGAAGTCACTATCGGCCTGCACGGCCTGCATGAAGGTGTCGGTCACGCCGACCGAGATATTGAAGTTGCGCAGGTCACCCTGGTCTTTGGCGTGGATGAATTCTTCAATGTCGGGGTGGTCGCAGCGCAACACCCCCATTTGTGCCCCGCGTCGGGCGCCGGCCGACTCGACCGTTTCACACGAGCGGTCAAACACCCGCATGTAACTCACCGGCCCGGAGGCGTTGCTTTGGGTGCTGCCCACCCAGGCGCCGCGTGGCCGGATGCGAGAGAAGTCGTAACCCACGCCACCGCCGCGCCGCATGGTCTCGGCGGCCTCGGTCAGCGCGGTGTAGATGCCGGGGTGGCCGTCTTCGATGTGGGCAATGGAGTCACCCACCGGTTGCACAAAACAGTTGATCAGCGTGGCGGCCAGATCGGTGCCGGCGGCCGACTGAATGCGACCGGCTGGGAGAAAACCGGCTTCCAGCGTTTCAAGAAACTGGTCTTCCCAGAGCGACTGCTGCTCGGCGGGCTCGACCTTGGCAAGTGCCTTGGCAACGCGCCGATTGACGTCGGCGATGGTTTTTTCGTTGCCCTTGCTGTATTTCTCAAGTAGCACTTCTTCACTGATGGGCTGGGCGGGGAAAAACAGGCTGCTCTGGATTGGCTCGACGGATGGGTATGCCATGAAAAATTCCTGATAAGTGAGCGAAAAACCGGCTAAGGACGGGCTTGTGTGCAAAAAACCTGACGGCTTGTGAATCAGGTCTGGATGGCTAAAAACGCTAAATATGGTGCAAAGGAGCGAAATCCTAACACCTATAGTGTCCAGAAAGCTTGATGCAAGCCAAACTTTTTCAGTTTGAGAATTTAGGGCGCCGCGTGGCCGGGGCTCAGAAAAGGATCGTGATGTGCACCGTGTCCTGGTTCTTTTCAGCGTGCACCTGCAGTGAGCTGTTACGTGCCAGACGCAACATGCGGGCGTTGCTTAGCAGCACATCAGCGACAAAACCGCGCAGGCCACGGCGTCTGGCGTGGGCAATCATGCAGGCCTGCATGGCGCTGCCCAGGCCGCAGGCCTGCCAGTCCGGGTGCACCATGTAGGCCACATCGGCGAGGTTGGTGGTGGGGTCAATGAAGTAACACGACTGCGCCACGATGCTGGCCACCTCGCGGCTGCCGCTAGTGGCAACAAAGGCCACCTCGTGTTCGTAGTTGACATTGCACAGGCGTTGCGCTTCGGCGTCTGACAGGCCTCGCACGTTGCGGAAAAACCGGGTGTAGACGTCGGCCTCGCTCAAGTGGTGGAACAACTCGCGCACACCTTGTGCATCGCTGGCCAGGGCCGGTCGCAGCATGACCGTGCGGCCGTCCTTGAGGGTGACGGTCTGCTCGTCCTCAACCGGGTAGGCGCGCAGGTTGTTGAGGGTCTGCTCGGGCGACAGGTAACCCATGGCCTGTGCCTGTGCAAACAGGTCCGGGCGAAACCTGGGGTGGGCCAGGTCAATGAGTGCGGTGGCACGTTCACGAATGGACTTGCCAAACAGGTAGGCGATGCCGAACTCGGTGACAACGTAATGCACGTCGGTGCGGGCAATGGTGGCAGACTCGGCCTCCAGAAGGGCGGCGCGCACGCGTGAAGTCTGGCCATCGTCTGTGGTGGAGGTCATACAGATGATGGGTTTGCCACCCGGTGACTGTGCGGCACCCAGCAAAAATTCGCCCTGGCTGCCGATGCCACTGTAGAGCTCGCCGTTGAACTGGTCGATGCAGACCTGGCCAGTCAGGTCAATCGAGTAGGCTTGTGCGATCGACACCATCTTGTGCTGTTTGGCAATGGTCAGCGGGTTGCAGACGCTGTCGATCGGCTGAAACGAGAAAAGCGGGTTTTCGTCGATCAGGTCGTACAGGCGGCGTGAGCCTAGAGCCATGCTGGCCACGATCTTGAACGGATGACGGGTTTTTTTTGGCGCCGGTGAGGCTGCCATGTTCCAGCAGCGGAATGATGGCATCCGACACCACGTCGGAGTGGATGCCCAGGTCTTTGCGCTCGGTCAGATACTGCAGGGCCTCGTGCGCCAGCGGGCCCATGCCAATCTGCAGGGTGGAGCCGTCGTCGATGATGCCGGCAATATAGCGCGCAATACGTTGCACGTCCTGCTCCTGCGCGGGTGCGCGGGGCAACTCGGTGATCGGGGTGTCAACCGCCACCAGATGGTGGATGCGGCTGATGTGCAGCGTGGAGTCACCCATGGTACGTGGCATGGCGGGGTTGACTTCGGCAATCACCAGGCGGGCACGTGCCAGCGCAGCGGGAATGATGTCCACCGACACCCCCAGACTGACGTACCCAAATGCATCAGGTGGCGACACCTGGATCAGCGCCACATCCACCGGAATGCGCCCGAGCAGAATCATGTCGGGCACCCGGGCAATCGACATGGGCACGTACTCGACCATGCCCTGCTTGACCGCAGCCCGCATGTCATTGCTGACAAAGAAAGTGCGGTGTTTGAAGCGGGTCAGGCTTTTGCCCTGCAGATCGTGGTCAAACGCTTTGACGGTGAAGAAATGCAGCAACTCAAGGTCAGCAGGAGGCAGCGGCATCGACTCCAGCGCACGCAACAGGGTGCGGGGTGCCGCACAGCCACTGCCAACAAACACATGATCACCGCTGCGCAGGTGGCTGAAGGCCAGCTCCGGCGTGCCCAGCTTGTCGGCATAGGCCGCTAGTGGATCGGCCTTCTTGCTGTTTGACAGGCCAAACATCAGCAGCGGTGTGACATACGCTCAGGCCTGGCGCTCAAAGATGGCAGCAATACCCTGACCACCACCAATACACATGGTGACCAGGGCGTAGCGCCCACCAATGCGCTCAAGCTCGTACAGCGCCTTGACGGTAATGAGTGCGCCGGTGGCACCAATTGGATGGCCCAGCGAGATGCCGGAGCCGTTCGGGTTGACCTTGGCCGGGTCAAGGCCGAGGTCACGGCTCACCGCGCAGGCCTGCGCGGCAAACGCCTCGTTGGCCTCGATCACGTCCATGTCCTGCACTGTCAGACCAGCCCGCTTCAGTGCTGCCTGGCTTGCCGGTACCGGCCCGATGCCCATGTATTTGGGGTCAACCCCGGCATGTGCATAAGCCACTAGGCGGGCCAGGGGTTTGAGGCCACGCGCCTTGGCGGTGGCAGCTTCCATCACCACCACGGCCGCGGCCGCGTCGTTGATGCCCGAAGCATTGCCGGCGGTGACGGTGCCACCTTCTTTCATGAAAGCGGGTTTGAGTTTGGCCAGTTCGGCCATCGAGCAATTGGGGCGGAAATGTTCGTCGGCTTCAAACGCCACGTCACCTTTGCGGCTCTTGAGCATCACCGGCATGATCTGGCTCTTGAAATAACCCGCTTCAATGGCGCGCTGCGCACGGTTGTGGCTTTCCACAGCCAGGGTGTCCTGGTCGTCACGGCTGATGCCCCACTTGGCGGCGATGTTTTCAGCGGTCAGGCCCATGTGAATCACATGGAACGGGTCGTGTAAAGCCCCTACCATCATGTCGACCATCTTGGTGTCGCCCATGCGCACACCCCAGCGCATGTTCAGGCTGGCGTATGGGGCGCGGCTCATGTTCTCGGCACCGCCGCCAATGGCGATATCGGTATCACCCAACATGATCGACTGGCTGGCCGACACAATGGCCTGCAGGCCGGAGCCGCACAGACGGTTGACATTGAAGGCCGGCACACTTTCGGCGCAGCCACCGTTGATGGCCGCAACGCGTGACAGATACATGTCTTTGGGCTCGGTATTGACCACGTGCCCAAACACCACATGGCCAACGTCCTTGCCATCCACGGCGGCGCGAGATAGAACTTCGCGCACCACTTGGGCGGCCAGTTCGGTCGGGGCAATATCCTTGAGGCTGCCGCCATAGGTTCCAATGGCAGTACGCACTGCGCTGACAACAACTACTTCACGACTCATCAGGATCTCCAGTTGGGTTGAAAAACAAAGCGAACAACATCTTAGCCCCAGTTGTGCTGAGCGGGTGGACTAAGTTGCCTATCCAAGTTGGCCAGAAGTTGACCGGAGTCAAGGCAATTTCAGTGCCGCTGGCTATCATCAAGACGCCCAAAGTGCCTACTCTTCAAAAGGAAAACAACATGCAAGTTCAGATTCACACCGACAAGCACATTCAAGGCACAGACGCCATGGCCCAATGGGCCAGCAGCACGGTCAAGACAGCGCTGGAACGTTTTGCCGGCCAGATCACCCGCGTGGAACTGCATCTGCGCGACGAAAACGCGGGCAAAAACGGCCCGGATGACATTCAGTGCACGCTAGAGGCCCGCCTTGAAGGGCATCAACCGCTGGCGACCAAACACCATGGTGCCAATCTCAACCAGGCGATTGAAGGAGCCACGGAAAAAATGGTGCGCCTGATCGACAGCACCTTGGGGCGCACTGCCTGCAGCTAAAGCCCGGGCTCAAAGGCCGGGGGGCTGACCCACCGCAGCATCGCGCCCGTGACAGGGTGCTGAAGTTGTAGTTCGCTGGCGTGTAACAGCAGGCGGGCCGACCGGTCTGCCACCCGGCCCGGCGCATACAGTGTGTCGCCAAGAATCGGGTGGCCGATGGCCATCAGATGCACTCGCAACTGGTGTGAACGGCCAGTAACCGGTTCGAGCAGGGCGTGGGTGGTCTGCGCAGCTGCATCAACGCACAGAACACGGCAACGGGTCAGGCTGGGTTTGCCCGAGACCCGGTCAACCTGGCTTCGGGGGCGGTTGGGCCAGTCCAGCTTGAGGGGCAGATCAATGGGAGTCCAGCCGCCGCTGTCTGGCGCCGGGTCAGGCTGCCAGATGCCGTCAACCACGGCTTCATAACGCTTGAGGATCTGGCGGCTGGCAAAGAGGGTGTTAACTTGTCGCTGCACCGAGGTGCCGCGCGCCATCAAGAACAATCCCGAGGTGGCCATATCCAGCCGGTGCACGACACAGGCGTCCGGGTAGTGCTGCTGAACGCGGCTGCTCAGGCAGTCCTGCTTGTCGGCACCCCGCCCGGGGACGCTGAGCAGGCCGGACGGTTTGTTGACTACGATCAGGGCGGAGTCCAGATAAATCGTCTCAATGCCCGGCAAGATGGCCACGTCAGTCGGGTTCTTTGGTTTGCAGCAGCAAGCGCTGCACTGTGTCACACAATTCGTCAACATCGTTGGGTTTGTGGATCAACGCCCGCGCACCCGCAGCCAGAGCGGCCTGCTCGATGTCCGGGGTGACGTAACCCGAGGCCAATGCCACCGGCAAACCAGGACGCACGGCTTTGACGTCGCGCAACAGGTCCACACCGCTGTAACCTGGCATGTTGTAGTCGGTGACGAGCAGGTCAATCTGCATCGGGTCCGCCCGCAGCGCCTCGATGGCCAGGCGCGGGTCAGTAAAGGTCAGTACCTGATAACCTTTGCGCTTGAGCACGCGGTTGATCAAAAACACCAGGGCTTCGTCGTCATCCACATACATGACGCGTTGCCCCGCGCCTTGAGCGCTGACGCGTTGAACCGGGGTTGAAGCAGGCAGCGCAAGGGGTGTTTCAGCCACCGGAAACAGCACCGTGAAGCTGCTGCCTTGCCCGATCCGGCTGGCGACCTCCACCAGCCCGGCGTGGGCATGCATGATGCCGTGCACCACGGACAAACCCAGCCCGGTACCCTGACCCACCGGTTTGGTGGTGAAGAATGGCTCGAATATTCGCTCAACGATGGCCGGGTCCATACCGCAGCCGGTGTCACTGATGGTGATGCGGGCATGGTGCCCGCGCAAGCCGTTGCGCCGCTCATGGCTGCCGGGTGTGTTGCGCAGGCTGTGCCGCAGTTCTATCCGGATCTGCCCGGACTGTTCGCCGATGGCGTGGATGGCGTTGGTGCACAGGTTGAGCAACACCTGTTCAACCTGTGTCGCGTCAGCCAGCACGGGAGGGGTGTCAGGGTCTATGTCGACCAGCATCTGGATGTGTGGTGGCAGGGTGACCCGCAGCAGCCGAACCGCCTCGTGAATGACGTCGGCGAGCTGCAATGGCAGCCGGTTGGGTGGCTCATTGCGGCTGAAGGTCAGGATCTGGCGGACCAGGTCGCGGGCGCGGCGTCCGGCCTTGTCGATCTCGGCCAGACTGATGGCCGCAGAACAGTCACTGGCGACATCCTGGCTGGCCAGGGTCACGTTGCCCAGAATGGCGCTGATGATGTTGTTGAAGTCGTGGGCGATGCCGCCTGCCATGGTGCCGATGGCCTGCATTTTTTGCGACTCGCGCAACTGCACCTCCAGCCTGGCCTTGTGCGCCTCGAGCTTCTTGCTGTCGGTCAGGTCCCTGGCAAACAGAGTCACCACGTCACCGCTGGCGCGCTGCTCAAAAGACAGGCTGACGTCAACCGGCACCCGGTCACCCTGCATGGTCAGCCCGCTCATCTCACCCAGAAGCAGGTGACGGCTGGGACCAATGGTGCCAAGCGCCCGATCCGCCTCGGGCAGGAATTTACTCAGTGGCTGGGCCAAGGCTTCCTCGACCGAACACCTGAACAGGGCCGCTGCCGCCGGGTTAAAGACGGTGATCTGATGCTGGGCGTCGACACACACAATGGCGTCAAGTGATGAGTCAATGATGGCGCTCAGTCGGGCCTGGCTTTTCCACAGTTCTTCATTGCGTTCCTGCAAAGCCTGTGCGCTGCTCTGCAAGGCGTGGCGCTGGGCCAGAAGTGGCCCTTGGTCGATCAGGGCACAAATGAAACTGTGGTCATGACCCTGCGGGTTGTCAATGCGGGCAATATGCAGGTCACCGGTCAGCACACCGTTGGAGCCGGCAGAAAATTCGAGCTCGCTGAGTTCACAGGCACCCGACTCGATCGCTCTGACGAAGCCCTGGCGCACCCGCTCGACATGCGCTGCCCGAATCAGCGGGAACAGGTAAATCAGCGGCGGATCGTCCTCAAGCGGCCGCAGCAAATCCAGTGTCCGGGCGTTGTTTTCGAGGATCTGGCCGCGCTCATCCACCACCATGAGTGCCAGTGGCACATTGGAGAACAGGGTGACAAAGCGCTCGGATGCACCTTCGGCCTGTGCCTGGCTGTAGCGCAGTGCCTTGTTCTGGATCTCCAGCTCGGCCTGTGAGTGCCGTAAATCCTCAACCAGCCGGGCGGTCGAGGAGCCACCGCCGTCAGCGCGCCTTCGGCGTTGGGGTCCGCCAAGTCGGATTTTGATCAATGGCCTTGGCACAAGCCCGGGTGGCCGGGCACTGTTTTTCATCACCGCCCTTTCGGGTTGAGCCGAGGGGTGACCACCATCGCGGTCAACGGTCTTTCAGCGCGGTGCGTTTTTGGCCTTGCCTCGTACCGGCACCACGGTGGTGATGGTCGGGCGCACCGCGTCTGCCGACACCGGTTTGGGGGGTGAGGTGTCCTTCTTGGGTTTTTTGACCATCTTGTTGGCGTTTTGTTGCCCTTTAGCCATGTGGGTGCTCCTGGTTGTTTAGGTCAGCATTATCGGCGCAGCACTGCGCCGCCCGGCTCGTACCGGGCCGCCGACAGCGGGCTGTTGGCGGTGATGAACGCGCGCAGCACCTCGGCATCGACAAAGCCGGTATTGACAAAGCTGGGGTGGCCGGTCAGCTTGGGGTATCCGTCACCACCGGCGGCCTGAAAGTTGTTGAGCGCCAGGCGGTAGGTTTTGGCAGCATCCAAAGCGGCGCCGCCGATTCGCACGTTGCCCACCACACCGCCTGTGATCTCCAGCTCTACCCCGGCAAACTGCGGGAACGCGCCCGAGCCGGGGCTCATTTTGGCGGCGGCGTTGAGGTAGTCCAGCACCTCTTTGCCACTGAGGTCAACCGTACAGACCGAATTGGCAAAGGGTTGGACCTTGAGCACATCCTTGTAGGTGATGGGGCCGGCCTTGATGGAGTCGCGCACCCCCCCCGCATTGACGACGGAAAAGTCAGCGCGGGTGCGGTCAATCATGGCGCGGCCAATCATCACGCCCAGATTGGTGGGTTGCTTGCGCACGCGGTCACGATCGCCGTCGAGTTGCCCATCCACACTGCCAATTTGCACGCCGAGTTTGTCCTGGCCAAACTTCTGGTAAGGCGTCAGCAAGGCCAGCATCTCGGGGTTTTCAGCGATGGCGCTGGTGTAATGCACCTTGCTGGACTTGCCATCGGCGGCCTTGACCGACTTTTTCAGGTTGATCGGGATGAGGGCGTACTTCACCAGTTTGAACTCGCCGTTGTGATACTCAAAGTCGGCTCGGCCCACGTATTTACCCCACTCATGGGCTTGCACAATCCAGGCACCATTCTGCCGATCAGGCTGGCAGGCAGTGCCTGGCACATAGGCGCGGTCGAGCACGTTTTCGGCTTTCATGCAGGCCGGATTCTGGGTATGCCCGCCGACCACCAGGTCGATGCCTGGCACGGCGCGCGCCATCTCCACGTCACCCGGCGCCTGGGTGCCATGCTTGCCGTTTTCGTAATGCCCCATGTGGGTGGCGGCAATCACCACATCGGCTTGCCGACGCAACTCGGGTACCACTTTGCCGGCTTCGGCAATCACACTGCGGAACTCCAGCTGTTTGACGTTATCGGGGTGCACCATGCGCACGGTGTCTTCGGTGGTCAGGCCCATCACACCCACTTTGAGACCACCCAGGTCAAACACCTTGTAAGGGGCAAACATGCGCTGGCCGTTTTCATAAATGTTGGCCGAGAGCATGGGAAACTGCGCCAGGTCACGTTGCATTTTCAGCACCGGCAGGGGTTTGTCAAATTCGTGGTTGCCCACCGCCATGGCCTGGTAGCCCAGCAGGTTCATGCCCTTGAAGTCGGGTATGGCGTCCTGCAGGTCTGACTCTGGCACGCCGGTGTTGACATCACCACCGTCAAGCAAGAGGCTGTAGCCGCCAGCTGCAGCCACTTCGCTGCGAATGGCGTCAACCACCGTTTTGCGCGCCGCCATGCCGTACTCGCCATCACTGTTCTGCCAGAAGTGACCATGGTGGTCATTGGTGTGCATGATGGTGATCTTGTAGGTTTTGTCCTTGCTGACGCCAGATGGCACAGCACATCCCGCCAGAACGGCGATCAGGCCAAGGGACAAGCAAATTCGGTTGAGCTTCATGGGTTTCCTCGGGTGGTCAGGTGGTCTGATTTTGGCAGCAATACAGCGCCCGGTGGCGCGGATTTACCCGCAGTCAAGAAAAGACAATAAAACTGCCTTGAGAGCTTATTGAATAAGGAGTTAATGCTACACAATATGAGATCATAGTGTCATGAAGTTGTCACTCATACGTCATTTCTCGGGGGGTGAAATTTGGCCGCTGTTGGAAATACCCGACACCACACGGATTAGCCCGGTGCTAACTTCGCGCCACTTTCAACTTTGACGAGACAACCATGCCCAAAACCCTGATTGAGCCCTTCCGCATCAAAAGCATCGAACCCATCCGCATGACCAGCCGCGCCGAGCGGGTGGACTTGCTGGAGGCCGCCAGACTCAATGTGTTCAAGCTGCGCGCCGAAGACGTGTTGATCGATTGGCTCACCGACTCGGGTACCGGTGCCATGTCCAGCCGCCAGTGGGGCGCCATCATGGAGGGTGATGAGAGCTACGCCGGTGCGCGCAGCTTTTACCGGCTCGAGGCGGTCATCCAGAAGATCACCGGTATGAAGTTTTTTGTGCCTACCCACCAGGGTCGTGCGGCCGAAAAGGTGCTGTTTACTGCGGTATGCAAAAAGGGCGACGTGGTGCCCAACAACTGCCACTTTGACACCACCCGCGCCAACCTGGAGTATCTGGGCATCGAGGCGCTGGACCTGGTGATTGCCGAAGGACTGCAACCGGCCTTGATTCATCCGTTTAAAGGCAATATTGACTTGGCGCGCGCCGAGGCGCTGCTGAAGGAGCAGGGCGACCGCATTCCGTTTGGCATGCTGACTGTGACCAACAACACCGGTGGTGGGCAGCCGGTGGCCATGGCGAATATCCGCGCTTACGCGGCGCTACTTAAAAAGTACGGCAAACCTTTCATCATGGACGTCTGCCGTTTCTCGGAAAACGCCATGTTCATCAAGATGCGTGAACCCGGCTACGAGAACACGCCCATCCCCGACATCGTCAAAGAGATGTTCAGTTACGCCGACGGCGCCACCATGAGCGCCAAAAAAGACGGCATGGTCAATATTGGTGGCTTCATCGTGCTGCGCAGCGAGGAGTGGATGGACGCGGTGCGCAATGTGCTGATCATGACCGAGGGCTTTCCCACCTACGGGGGACTTGCCGGGCGCGATTTGGAAGCCCTGGCGGTGGGGTTGGAGGAGGGCATGCAGGAAGACTACCTGCGCTACCGTCTGCGCACAGCCGAGTACCTGGGCGAGCGGCTGCAGGCAGCTGGGGTCGGCTTTGTCAAACCCACAGGCGGCCATGCGGTTTACATTGATGCCCGCACGGTGCTGCCCGACATGCCGATTGCCCATTACCCGGCCTGGGCGCTGTGTAATGCGCTGTACCTGGAGGGCGGCATTCGCGGGGTGGAAATCGGCTCGGTGATGTTTGGCAAACGCCTGCCCGACGGCACCGAGACTTACCACAGCATGGAACTGGTGCGCCTGGCTTTCCCACGGCGCATGTACACCCAAAGCCACTTTGACTATGCGGCCGAGGTAATTGCCGAGGTGAAAGAACAAGCGGCCAGCATCCGCGGCGTCAAAATCACCAAACAACCGCAGTTTTTACGACACTTCACCTGTGAGTGTGCCTGGGTGGATGTATAAGTTGGCGCAAGAATCAACCCACCTGGACAAGGGTAGGACATGTACGACGACTACGCCGCATTGATCTTTGACATGGATGGCACGCTGGTTGACAGCGGCCAGTTGCACGAATTCAGCTGGAGAGCGACGCTTGACAAGTACGGCATTCCGATTGATGGTCCGCTGATGCGCTCGCTGGCCGGGGTGCCGACGCGGGAGACGCTCGAAATTCTGGTGAACAGGTTCAACTGTTCGGTGCCGGCCAGTATCGAAGAGATGAACGAGTTCAAGGAACAATGTGTGCGTGACAACCTCCACCGTTTTGTCCAGCCCACGGACTTGATCGATGTGGTGAAAAAGTACCACGGCGAAAAACCCATGGCCATCGGCACCGGTGCCAACACCGCCGAGGCCAGGCTGGTGCTCAAACAGTGTGGTCTGGACCACTTCATCGACGTGGTGGTGGGTGCCGATCAGGTACAGAACGCCAAGCCCGCACCAGACACCTTTTTGCGCTGCGCCGAGTTACTGGGTGTGGACGCCGCACGGTGTGTGGTGTTTGAGGACTCCAGGCTGGGGCTGCAGGCGGCAGCGCGCGCCGGTATGGCCGGGATCGACGTGCTGCTGATTCACAACATCCACAACGACTACTTTTAGCCAGGGCACACCTTGCGGGTCACTATGATGGTGGCCTTGCCGTTCTGGAGAAGATCATGACCCGTTGGGATGCCCACATGTGCCTGCCGCTGCATCCGCAGGCGAGTTTTGCGCCAATTGACCAGTTGCGTGCGGGTGGTTTGAACTACGTGTCGATCAACGTCGGTATGGACATGAACCCGCTGGAGCAGGTGTTGTCGGTGATTGCCGGGTTTCGGGCCACTATCGCGGCGCACCCGGATCGTTATGTTCAGGTGCATTCGGTGGCCGACATCGGGCGGGCGCAGGTCGGCGGGCAGATTGCCATTGGTTTTGACCTGGAAGGTGCCATGCCGCTGCTGGAGCAGCCCGAGATGGTGGCCCTGTACGCCCAACTCGGCGTGCGCCAGATCCACCTGGCCTACAACCGCAACAACAGCGTGGCCGATGGTTGCCATGATGTGCCGCGCGGCCTGACGCCGCTTGGGCGGCGCATGGTCGAGGCCATCAACACAGCGGGGCTGCTGATGGACTGTTCGCACACGGGTCGGCGTTGCAGTCTGGAGATCATGGCGGCATCGAGCCAGCCGGTGATCTTCAGCCACGCCAACCCGTTGGCGCTGGTGGAACACGGCCGCAACATCAGCGATGAGCAGATTCGCGCCTGCGCCGCCACCGGTGGGGTGGTGTGTGTCTCGGGGGTGTCGCGGTTTCTGGGCACGCTGGCACCCACGGCGCAGGATGTGGCGCGGCATGCCGCCTATGTGGCGCAACTGGTAGGTGTTGCCCATGTCGGCATCGGCCTGGACAACGGATTTTCACAACCCGAACTCGATGACCGCCCGCCGGGGTTTGACCCGGCCTACTGGTGGCCACAGGCGGCGGGTTATGGCGACGGCATTAGCAGTGTGGTGTACACCCCCATTGACACCTGGCCCCGGCTGGATGCTGCGTTGCGTGAGGTGGGATTCAGCGCCTTCGAGGTAACGCAAGTGCTGGGGGCCAACATGCTGCGGGTGGCAAGCCAGGTCTGGCGGCAGCAGACGGCGGCTTGACCTTTTTCATATAAAAAGTGCCTACAGCGCAATACCATCAATATGTTTGTGCTATATTATTTGCAATTGATTTGACCGATCTAACATCTTGAAAGCCTGCACCTTACATCCTTCAACGGTCCTGGTCCTGGCATTTCTGGCCATGATCCTGCTGGGTACGGGCCTGTTGATGTTGCCGCTGTCGCATGCCAAGGGTGAGGTTGCTCCTCTGCTGGTGGCCTTGTTCACCGCCGCCTCGGCGGTGTGTGTCACCGGCCTGGTGGTGGTTGACACCGGCAGTTACTGGAGCAGCAGCGGGCAGGTCATCGTCATGGCGCTGTTTCAGATTGGCGGCTTTGGCATGATGACGTCGGCCACATTGATGGGCCTGCTGGTCAGCAAACACCTGCGTTTGCGCACCCAGCGCCTGTTGCAGGCTGAAACCCATTCGCTGGCGCTGGGTGATGTCAAAAGTGTCGCCAAGCTGGTGCTCTGGGTCACGCTGGTGATGGAGTTGCTGGTGGCGCTGGCCTTGATGCTGCGTTTTGCCTGGGGTTACGGCATGCCGTGGGGGCAGGCGGCCTGGCAAGGCTTATTCCACTCGGTCTCGGCGTTCAACAACGCCGGTTTTTCCACCTGGGGTGACAGCGTCATGCGCTATGTAAGTGACGCGGCGATCCTCGGGCCACTGATGCTGGCCATCATTGTTGGCGGACTCGGTTTCCCGGTGTTACACGAGCTGATGGTGGAGCGCGGGCGGCGTCGCCCGATCTGGACCATGCACACGGTGCTGACGGTGTGGGGCTCCATGGCGTTGATTCTGGTCGGCACACTGATCATTTTTGTCACCGAGATGGACAACCCCAAAACGCTGGGGCCCCTGGGCTGGGCCACCAAGGGGCTGGCCGCGCTGTTTACCTCGGTATCGGCCCGCACGGCCGGGTTTAACGCCATTGATATTGGCGGGCTGACCAATGAGTCGCTGGCGCTGCACTTTGCCTTGATGTTTATTGGCGGGGGCAGTGCCGGCACTGCCGGTGGTGTCAAAGTGACCACCTTTTTTGTGCTGGTGCTGGTGGTGTGGAACGAGATCCGGGGCCACCAGGACGTCGAGTTCCGGGGGCGGCGTATTGCCAGCTCGGTGCAGCGCCAGGCACTCACCGTGGTGGCACTGGGTGCGGCCACCATCGCCCTGGCGATGCTGCTGATCTTGCCGCTGACCACGCTGCCCTACGAAAAAGTGCTGTTCGAAGTGGTGTCGGCGTTTGCCACGGTGGGCTTGTCCACCGGCATCACGGCCGAGCTGGCACCGGCGGCGCAGTTCATCCTGATCGCGCTGATGTTCATCGGGAGGGTGGGGGTGGTGACGCTGGCCGTTGCCATTGCCACCAACCAGCTGCGGCGCAATTACCGTTACCCTGAGGAGAAACCGATTGTCGGATAAAGAAACAAGCAAGCTGTCAGGCAGCGTGGTGGTGATCGGGCTGGGCCGGTTTGGCACCGGTGTGGCCACCTCACTGGTTGAACTGGGGCACGATGTGCTGGCCATCGACTGCAACTCCGAGACCGTGCAGTCACTCTCGGGTGTGTTGCCGCATGTGGTGCAGGCCGATTCGACTGACCTGGAAACACTGCGCCAGCTTGGGGTGAACGACTTTGCCCATGCCGTGGTGAGTATTGGCGGCAACCTGGAGGCCAGCGTGCTCACCGTGCTCAACCTGAGCCAGATGGGACTCAAAGACATTTGGGCCAAGGCCAACAATCCGCAACATGGCCGTATTGCCGAGCGGGTCGGCGCACACCATGTGGTCTACCCCGAGACCGACATGGGCGAACGTGTGGCGCATCTGGTCACCGGCAAGATGATTGACTTCATCGAGTTTGACGATGGTTTTGCCATCGCCAAGACCCGCTCACCCATGGAAACCCACAAAAAGACGCTGGCCCAGTCGGATGTACGCAAGCGCCACGGCATCACCGTGGTGGGTATCAAGCGCCGCCATGAAGACTTTATCTACGCCAAGCCAGAGACAGAAGTCAAACCCGGCGACCACCTGATTGTGGCCGGCCCGACGCGGCAAGTGGAGCGTTTTGCGGCGCTGTATTGAGGCGCTGTTAAAAATGGCTCAGGGTTTCTTCTTCAGATACAGACTGTCTGACCAAGTCGCCAGCCATTCGGGCTTGTAGGCGACCAACAGCGCGGCAAACATGCCGGTTAAAAACGCGTCGCCCCAGGCCAGAAGCCAACGTGCCACCAGACCCAGGCCATCGTCAATGCCCGGCAAGGTGTGGTCAGCCAGTTGGCCCAGCACGCCAGCGCTGAAGACACACAGCACAGTGCCCAGAAACGCCCGGCCCAGAATATAGACAAACAGGTGCGGGCCGATCCAGCGTCGAATCGCCAGACCCAGGCCCAGCGCCAAGGTGGCCGGTACCACGCCCAGCCAGACGGTCACATCCAGCGCAGCTTCCCATGACATGGGCGAGATCAGCGCCGCGATCAGCCCGACTACAACCAGCACAGGAATGGCCAGCGGCCAGCCCAGCATCAGCACCACCAGGCAGGCACCAGAGCCCTGCAACTGCAATGGCATTTTGTGCAGGGCGGGCAAAGCCCAGAGCCAAGGCAACAGCGTGAGGGTCGCCAAAATCGGGGTCAGGCGCAGGCCGCCAGCCATCATCCGCCACGGGCGAAGCAGCAGCGCCGCGACAAGCGCCACCATGAACAAAAGCAGATTGGTTTGCATGGCCGGGCATTATCCGCAGTGGCAGGCGAATCGGTTTGTCAAAACTCAAGGCGCTTTGAACGGGCTGTGCTCATGGAGTGTTTCAACATAGTCGTCAATGCCTGCGCGCTCGCGCTCCAAAAAGCGGTCGACCGCTGCAAAAAACTCCGGATGGGCCAGCCAATGTGCACTGGTGGTGGTCACCGGCAGCAGTGCACGGGCCAGTTTGTGTTCCCCTTGTGCGCCACCTTCAAAGTGCTGGTAACCGTTGTCGATACACCACTGCAGTGGCTGGTAGTAGCAGGCTTCAAAGTGAAGGCAGTCCACACGTTGCAGCGCGCCCCAGTGGCGACCATACGCGACCTTGGTGCAAATTTCAGACCCATTCAGGCTGCCAGCGCTTTGACTGCTGGTGTTGGTAGCTATCAGACTAGAAGCGATTTGCTCGCCATTGCGGGTGGCAATAAAAAGCAGCCAGTCTTCGGGCATGGTGGCTTGCATCCGGGCATAGAAGTCACGGCTGAGGTAGGGGTGGTTGCCGTGTTCGAGGTAGGTTCGCTCATAACAGCGGTAAAAAAAGTCCCAGTCAGCGCTGCTGATCTCGGTGCCGCGACGCACTTCAAAACGCACACCTGCGTCGTGGACCTTGCGCCGCTCCTGACGGATCTTCTTGCGCTTCTCCTGCGACAGACTGGCCAGAAAGTCATCAAAACTGGCGTAAGCGGGGGCACGGTTGCACCAGTGAAACTGCACCGTGTGGCGTGTCAACAGGCCGGCCCGGGTCAAGGCCTGCACATCCTGCGGGCTGGCAAACAGCGCATGTAAGCCAGTCAGACCATTTGATTCACACCAGGCCAGCAGGCTCAGCGACAGCAGCTCCCGGTCGGCATCGTGCCGTGCCAGCAGGCGGCTGCCCGTGACCGGCAAAAAAGGCACTCCGCAGACAGCCTTGGGATGGTAGTCCAGACCGTGTTGCTGGTAGGCGCGGGCCCAGCCCCAGTCAAAAACAAACTCGCCCTGCGAGTGGCTCTTGACATAGAGCACCGTGGCAGCCTGCAGCACACCCTGGCGCTCCAGAAGAAAAAAGCGCGGGTCCCAGCCATTGGCTGCGTTAGCGCAGCCGGTCTGGTGCAGGGCGCGCAGGTATTCCAGGCGCATGAACGGTGTGGGCACATCCTGGGTGTGCAGCAGGGTGTTCCAGCTGGTCAGGTCGACCGCCATGGGTGAATCGAGCACCCGAATGACATAATCATCGGCGTCCGTTGCGGTGTTGTTGTCATTCATATTTCAGAGCATTTCATGCCACTCAAACTCTCAATTGCCCAACTCAACCTGGTGGTGGGTGATCTGGCGGGTAACTCACAAAAAATTGTCCATGCGTCCAGGGTCGCTTACCAGCAGGGTGCCCGCCTGGTATTGACCCCGGAACTGTCGATTTGTGGCTACGCGGCCGAAGACCTGTTCTTGCGGCCGGCGTTTATCGCCGCCTGTGATGATGCCGTGAACGCCCTGGCGGCTGCACTGGCCGACCTGAAAGACCTTTGTGTGGTGGTGGGTCATCCAACGGGTGGCGGCAGCCGCACCCGCTCGGTGAGCGTGCCACAACGCTTTAATTCGGCCAGCGTGCTGCGCGAGGGCCAGGTGATTGCCAGCTATGCCAAGCGCGAGTTGCCGAACTACCAGGTGTTTGACGAGCGGCGTTATTTCACCCCGGGGCAGGAGGTGTGCGTTTTTGATGCAGGCGAGGGTGACGACAGGTTTCGGGTGGGTTTGCTGATCTGTGAGGACGCCTGGTTTGAAACGCCTGCGCGGCGCACCCGTGAGGCGGGTGCCGAATTGCTGGCGGTGATTAATGCCTCGCCATTCCATGTGGGCAAGGGTGATGAGCGTGAACGGATGATGCAGGAACGGGTCCGGGACTGCGGTCTGCCGCTGGTTTACGCCCACCTGGTGGGTGGGCAGGACGAGGTGGTTTTTGAGGGCCATTCCTTCATGCTCGATGCTCAAGCCCAGGTGGTGGCGCGTGCCCCGAGTTTTAAGGAATTTGACCTTCTAGCCCAATTGGATAGGGATAAGTCTGCTATTAATTTTGTTTCAAGTATTGCACCGCAACGCAGTGCGGATGAAGACCTGTGGGACGCATTGGTGCTGGGTGTGCGCGACTACATTGGCAAGAACGGCTTTCCGTCGGTGCTGTTGGGCCTGTCAGGTGGCATTGATTCGGCGCTGGTGCTGGCGATTGCGGTCGATGCACTCGGGCCCAGCCGTGTGCGCGCGGTGATGATGCCTTCGCCCTACACCGCTGACATCAGCTGGATTGACGCACGCGACATGGCGCAACGCCTGGGTGTGCGTTATGACGAGTTGTCGATCGTGCCCGAATTCGATGCCTTCAAGGCCACCCTCAGCACTGAATTCCAGGGCCTGGCCGAAGATGCCACCGAGGAGAACATTCAGGCGCGCATCCGTGGCACCCTGCTGATGGCTTTGAGCAATAAATTCGGCAGCATCGTGCTGACCACCGGCAACAAGAGTGAAATGGCCACCGGTTATTGCACCCTGTACGGTGACATGGCGGGTGGCTTTGCGGTGATCAAGGACCTGGCCAAGACCACCGTGTTCAGGCTGGCGCGCTGGCGCAATGCCCATGATCCCTACGGCACGGGGCTGGCGCCAATACCTGAGCGCATCATCACCCGCCCGCCCAGCGCCGAGCTGCGGCCCGACCAGACAGACCAGGACAGCCTGCCACCCTACGAGGTGCTCGACGCGATTCTGGAGCGTTACATGGAGAACGACGATTCGATCGAATCCCTGGTGGCTGCCGGTTACGCCGCTGCGGATGTGGAGCGGGTGACGCGACTCATCAAAATCAATGAATACAAACGTCGCCAGGCACCGATCGGGATTCGTGTGACCCACCGCAGCTTCGGCAAGGACTGGCGTTACCCGATCACCAACAGGTTCCGGGCCTGACCTGGGGAACCTGGGGATAATTCATGCACAATCGTGGTGCAGCCACCCTGCCCGGGTGGCCCCAGTTTTCATCAGAAAAGGATTTCCATGAAGCAAATTACCGCCATCGTCAAACCGTTCAAGCTCGAAGAAGTGCGTGAAGCGCTGGCTGAATGTGGCGTCACCGGCCTGACGGTCACCGAAGTCAAGGGTTTTGGCCGTCAGAAAGGGCACACCGAGTTGTACCGGGGTGCCGAGTACGTGGTGGATTTTTTGCCCAAGGTCAAGGTTGAGGTGGTGGTCAAGACCGACGATGTGGACGCCTGCGTGGACGCCATCGTCAAAGCCGCCCACACCGGCAAGATTGGCGACGGCAAGATTTTTGTCACCAGTGTCGAGCGGGTGGTGCGTATTCGCACCGGCGAGACGGACGAGTCGGCCATCTGAACCTGGCACCGCTCCTGCGTGTTCAGGGGCGGACTGCGGGTTCTGCGCTGATCAGTTGTGTGCCGGCCAGGGCGTCGTGCCAGAACTGCCGATGTGGATGGAAACGGCTCAGGATGGCCCAGACGGCGATCCATCCCAGGGTGATGACCAGCGACTCAGCCCCTGCCAGTGAAAACAACCAGGAAACCGCCAGGGGCGGCAAGACCCAGAGCCAGCTCCACAGGTAGCGCAGCAGCGCGCGGCCCTGAGTGAGTGGCTGGCCGTGGCGATCAACCACACGGATGTGCCAGGTTTTCATCGCCAAAGTCTGCCCTTTGGCCCACAGCCAACCAAAGTAGATTCCAAACACCACAAAAAGAAACGCCTGCAAGGCATGGCGATTGTCCAGTGCGTTCTTGGTCTGGCTCAGGGTGCCAAACAGGTAACCGGCGATAAACACCACGCCAAACAGCAGCATGCCCTCGTACAGCCAGCAGGCCATGCGCCGCATCAGACCCGGGGCCATGGATGGTTGTGTGGGAGCTGAATTGGCCGGGGGTAAGTTCATGAATGGGGCTGGGCGGGTGGTACCGGATTATTGCATCGCAACAAAGTTGTCGTGGGTCGACAGACGGTGAAACTTGCACCCTGGTGGTGCGATAATGTGTGCTGCAAATTAACGCAAACGGGTCAAAGTCTGGCGAAACCATCATTACGTCTGTGGCTTTGGTCTTAAGTTTCGCTGCAACGCCACAAGTGTTTGCAAAGAAGCACCCAAGGTTTTTCGTCAGAGAAATTCACAAAGGTTCATCATGGAAATATCAAAAGCCGAAACGGCATCGGTTCAAAATCTGTCTCCCAATTCGTCACAGGCGGTTAGGTCTTCCGCCGGTCACTCGGACCATGAGTTGCGTGGCGCAGAAATTCTGGTCAAAGCCCTGCAGGCTGAAAACGTCAAGTACATCTGGGGCTATCCCGGTGGCGCGGTGTTGCACATTTACGATGCTTTTTTCAAGCAGGACACCATCCAGCACGTCCTGGTACGCCATGAACAGGCCGCAGTTCATGCGGCCGACGGCTACGCACGCGCCACGGGTGACGTGGGTGTGGCACTGGTGACCTCCGGTCCGGGTGTGACCAATGCCGTGACCGGCATTGCCACCGCCTACATGGACAGTATTCCGATGGTCATCATCAGCGGCCAGGTGCCGACCCATGCCATTGGGATGGATGCGTTCCAGGAGTGTGACGCGGTGGGTATTACCCGCCCCATCGTCAAGCACAATTTCCTGGTCAAGGATGCGCGCGACATGGCGATGATCATGAAAAAGGCATTCCACATTGCGCGCAGCGGTCGCCCTGGGCCGGTGGTAGTGGATATTCCCAAGGATGTCTCGTTCAAGAAGGTGGCCTACCATGGCTATCCCGAAAGTGTGGAAATGCGTTCCTACAACCCGGTGCGCAAGGGTCATGGCGGGCAGATCCGCAAGGCCTTACAACTGTTGCTGGCGGCCAAACGGCCTTACATCTACAGTGGTGGGGGTGTGCTGTTGAGCAATGCCTCGGCCGAATTGCGCCAACTGGTGGACATGCTGGGCTACCCCTGTACCAACACCCTGATGGGCCTTGGGGCCTATCCGGCCAGTGACCGCAAGTTCCTGGGCATGCTGGGCATGCACGGCACCGTTGAAGCCAACAACGCCATGCAAAACTGCGATGTGCTGATTGCCATCGGTGCGCGTTTTGATGACCGTGTGATCGGCAACCCGAAACATTTCGCACAGAATGAGCGCAAGATCATCCATATCGACATCGACCCGTCGAGCATTTCCAAGCGTGTCAAGGTGGACATCCCGATTGTGGGTGATGTCAAGGACGTGCTGACCGAAATGATCGCCATGATCAAAGAGGGAGCCGTCAAGCCAGATGCCAACGCCCTGGCTTCCTGGTGGTCAACGATTGAGGGCTGGCGCTCCAGCCAGTGCCTGAAATATGACCGTGGTCAGAACGATGTGATCAAGCCGCAGTATGTTGTGGAAACCCTGTGGAATATGACCAAGGATGCCGACACCTACATCACCTCTGATGTTGGCCAGCATCAGATGTGGGCGGCGCAGTATTACCGCTTTGACGAACCCAGGCGCTGGATCAATTCGGGCGGGTTGGGTACCATGGGTGTGGGGATTCCGTACGCCATGGGCATCAAACTGGCCAAACCGCAGAGTGAGGTGTTTTGTATCACGGGTGAAGGCTCGGTGCAGATGTGTATCCAGGAACTCTCCACCTGCCTGCAGTACAAGACGCCGATCAAGATTGTGTCCTTGAACAATCGTTATCTGGGCATGGTGCGCCAGTGGCAGGAGATTGAATACGAGGGCCGCTACAGCCACAGCTATATGGACGCCTTGCCCAACTTTGTCAAGCTGGCCGAAGCCTATGGCCATGTGGGCATGCTGATTGAGCGCGCACAGGACGTGGAGCCGGCCCTGCGTGAAGCCCGCAAGCTCAAGGACCGCACGGTGTTTATGGACTTTCGCACCGACCCGACCGAAAACGTCTTCCCGATGGTGCAGGCTGGCAAGGGCATCAGCGAGATGTTGCTCAGCATTGAAGATCTGTAAAACCCAACCCTCAAACTTTTATCGATGAATCTATTGTTTGCCAAGCCTTGCAGTTACCGCTGCCGGGGGAGGGCAGCGAAAAGAGGAGTCACACCATCATGAAACATATCATTGCAGTTTTGCTGGAAAACGAGGCCGGTGCCCTGTCCCGTGTTGTGGGTCTGTTCTCGGCCCGTGGTTACAACATCGAGTCACTGACCGTGGCACCCACCGAAGACGCGAGCCTGTCTCGCATGACCATTCAGACTACGGGTTCAGCCGAGGTGATCGAGCAGATCACCAAACATCTGAACCGTCTGATCGAAGTGGTCAAGGTGGTGGACCTGACCGAAGGCGCTTATACCGAGCGCGAGCTGATGATGGTCAAGGTGCGGGCGGTGGGCAAGGAGCGCGAGGAGATGAAGCGCATGGCGGATATATTCCGGGGTCGCATCATCGATGTGACCGAGCGCAGCTACACCATTGAGTTGACCGGTGATCAGGCCAAGAACGACGCGTTTCTGGATGCGATTGAACGGGGTGCCATCCTGGAAACCGTGCGGACTGGCTCAAGCGGAATTGGGCGCGGTGAACGGATTTTGCGCGTCTAGCCAGTTGGGGACAGCGCTGAAGATCTGACACGCAGGATTATTTATTTTTTACAACGGAGAGATAGATGAAAGTTTTTTACGACAAGGATTGTGATCTGAGCCTGATTAAGGGCAAGACCGTCGCCATCATTGGTTACGGCAGCCAGGGTCATGCCCACGCGCAAAACCTCAATGACAGCGGTGTCAAGGTGGTGGTCGGCCTGCGCAAGGGAGGTGCATCGTGGGACAAGGTTGGCAAGGCCGGCCTGACGGTGATGGAAGTCAACGACGCTGTCAAGGCGGCCGATGTGGTAATGATCCTCTTGCCCGATGAGCAGATCGCCGAGGTTTATACCCAGAACGTGGCACCCAACATGAAGCAAGGTGCCTCGCTGGCGTTTGCCCACGGTTTTAACGTGCATTACAACCAGGTAGTACCTCGTGCCGATCTGGACGTGTGGATGGTGGCGCCCAAGGCGCCTGGGCACACTGTGCGCAACACCTATACCCAGGGTGGTGGCGTGCCCCATCTGATTGCCGTGCATCAGGACAAGAGTGGCAAAGCACGTGACCTGGCGCTGAGTTATGCCATGGCCAATGGTGGCGGCAAGGCCGGCATCATCGAAACCAACTTCAAGGAAGAAACCGAGACCGATCTGTTTGGTGAACAGGCCGTGTTGTGTGGTGGTGCCGTTGAACTGGTCAAAATGGGTTTTGAGACGCTGGTTGAAGCGGGATACGCACCCGAAATGGCCTATTTTGAGTGTCTGCATGAACTCAAGCTGATCGTGGATCTGATTTATGAAGGCGGTATTGCCAACATGAATTACTCGATCTCGAACAACGCCGAATACGGTGAATATGTCACCGGCCCGGAGGTTATCAACGCCCAGAGCCGTGAAGCCATGCGCAACGCTCTGAAACGGATCCAGAACGGCGACTACGCCAAGAACTTCATCCTGGAAGGCCGCACGGGTTACCCCAGCATGACTGCCCGCCGTCGTAACACAGCGGACCATCAGATTGAGGTGGTTGGGGCGAAGTTACGTGCGATGATGCCCTGGATCGCGAAGAACAAACTGGTGGACCAGACGCGCAATTGAGGCGTTTGAACCTCAGCGAAAAAGGCCACTTCGGTGGCCTTTTGTTATTATGGGCTGCTCCAAAAAAAGGCAAAGCGAATGTTTGACTCCCCGAATCCTGAACTCGACGCACATGGCGATGTGGTGGTGCGAAAGCGCCGCAAGGGTATCTACATACTTCCCAATCTGTTCACGCTGGCGGCCTTGTTTGGCGGGTTTTATGCGGTGGTAATGGCCATCAACGGTCGATTTGATCTGGCCGCAATAGGGGTGTTTTGTGCCATGGTGCTCGACAGTCTGGATGGCAGGGTGGCGCGAATGACCAATACACAGAGTGCGTTTGGCGAGCAGATGGACTCTTTGTCGGACATGGTGTCGTTTGGCGCTGCCCCGGCATTGATTGCCTATGTCTGGGCACTCAAGGGGCTGGGGCGCTGGGGCTGGATTGCCGCCTTTGTTTACTGCGCCTGCGCTGCGCTGCGCCTGGCGCGTTTCAATGTCAACACCGCTGTGGTTGATAAACGCTACTTTCAGGGGCTGCCATCGCCGGCGGCTGCGGCGCTGGTGGCTGGCTTTATCTGGGTGGCCACCGATCTGGGCATTGGCGGCAAGGACTTGGCTTGGCCCATGTTTGCGGTGGCCTTGTATGCTGGCCTGACGATGGTGACCAACGTGCCGTTCTACAGCTTCAAGGACGTCCATGTGAAGCGCAGCGTGCCGTTTGTCTTTATCGTGCTGATCGTGCTGCTGATTGCCGTCATCAATATCGATCCACCGATTGTGATGTTCAGCATTTTTGTGATGTATGGCCTGAGCGGTTATCTGGTTTATTTTTGGCGCAAGGCCAAAGGGGTGCCCACCAGCGTCATCAGCACGTCAAAGGACGAACCCGACGAAATGGGCCTGCATTGATCGCAGGGGTTGTGGCTGCTCCTGGTAGGGGTCAAAAAGCTGTGGTACATTCTTGACATGTTCATGCAACGACTAGCCCTAGAAACTCCTCCCGACGGGTGGCGTTGTTAGCGCGCGAATGCATCAACTCAAAGCCCGTTTGCCACCGCAACGGGCTTTTTTGTTGGGGTGTGCAAATGTTCATCACCACTGGATTGAATTGACTGGAGCCTGTAAATGACCGACAAATTAGTGATTTTTGACACCACCTTGCGTGACGGCGAACAATCGCCGGGGGCATCGATGACGCGTGACGAAAAACTGCGTATTGCGCGCCAGTTGGAGCGGCTGAAGGTGGATGTGATCGAGGCCGGATTTGCCGCAAGTTCCAATGGTGACTTTGAGGCGATCCGGTCGATTGCCAACTCGATCAAGGATTCGACCGTTTGCTCCTTGTCACGGGCCAATGACCGCGACATCTCGCGTGCCGCAGAGGCACTGCAAGGTGCCAATCGGGGGCGCATCCACACCTTTATCGCCACTTCGGCATTACACATGGAGAAAAAGCTCCGTATGACGCCCGAACAGGTGCTGGAGCAGGCCATTCAGGCGGTGCGTTTTGCCCGCAATTTGATGGCTGACATCGAGTTCAGCCCCGAGGATGCCTACCGCAGCGATGAGGATTTCCTGTGCCGGGTGATCGAGGCCGTGATCAAGGAAGGTGCCACCACCATCAATGTGCCTGACACTGTGGGTTATGCGGTGCCTGAGTTGTATGGCACCTTCATCAGGAACCTGCGCGAACGGGTGCCCAATTCGGACAAGGCAATCTGGTCGGTGCATTGTCACAACGATCTCGGCATGGCGGTGGCCAACTCGCTTGCCGGGGTCAAGATCGGGGGGGCACGTCAGGTGGAGTGCACCATTAACGGGCTGGGTGAACGTGCTGGCAACTGCAGTCTTGAAGAAGTGGTGATGGCCGTGCGCACACGCCGTGACTACTTCGGCCTTGACTTGGGCATTGATACCCGGCAGATTCTGGCGGCCAGCCGCATGGTGAGCCAGACCACCGGCTTTGTGGTGCAACCCAACAAGGCCGTGGTGGGTGCCAATGCCTTTGCCCACGCTTCGGGCATTCATCAGGACGGAATTCTGAAAGCCCGCAATACCTACGAAATCATGCGTGCGGAGGACGTGGGTTGGACCGCCAACAAAATTGTGCTGGGCAAGCTCAGTGGTCGCAATGCGTTCAAGCAGCGTTTGCAGGAACTTGGGGTTCAGCTTGACAGCGAAGCAGAAACCAACACTGCGTTTGCCAAATTCAAGGAATTGGCCGATCGCAAGAGTGAGATTTTCGACGAGGATATTCTGGCGCTGGTGAGTGAGGAGTCGGTGGCGCAGGGGCATGAACAATTCAGTTTTGTCTCGCTGGCGCAGCACAGCGAAACCGGCGAGCAGCCTCAGGCGACCGTGGTGATGAACATTGGTGGCAAAGAGGTGACGGCCACGGCCAACGGCAATGGTCCGGTGGATGCATCCCTGAAGGCCATTGAGGCCAATGTTCACAGCGGTGCTGAAATGGTGCTGTATTCGGTCAACGCCATCAGTGGATCCACCGAGAGCCAGGGTGAGGTCACGGTGCGCCTGCAAAATAATGGGCGTATCGTGAATGGTGTTGGCGCGGATCCGGACATTGTGGTGGCGTCGGCAAAGGCCTATCTGGCCGCGCTGAACAAACTGCAGAGCCAGATCGAGCGGGTGGCGGCGCAGGGCTAATCAAATTGCTTTAAGAAAGCCTCGCAAGTACTTGTTGCTGTGAGGCTTTTTGCGGATAAACTCAGCGACTTGGTGCCATCTGCACAGGAGTCAGGCCATGGATATTCGACAAGTTTTTGCGATTGGTAGTCAAACCCGCGCCTGGGTGTGTGTCATGAGTGTCTTGGGCCTGCTGATGTTGGGGGCACCGACTTACTCTCAGGCGGCCAGCAGCCGGGCAAAGGTGGTGAAAACCAAGAAAGTGACCGTGGCCAAGAGCGCCCGGCACGCGATGGTTGTCAAGTCAGCCAAGGCCAAACCCGGGATCAAGCTCTCTCGGACAGACTATCGGAAAAGTATGGTCAGATCGCCCCAAGCTGCCCCCAGGCTTTCTTACGGGCAACTGGCGGGCTTGCATCTGGGTGACGATGCCCTTAACTTGAAGTCGAGTGTCGCCTTGGTGGTTGATCAGGACACCAGTGAAGTCCTGTTCAGCAAGAACGACAAAGCCGTGTTGCCTATTGCATCGCTGACCAAGCTCATGACCGGCGTTGTTATCCGTGATGCCAATCTGTCGCTGGACGAAATGCTCACGGTCAGCCAGGATGATGTCGACACGGAAAAAGGCAGTTCCTCGCGCCTGCGTGTGGGCAGTGTGCTCAGCCGGGGTGAACTGCTGCATCTGGCCTTGATGTCCAGCGAAAATCGCGCGGCCCATGCGCTGGGTCGGACCTACCCGGGTGGAATGGCAGCGTTTACGGCATTGATGAACGCCAAGGCCAGGGCGCTCGGCATGGTCGATACACGTTACGTAGAGCCCACCGGCCTTTCGAGCGCCAACCAGTCCAGTGCGCGCGATCTGGTCAAGCTGGTCGATTTTGCCCACCGTGATCCGCTGCTACGGGAACTCACCACGTCCACGGGCTATCAGGTTGAGGTGGGTGCGCGCACATTGCAATACAACAACACCAACCGCCTGGTAAAGAATCCGACTTGGGACATCGGCTTGCAAAAGACCGGCTATATTTCCGAGGCGGGACAGTGTCTGGTCATGCAGGCACAGGTGGCAGGCCGAAAACTCATCATGGTTTTCCTGGATTCCGCGGGAAAACTCAGCCGTCTGGGTGATGCAGAGCGCGTTCGCAGCTGGATTGAGTCCACGCCCAGTCATACCAACGCACTGATCGAAACCCGGGCGTTGATGTCCCGTTAAGGGCGAAAACCCAGGCCGCGCGAAATCTCCTCAGCGGTCGCCCGGAGTTTGGGCAGCCATGTATCTTCCAGTCGACTCGCCGGTGCCGAAATGGACAGTCCAGCAACCAGTTTGCCTTGGTCGTCATAGATGCCGGCCGCCATACAGCGCACCCCTAGCTCCAGTTCCTCGTTGTCGGTTGCGAAAGCATCACGCCTGACCTTGGCCAGTTCACGCTCCAGGTTGCCCAGCTGTGTCAGGCTGTTCTTGGTGTGACCGCTGAGGCCGGTGCGGGTGGCGTACATCCTGATTTTCTGGGCATCGTCTGCCGCCAGAAAAAGCTTGCCTACCGAGGTCAGATGCAGGGGTGCATGGCCACCAATGGCGCGGATCACCTGCATGCCGGAGCGCTCGCTGTAGGCACGCTCCACGTACACAATCTCGTCGCCCTGGCGCATGCTCAAATTCACCGGTTGCTGAGTGATACGGTGCAACTCGCGCATCGGCTCAAGTGCCGCATCACGCACGTTCAGGCGGTTCTTGACCAGATTGCCCAGTTCAAGCAGGCGCATCCCCAGCCGGTAGTTGCCCGCCTGCGGGCGGTCAACAAACCGGCCTGTCGCCAGATCATTCAGAATCCGGTGGGTGGTGGAGGGGTGCAAGCCCGCCTTTTCACTGATTTCCTTGAGTGGCATGGCCTGCTCGCGGGAGGCCAGCACATCGAGCAGGGTGAACATTCTTTCAATCACCTGCACTGAGGGCGTTGCGGGTGTTTCGATGTCGATTTTTCGCATTCCAGATCCTGACTAAACAGCCCTTATTTTATCTGGTGAAATCATGCCATGACCCAGCGGCCATCGACAAAGCGTTCATGTGGCCTGAAGCGCGCTTTGTAGGACATTTTTTCGCACTGTTCAATCCAGTAGCCCAGATACAGATGAGACAAACCAAGTTGCTGGGCCAAGCGGACTTGCCACAAGATACTGAATGAGCCAAAGCTCTGTCCCGGTTCGGGGGCGTAGAAGGTGTAAACCGCCGAAAGTCCGTCAAACAGGCGGTCGATGATGGACACCATCTTGAGTGCTCCGCTGCCACCGTCTGGCCCGGGCAGTCGAAACTCAACCAGGAACGATGAGACATGTGATTTGACCAGGAAATCAAGGTACTGGTCCACATCATCCCGATCCATACCGCCGCCGGGGTGTCGGGATTTCTGGTAACGGCCATACAGGGCGTAGTGTTCGTCAACAAAGCTTGGTGCAGACAGTGTGGCCTGAAGTGCGGCATGTTTTTGCCAGGCACGGCGCTGGCTGCGGCTGGCGACAAATTTCGCCACGGGTAGACGCATCGAGATGCAGGCGTGACAAGATTCGCAATGCGGCCGGTAAATGTAGGCTCCACTGCGGCGAAAGCCCATTTCGATCAGGTCACTGCAAGCGCTTTCACCCACCAGATGTGTTGGCGCAGCCACCTGGGACCTGGCAATCTGGCCGGGCAAGTAACTGCAAGGATAGGTTGCGGTGTCGTAAAACCGCAATTGCTGCGTTGCAATAGAAGATTCAAAGGTCACGAGCAGGCGGCTTGTATGCGAGGATTTCGTTCCAGTATACGGGCGAGAAATGCCAGTCAGGCTGCGGTCGGCAGACGTCCTGGCTTAGCTGTTGAGTGAATTTGTTCCGGGGCACTTCACGTGCTCCCAAAGACGCCAGGTGACGGGTGTTTTGCTGACAGTCAATATGGGTCACCTCAAATCGATGACACATTGCAACCATTGCTGCCATGGCGATTTTCGAGCAATCGGTGGCACGGTGAAACATCGACTCTCCGAAAACCGCCCCACCCATTGAGATGAAGTACAGGCCACCGAGCATCTCGCCGTTCACCCAGGTCTCGACGCTGTGTGCAAATCCGGCATGATGAAAGTCCTGGTAAGCCTGAATCATTTGGGGTGTGATCCAGGTTCCAAGCTGGCCAAATCGTGCACTGGACGCACAGTTACGGATTACTGAATCAAACGCCGAGTCAACTCTGATCTCGCTGTTGGCTGCATTCAAGAACTTCTTCAGAGTTTTGCGCAGCGAGGGGTGCAGTCGGAAATCTGCCACAGCCAGCAGCATTCTTGGGTCAGGGCTCCACCAGAGTATGGGTTGCGGATCGCTAAACCACGGAAAGATACCCTGACTGTAGGCTTGGGTCAGACTGGCAACCGTCAAGTCGCCGCCAGCACACAGCAGCCCGGGCGCAGCGGATTCATGCGCCCAAGCCTGGGAAACCGGAGGAAAAGGCTGACCGGGTGTTAGCCACGCCAGTGGCGGTGTGTCGGCAGATGGGCGACTCATTCAGCGGAGTTGGGTTGTTGACCGACTATTTTGCGTGTATCGTGATACATGCGGCTGGTTCGCGCTGAATGAGCATTTACAATGGCGGCGTCGGGGCGTAGCGCAGCCTGGTAGCGCATCTGGTTTGGGACCAGAGGGTCGAAGGTTCGAATCCTTTCGCCCCGACCACTTTTCTCTGAACATGTCGGCCTGATCGCCGTTGTGCCATACAACAAAGGTCTAGCGCTCAATTTACCCCCGTTTTCGTAGCAGTATTTCATTGCTGAATAAGCGCTGGAGGCACTTTTTGCTTGTGAAGAGACTGTCTGGGCGAAGTGGCGTGATGTCGCCACGTAAGTACATCAACAAGGCAACTGGCTCTTGCGCTGCAATGACAGTCAGGCGTTGAACTGACGTTCGGTGAGCGTACCGTCCTCACCCATCCAGGATTTGCGTTTGACCTTGCCAAACCGGTTGTAGGTGACGCTGACCGGGTTGGACAAGTCAGCTCGGCAATACCTTTGGGCAGCGCCATCAAACCACCTGACGTCGGCTTCACCGTCGGGCCTGACCCAGACTTGGCTTGGCATGTCGTCAATCACCATCAGGCGCGACAAATCGGCCGGGTCGGCCAGCCAGAACTCACTGTCGGTATCTTCCGGGGTGTGACCAGGAGCCATCCCGGTATGGATAAACGTCTGATTGGCAACAATCCATTGGGCTTTTTCCGGCTCTGTACCTTTGAAGTAGGTCCAGAAAATGGTCTCGGCTGTGGTCATGGTACCTCCAATCGTGGGAGTGGACATTATCTGTCCCGCTGGGTGTCAGGCTAGGTTTTCACCTCCTTTTTTCATCTACCGTGGTCAGTAAGTGCCAGGGTTACCCAGGCGCTGCCAATACCACTCGCGACTGTATGTTGGCTAAAAGAGTCTTTAGGCCTTCGGTCGGTGTAGTTCCATAAAGCGCGCCGGATTGCCAAGTTCTGTGAAGTCAAACTTTTGGTACAAACCATGAGCGTCCCTCGTGGCCAGCAAAAAACGCCTTAGCCCCTGAAGATCGGGGTGTTCGAGAATAATCTTCATCAATTGCTTGGACAACCCTTTGCCGCGATGGGGCTCAAGAATGAAGACATCCGCAAGGTACGCAAACGTGGCCTTGTCGGTGACGACTCTTGCAAATCCAATTTGCTTGGCCTGATCGAAAATGCCAAAGCAGATTGACCCATCAATCGCTCGCTCGACAACCTCACGCGCAATATCAGGTGACCAATAACTCTGCCTGAGGTAGCCGTGGATGATGTCGATATCCATGCGGCTCGTGTCCGTGGTGAACTCGTACTCGCTTGTGTTTGACTGTGTTTTCATTGAATGGCAGGCAACCTTCGATTCAATCTGGCTCAGCGAGGCGTCATTTTCAGGATCGAGCGACTGCCAACCGAAAAAAGTGAATTCTCACTGCGCCACCTGACATTTTGATGCGGTGCAGGCGAGTACCGGCGGCACCTTGACCAACAAGATGCACGCAACATCAGGCTGAGGAGATAGTTTGCGAGCTTGAGCCGCCAATTCCCGTTGCTGGTCGGAAGCAAGCTTTGCAGCGGCCGCAGTTGAAGACACCAGCGAATAGGGTTTGAACGACCACATGCCGCACGGGTCTCTGGGATCCGTAAAGCCAACACTGTCACACTGTGAGACCTGATCACAGGGCGCGTCAACGGCGAGCTGTCGGGCCTCGAGCTCTTTTGCATCCGCCATCGAAAGGGCGTGCTGGTACGCCGCGTCATCGTAGCCAACGCCTCCTCCTCCTCCACAAGCCGTCAGACCGGCAATCAGCGCTGTAATGACAAGATACTGCATGGTCTGTGGGCTCATGATTGTTCCCTTATGCATGGTGAAAACAGGTTAGCCGAAATGTAAAAACCCTTGTAAATCAAAAATTTACAAGGGCTCTTGAGATGCTGGCGGGAGAGTGTCGTTCACATCATGCCCGCTAACCCGCATGGATGCTATCTTTCGCCAATAAGTTATAAAAATATGCCCCTAAATATGCCCCCAAAGTCAAAAGACTAGGGGGTCAAGTTGAAG
>JAGOUM010000042.1 GCA_018061265.1 Rhodoferax sp. | reverse complement strand
AGCGCGCTGTCGACGCCATCCTGCAAATACCGCAACTCGACGCACAGCGCATTGGCATCGTTGGCCACTCGCGCGGTGGCAAAGCGGCACTGCTCGCGGGTGCACTCGACGAGCGCATCGCCATCACGGCCGCCAACAACTCGGGTGCGGCGGGTGCCGGCAGTTATTTGTGGCAAGCCCCAGGTTCGGAAACCCTGGGTGACCTGCTGGACCGGTTTGGCTTCTGGCTGGCACCGGAGGCAGGCAGATTCAGCGAGACTGGCCCTGCCCTCCCCTTTGACCAACACTTTTTGAAAGCCCTGATCGCCCCACGCGCGCTGCTCTGCACCGAGGCGCTGCAAGACCTGTGGGCCAACCCGCAAGGAAGTTGGCTGACCCATGTGGCCGCGCAGCCGGTGTTTGATTTGTGCGACGCATCCAGACACAACGCCATTGCCTTTCGGGATGGCGGACACGCCCACACCCTGGCCGACTGGTGTTCCTTGCTGGACTTTGCGGATGCGGTTTTTAGTCATGCCGATCTGCCCGAAGGTTTTAACCGTTGCCCCTACCCCGCCCTGCCAAGCGTTTGGCGGCGATGACAAGCGGTCAAAGGCTTGGTCGATGAGGCGTGACATGACGGTTGCCAACTTGATTTACCCAGCCACCGACACTTGTGCCAGACCGGCATCCACAATCAGGTTCTGCCCGGTGATGCCATCACTGTCGTCACTGGCCAAAAACAGGGTCGAGCGCGCCACATGGGTGGAGTCCAGCCGGAACTTCAGGCACTGAAAATCGATGAACTTCTGATCTTCTTCCGGGTTGCGCCACAGCGTAGTCTGGCGCTCGGTCACGATGGCACCGGGCACCAGCGCGTTCACGCGAATGCCGTCCACACCGAGTTCACGCGCCAGTGTGCGGGTCATGCCCGAGATGGCGGCCTTGCTGGCGGTGTAACCAATGAGGTTGGGGCGCCCACGCATCCAGGAGATGCTTCCCATATTGATAATTGAGCCTCTAGCGCTTTCTGTTCTTAGCTGACGCGCTACCGTCTGCGTAGCAAATACCTGATGCCGCAAATTGATGTTGAGGCAGTTGTCCCAGTATTCAGGCGTCAGGTCGTCCAGTGCATGCCGGTCATCGCGCCCGGCGTTGTTCACCAGCACCTGGATCGGCCCCCACTGGTCTGCAACGCGCCCCAGCAGTGCTTGCAACGCAGGGATGTCACGCACATCGCAGGCCTCATAAAACGGTTTGGTATGTCCTGCGTCCAGCAACTCTTGCGTCAAAGCCGCGCCACCCTCGGGCTTGGTGCCACAAAACGCCACCTTGCTGCCCTGCGCGGCGAAGGCGCGCACCAGCTCCGCACCAATACCCGAGGAACCACCCGAGATAAACACCACGCGGTCGTGCAGCGAGGGGTAAAGCGTGTAACTCATGGGCAAACCCTCACCAACCTGCGGGCAACACATCCGCCATGGCGACCGGCAAACCGCTGGCAATACTCTGGTGCGCGGCAATACCAGTGGCGATACTGCGCAGGCCGTCTTCGAGCGTGACCTCAGCGGGCAGCCCTTGACGCACGGCTTGGGCAAACTTCAGGTGTTCGATGTAAGACGCACCAAAGTGCTGGCCCGCGTACTTGATGTTGGTGTCCCAGACGCGGCGCACCGACACGCCTTTGCCGCTGCCCGAGGGCTCGCCCCACACCTTGCGGGTGCCCCAGTCTTCGCGGCGGCCATAACGCAGGGTCAGCGAGGGCAACAGCGATTCGAGTTTGCCCTCATGCCCGACGACGATGATGTGCTCGTTATCCACCGAGTTCTCGCCAAACATGCACAAGTCCAACATCGCGCGGGCACCGCTGGGGTACTCGACGATCACGTAGGCGCTGTCCAGAATGTCAGGTGTGCGGCCGTTGTAGCGCTCATCGAGATGGTTGACGCGTTGCTCACCCGAGGCAAACACGCGCACCGGGTGCTCGCCCAGAATGAAATCCATCAGGTTGAAATAGTGGCAGCATTTCTCTACCAGCGTGCCACCGGTGTTCTCGCTAAACCGGTTCCAGTCGTCCACTTTGGGGTAAAACGGCTCGCGGTGCTCACGGATGCTGACCTGGTGAATCTGCCCCACCGCACCGGCATGCGCCATACGAATCATCTCGGCCACGGGCGGCATGTAACGGTATTCCTGCGCCACCCAGGTCAGCGCCTGGCGACCCCGCGCCTGCTCGACCAGTGCGTGGGCGTCCGACACCTGGGTGCACAACGGCTTTTCTGCCAGGATGTGTAAATCGGTGCGCAAAGCCTGTTTCAGCACGTCCACATGGGTGAAGTTGGGTGTGGCCACCACCACCGCATCGCAAAGGCCGCTGTCCAACAGCGCCTGGGCATTGTCAAACTGCGGCACGGGTGTTTTGAGCAGCGCCTGCGCCTGGGCCAGGCTCTCGGGATGCGTGTCGGCCATCGCCGTCACTTCGGTGGCTTGCAGGGCCTGAATGTTCTCGATGTGTTCGCGGCCCATGCTGCCGCAACCGATGATGCCGTAACGAATCTTCTGCATATCTCAATACCCTTGGCTATGAATTTGGATGTCCTGAGCGCGGATGGCAGACAGCACGCTGGCGCAGTTGCGCATCATCAGCCCCAGATCGGAGGCGCAGGCGATGTAGTCAAAACCCGCGGCGCGGTAAGTGGCTACTGCCTCAGGCGTGCCGCCCACCGTACCCACGGGTTTGCCCACCCGGTGGCAGCGGCGCACGCCGTCGGCCATCAGCGCCACGACCTCGGGGTGCATCAAGTCGCCCACATGGCCCATGGCACCACTGAGGTCACCCGGCCCCATAAAAACCGAATCCACACCAGCAACGTTCGCTATCTCCTCAATATTTGCCATCGCTTGCGGCGTTTCCACCTGCACGATCACACTGACCGAGGCGTTGGCCACCTTGAAATGGTCTTTGGTCGTGCCAAAGCGCGAGGCACGGCTCATGGCGGCCATGCCGCGCACGCCCTCAGGCGTGTATTTGCAGGCGGCCACGGCGCTTTGTGCCTCTTGCGCGTTTTGTACAAACGGAAACATCAACGTCTGCGCACCGACGTCGAGCACGCGCTTGACCATCACCGTGTCGTTCCACGGCACACGGGTGACGGGGACCGACTGGGTTCCCGCAATGGCCTGCAAAACATGCACCAGACCAAACAAATCAATCGGTGTGTGCTCCATATCCAGTAGCAACCAGTCAAACCCGGCGCACCCCATGGCCTCAGCCACCAGGGGACTCGCCGACATCACCCAAGAACCCACCGGGTAACCCGCAGGCAAAGCCTTGTTGGCAAGCAGGGTCTTGAAAGGATTACTCATCAATAAATCACCGGTTCCGGGCTCTTGGCGTTGCCCTGCAAAAAGTCAAAGTCACAGCCCAGATGCGCTTGCGTCACATGCTGCTGGTACAAACGGGTGAAGCCACGCGTTGCCACGGCGTCGGCAGGTTTCCAGGCGGCGCGGCGCGCCTGCAACTGCTCGGGCGTCAGCTGCACATGCAGGCGCCTGGCGGGTACATCGAGTTCAATCACGTCGCCGGTTTGAATCAGCGCCAGCGGGCCACCCACCGCGCTCTCGGGCGAAATGTGCAGCACACAGGTGCCGTAGTGAGTGCCGCTCATGCGCGCGTCGCTCAGGCGCAGCATGTCGCGCACGCCTTGGCGCAGCAGTTTCTTGGGGATTGGCAGATTGCCCCACTCGGGCATGCCCGGCGCGCCCACGGGACCGGCGTTACGCAGCACCAGAATGGTGTTTTCGTCACAGTCCAGCGTTTCATCGGCCATGGCAGCCAGCATCTGGGGCTGGCTGTCAAACACCAGCGCCCGGCCGGTGTGCCTGAGCAAGTTGTCGCTTGCGGCACTGGGCTTGATCACCGCGCCATCGGGCGCCAGATTGCCCTTGAGAACCGCCAGCGCACCCGCCGTACTAACGGGTTGGTCCAGCGGGCGAATCACTTGCGCGTCCAGCACCTGCGCGGCGTTCACCTGATCAACCATGGTGCACCCTGCCACCGTGCGCTCGTTCAAGGACAAAAACGGCGCAATCACCTGCATCAACGCGGGCAGCCCGCCAGCGTAATAAAAATCCTCCATCAACCGGTCGCCGCTTGGGAACAAATTGGCCAGCACGGGGACTTGGCGCCCCATCGCGTCCAGATCATCCAGCGTCAGGTCAACGCCCAAGCGCCCGGCCATGGCGATGATGTGCACGGCCGCATTGGTGGAGCCGCCCAGCGCCATCTGCACCGCCAGCGCGTTCTGGAACGAACCACGCGTGACCAGGGTCGAGGGCCTCAGGTCCTCCCACACCATGCCCACAATGCGTTCGCCGCAAGAGGTGGCCATGCGGCTGTGCGCGCTGTCCATGGCCGGAATGCTGCTGGCGCCGGGCAGCGTCAGCCCCAGCGCCTCGGCAATCGCCGTCATGGTGGAGGCAGTGCCCATGGTATTGCAGGTGCCGGGCGCGCGTGTCATACGGCTCTCCAGATGCTGCAGCTCGGCGGCGTCCAGATTGCCGGCCTGGTACTCGTCCCAGAACATGCGGGTATGCGTTCCCGCACCGACCGTGCGCGCCACGCCGTCCTTGACATAGCGGTCGTTGAGCATGGTGCCAGCCGGGCAAAAGATGGTCGGGATGTCCATGCTGAACGCGCCCATTAGCGTGCCGGGCGTGGTCTTGTCACAACCCGCCAGAATCACCACACCATCACACGGCAGACTGCGCAGCAGTTCTTCGACTTCCATCGCCAGGAAATTGCGGTACAGCATGGTGGTCGGCTTGACCAGCACTTCACCTAAGCTCATGGCGGGCAATTCGACCGGGTAACCGCCGGCCATCAGGATGCCTTTTTTGACCGACTCGGCGCGTTCGCGCAAATGCGCATGGCACGGGGACAGGTCGCTCCAGGTATTGATGATGGCAATCATCGGCCGATCCATCACATCTTCGCGCCGCCAGCCTTGCTGCTGCATGCGCTGGCGGTGCGCAAAGCCGCGCATGCCGGCATCGGCAAACCAGCGACGGCTTCTGAGTTCTGACAGGATTTTGGTGGACGCCAAAGTGAGTACGGGTATCGGGTTTATGCGGATGGTCACGCCATGTGTTAGCGCTAACATTAACAACAATTCTGCTTTTCGTCATCATGGAAAACCCGCAGCCCACCCGTGACAGCCCCGGCGCACGCGCACGGCGCAGCCACGGCCGCGCCACCCTGGCCGACGTGGCCGCGCATGCGGGCGTGACGCCGATGACCGTGTCGCGCATGTTGCGCGAGCCAGACCGGGTCGCACCGGAGACCGCCCAGCGTGTTCGCCAGGCCATCGACGACACCGGCTACTCGCCCAACAAGCAGGCCGGGGGTCTGGCCAGCGGACGCTCAGGCGTTGTGGCGGCCATCATCCCGAGCGTGGCCAATTCGGTCTTTGGCGAGACCATTCAGGGGCTATCTGACGCACTGCAGCCCGCTGGCCTGGAGCTGTTTCTGGCCCCCAACGGCTACAAACTCGACCGCGAAGAAGACCAGCTCAAAACCCTGCTGGGGTGGGGTCCGGCTGCCATCGCGGTCACCGGGCGCCGGCATAGTCCGGGCGCGCTGGCCCTGATGCGCCAGGCCAAACGTGCTGGCACGCCGGTGATCCAGATGTGGGATCAGGAGTTGCGTGACACCGAGTTTTTGCAGATCGGCTTCAACCACCACCAGGTTGGCGTGGCGATGGGTGAGCATCTGCTGGCCTGCGGTTACCGCGATCTGGCTTACGTTGACAGTGCCGTGGCCGAGGATTTTCGTGCGCATGAGCGCGGCCAGGGTCTGGCGCAGGCCGCTCGTCTGGCTGGAGTGCCGTTGCAAGTTCTGGTGGCACCAGCCTGTGAGCCTATGGCAGCCGGACGACTTGCGCTACTTCAGTTGCAGCAGCAGAGACTACCGCGCGCGCTGGCGTTCGCCAACGATCATCTCGCCGCAGGCGCGTGCCTGCAAGCGCTTGAGCTTGGCCTGGCACTGCCTAGCCAAGTGGCCGTATTGGGCTATGGCAACTTTCCCATCTCACAGCATCTGGGCCAGGGCATCAGCACCATGGCCACGCCGCGCTACCAGATCGGATTGGCGACTGGCCAGGCGATTCTGCGGGCTTTGGGCAAGCCACCTGCGACCAACCAGCCAGTGCTCAATCGCAGCAGCTTGGTGCCCGCGCTGGTGGTGCGCAACACCACTGTGGCCGGCGCCGGCATCAACCCAGCCAGCGCGGCAGCAACGTCATCACCAAACTGACACTGACAAACGCCAGAACGGTCGACATGGCCATGCTGGCGGTGACCAGGTCCTGCGCCTTTTGGTAGCGCTGCGAAAACAGGAACACATTAGCCCCCACCGGCAGGGCAGCGGCCACCACCAGAACCGTCAAATCCTGCCCACGCAAACCCAAACCCCAACCAGCCGAGGCCATCAATAGCGGATGCACCAGGGTTTTGAGACCCGCCACCTGCAGCGCCCCAAGCCATTGGCCCTGCAAGCGCACCTGCGCCAGCGTGACACCCACCAGCAGCAAGGCCACCGGGCCAAAGGCATTGCCCAGCAGCAGCAATGGCCGATCGACCACGTCGGGCAGCGTCCAGCCGGAGAGAGAATACAGCAAACCGGCGATGATGGGCAGGGGCACCGGGTGAATCACCGCACTTTTCACTGCCTGCCACACCGTGTGCCAGCGTTGCTGGCTCGGCGCGTTACCCATCTGCGCCATTTCATGGGCCTGCAAAAGTTCCAGGACGACGGTGACCGAAGTCAGTAACACCAGTGAGTGCAGCGAGATCAATGTAAACAGCAGCACCAGAGCCGACTCACCGTAGGCCAACCCGACCAGCGGGATGCCGATCATCACGTTATTACTGAAGATACTCGCCAGTGCCAGCACGGCAGAACGACTGTCTCGGCCCCACATCACCAGCAGCACGGCAAACAGCATCCCGGCCACGGCGAAATAAATCGCTACCGGCGCAAAGTCAAGCTCGCTGATGTGCACCCGGCTCATGGTGCGAAACAACAACGCGGCTGTGAGTACAAGAAAAACCAGATTTGATAAGTCTTTTGTTGCTTCTGCCCTTATCCAACTTAGCTTTCCAGCGATATATCCAATAGCTATCACAAAAACCACGGGAAGCAGGGCAGACAGAACCGGGTTAGTCACCTGAAGGCCGTTCTACGCAAAACTTGGACGAAAACAAAAAAGCCTTGTGCCCAGTTCAACTGGAGCACAAAGCAGCTTTCGGCGCCAGTCCCAGGCGCTGGCTGATGATGCGGACGCAAAAAGTCCGCTGCTGATTTATTTGCGGGCGTTCTTCTCGCTTTCGGCCATTTTGCTCTTGAGCGCCACATAGGCCCAGCCCATGCCAACCACCATCATGATGATGCCCACGATGCTCATGATGCCGTAGTCGGTGGAAAAGAGGTCTTGCATAGCTTTCATGGTGTCGTTCCTTTGATAAGAGCTTACAAATAATAGGTCTGTGAGGGCGGACTATGCAACAGGTCAAGGCCATGAAATCTGACATATATCAAATCTCCGAAAAAAAAGCATTCAGTATGTGAACCCGCATAGGACATTATTTCACCGCCACGGCATTCACAATGCGGTAATACAAACCGTAGGGGTCATCTGCCAGAACCATGAATTTCCCCTCGACCACCACCGGCTCCAGCGAATAGGCAAAGGTTGTGTCGGCCTTGACCTCGACCATGCTCTCAGGGCCACCCGGGGTGCAGAACGAGCAGGTCATGGGAACAGAGGTCAACAGAAAGTGTTGATGCCGCTGCCCGGGTGCGAGTGGCATCATGAAACCCTGCACCCTTTGGGTTTTGTTCGTCAATTCCTGAACAGTGGGTGGGTATTCCGGCATCAATCGTTTGCTGACCTTTTTGAGCTTGACGTCGGACAGCAACGACCATGGCAATACGTCCTTGCGCTGCGGCAAAGGCGCAAAGGGACTGTCAGGGCTGTGCACCCCTGGCCCGCTGGCTGATAACCCGCCGATTGGCGAGCTCAGTTGCGCCAAGCCCTGCAGGGGTAGCAAAGCCGCAAACAACAACCACACACCAGCGCAAATCCACTGCCTCAACACAATCCAACTTTCGGGCCAAACCATGTGATCTCCTCGGAACTTCAATTGTTAACCACTTCGGTCGTTTTGACGCAAGGTGTCAGGCAAGCAAAAATCATCTGGCCTTGCTGCCACAGGGCTACACTTGGAGTGCGGCAAATCAAAAGCTGGCAAGGGCCACCAGACCCATGAATTGTCGCAGGCAAACAAGTGCCAGTCACAAGTCGCTCAATGCCGTAAGGTGGTAAACAATCTGCGGTTGCGGCAAGTGCGCCACTTGGACATATCTTCAGGGATGTTGAGCAACAAAATGCCGTTTACGCTACTGGTCGCGCTGCTGGTTGGTTTGATCGCCGTGGTTGCGATCACGGTCTTGCGCCAAAAGAACAAGCACAAAGGAACAGCAGGGCAACCCACCCAGCAAGTGATCGGCGCAGCCATCACATCAAGGTCTGATGCAGAAAGCGACTCACTGAAAGCAATCCAGGAAGAACTGCGAGAGGTCCTGGAGCAGCAGAAAGTCCTGTTCGACAATATTCCATGTGGCCTTGTTTTTTCCGCCGACGGTCTGATCCGGCAGATCAACACCAGTTTCGCCAACATGGTTGGTGCCACTTCCGAACAGCTGATCGGCCATAGCGCAGAGTTCTTGTTTGGCAATCCACAGGCACAGGATGAATTTAATGCCCGGGTGGTCCCACAACTTGACGCAGGCGACCGAGTTGTCGAGGAAGGACTGTTCCGACGTTTTGACGGATCGCCATTTCATGGTCGTGCCGTTGGTCGGAGAGTCGGGGTCAGCAGTTATGCCCGAGCGACCATATGGGTGCTGGAGGACATCAGTGATCGAAAGCAGATGGAAGCCCATCTGGAGGACCAAGCCGATTTTCAGAGTGCACTCATCGATACCGTTCCCTACCCGGTGTTTTACAAGGGTGCCGATACCCGTTTCCTTGGAGTCAACCGTGCCTATGAGGAAAGCATGGGTGTGAAGCGCAAGGACTTGGTCGGACAACGGGTGCTCGACTTGTCCTACCTGCCGGAATCTGATCGCCTGGCGTATCAGCAGGAGGATGAAGCGATGATCGCCAGCATTGGTCGAAGCCACCGGGAAATGCTGATTCCTTTTGCGGATGGGCAGATGCATGAGACCCTTTATTTTGTTTCAGGGTTTGCACGATCAGACGGAACCCCGGCAGGACTGGTGGGGAGTTTTGTTGACATTTCGGAACAAAAAAACGCCGAGCGCGCCACGGCCCAAGCCGCGCTCGCGATGCAACATGCCAAAGAAGTCGCCGACGCAGCCAGCCGTGCCAAAGGTGAGTTTCTGGCCAACATGAGTCATGAGATCCGCACTCCGATGAATGCCGTGATCGGCATGTCACATCTGGTACTCAAGACCGATCTGACCCACCGGCAACGCGATTACATCCAGAAAATCCAGCAGTCTGGCCAGCAGCTGTTGGGCATCATCAACGATGTACTTGATTTCTCGAAAGTCGAATCCGGCAAACTCAGCCTGGAGTACATTGCTTTCGAACTCGACAAAGTACTGCAGAACGTCGCCACCCTCATCGTTGACAAGGCAAACGCCAAGGGGCTGGAGCTGATTTTTGAGGTGGCTCCATCGGTGCCACCCAACCTGGTCGGTGACCCGCTTCGGCTTGGTCAGGTCTTGATCAACTATGCCAGCAAAGCCGTCAAGTTCACCGAGCGCGGCGATATCCGCATCAAGGTGGCACCTGAACATTCAGGTGATGATTTCGTGGTGCTTCGATTTGAAGTGCAAGACACCGGCATCGGTCTCTCTGAGGATCAGAGGGCGCGCCTGTTTCAGGGTTTCCAGCAGGCTGACAGTTCCACCACCCGCAAGTATGGCGGAACCGGCTTGGGCCTGGCCATCAGCAAGAATCTGGCGGAATTGATGGGCGGCGCGGTCGGTGTTGAAAGCGCCCCTGGCCAGGGTTCCTGCTTCTGGTTCACCGCCCGACTTGGTGTCGGCGAGCCACCGGTGCGACGGCATATTTCGCGTCTGCAAATTCAGTCCAATCGAATTCTGGTCGTGGATGACAACATTCACGCGGCCAAGGTGTTGAAGGATCTGCTGGTTTCCATCGGATTTGAGGTCGAGGCGGCCCACTCCGGACCGGCGGCGATTGAACGCATCAGTCAGCTCAGCCAGACGGGTGAGCACTTTGACTTTGTGATGCTGGACTGGCAAATGCCCGGAATGGATGGCATTGAAACCAGCCAACACATTGCTGAGTTGCCACTGGTGAGTCGGCCACACCCGGTCATGGTGACCGCCTTTGGCCGTGACGAGGTGATCACTGCTGCACGCGAGGCAGGAATCGAAGACGTTCTGATCAAACCCGTCAGTGCGTCACAATTGTTTGACACCATGCAAAAGTTGCTTGGAGAAACCCAGGGTGGCGAGGCCTTCACCGCACCCGATTCCTCGGTGATGGATGTATTGGCCCACTTGCGCGGTGCCCGCGCATTGATTGTGGAAGATAACGAATTTAATCAGCAGATCGCCTGCGAACTGCTGGCTGACGTTGGTTTTGTGACAGAAGTTGCCGGTAACGGACAGATTGCGCTGTCGATGATGGTGCAGATGCAGCACCAGCACACGCCTTATGACATTGTGTTGATGGACATGCAAATGCCGGTGATGGATGGAGTCCAGGCGAGCCAGGAAATCCGCAAGATCCCCCAATTCGCGGATGTCCCGATTGTCGCCATGACCGCCAATGCGATGCAGGGTGACCGTGACCGATGCATCGCAGCAGGTATGAACGACTTCGTGGTCAAACCGATCGAGCCCGAATTGCTGTGGCGGGCCCTGGCACAGTGGACCCGGCCACGCAGTGGCCTGGGCGAAGACGCGCCAGCCACGACAACGGGGATCCGGGCAGAGCGGCGCAAACCAAAACCCGACCGGCGCATGGATCGGCGCGCTGGCGACAGCCAGTCAACCGGTATCCCGCACCACATTGCCGGCCTTGACACCCGTCGGGGTTTGCACCATGTGATGGGCAAGGCGGACTTGTATCTCAGCCTGTTGCAAAAATTTTTCAAAGGCCAGCAGGCAGGTCTGCAACCGATTGCACAGGCCATTGCGCAGGCCGACTTTGCGACCGCCGAATTGCTCGCCCATACGCTCAAGGGCGTGGCGGCAAACATTGGCGCGCACGAACTGCACCTGGAAATGGACCGCATCGAATCAGCCCTGCGTGAACGCCAGAGCCAGCAGCAACTGATGACGCTGCTGGATGCACCTGCTGCCACGTTGGCACAATTGCTCTCCGACCTGCAGGCCAGTTTGCCCGCGACTCCTCCCGCGGTGGTCGCCAGCAGTTTCGATCGGACAGAAGTTCGTGCCGTTTGTCGTGAGCTTCGGGAGTTGCTGGCTTACGACAACCCCCAAGCCGCAGAAGTGCTGCGCGAGTACGCACCTGCGCTGAAAGCCGCCTTGACAGAGGGTTATCAGAGCATCGAGACTTCGGTTGACGCATTTGACTTTCCGGCTGCCTTGCAGGCCCTGGAAAAGGCGGCGGCCACAGCGGATATTCAACTTTAAGCCAGGAGAACACCATCATGACCAGTTTTGGCAAATCCGGGACCGCAACCCTGCTGGTGGTGGATGACACACCTGAGAACCTTGCCTTGATGTCGGGCTTGCTCAAGGACAGCTACCAGGTCAGGGTTGCAGTGAATGGTGACCGAGCGTTATCGATTGCCATGTCGGAGAGTCCCCCGGATCTGATCCTTCTTGACATCATGATGCCCGAAATGGATGGCTACGAGGTATGTCGGCGGCTCAAGGCGCATGCGGTCACACGCGACATTCCAATCATCTTCCTGACAGCCAGATCCAGCATCGAAGACGAGCAAAAAGGCCTGGAAATGGGCGCAGTGGATTACATCACCAAGCCCATCAACCCGCCCATTGTTTTAGCGCGGGTAGCCGCCCAACTGTCACTCAAGGCAAGATCTGACTTCCTGCGTGAAAAAAACGAGTTCCTGGGTGAGAAAAATGCCTACCTCAACGAAAAAAATGCCTTCCTAAGGGACAAGAATGACTTCCTTGAACACGAAGTGGTGCGACGTACCCAGGAGGTCACTGCAATTCAGGACGTGACCATTCTGGTCATGGCCTCGCTGGCTGAAACCCGTGATGCCGAGACCGGCAACCATATTCGCCGCACCCAGCATTACATGCGGGCGCTGGCGATCAAACTCAAACCGCATCCGAGATTTGAAGGCTTCTTGAGTGATCACAACATTGACATGTTGTTCAAGTCCGCGCCGCTGCACGATATCGGCAAGGTGGGAATCCCGGACCGCATCCTGCTCAAGCCCGGGCGCTTCACCGCTGAAGAGTTTGAGATCATGAAGACCCACACGACCCTGGGTCGCGACGCGATCGTCCAGGCAGAGGCGACGCTGGGGACACGGGTGGAGTTTCTGACCATGGCCAAGGACATTGCGCTGTTCCATCAAGAAAAGTGGGATGGCAGCGGTTACCCTGCCGGATTGAAAGGTGACGCCATCCCGGTGTCTGCCCGGCTTATGGCGATCGCCGATGTTTACGACGCACTGATCAGTCGGCGGGTGTACAAAGATGCCATTGAGCACGAAAAGGCAGTGCAGATCATTGTGCAGGGGCGTGGCAAACATTTTGACCCGGATCTAGTTGACGCCTTTCTTCAGATTCAAGGTGAGTTTCAGGCCATTGCCTTGCGCTACGTGGACTCTAATGTCGACCTGGAGCGCAAGGCCAAATATCTCGCCTGCGCAGCGCCTTAGGCAGCGTTGCGCCTGTGAGGCAACCCAGGTTAATGCTGGTGTTTCATACCGCAATACTTGCCGATGGCCAGACCTTTGCAGGCCGTTTGTAATTCTTTCAGGCAAATCTCCTCTTTTTTCCCCGACTCCAGGCACTTGGCAGCCGCCTCATGTGCAGCGGCCATGGCGCGGTGGCGCGCAATATCCTCCTTGATTTCTTTGTCACCATGGGTTTGAGATGCTACGGTGAATGTAGCTGTCAAGGCAATTATCAAAAGGGCTAGAAGGCTTTTTTTCATAAATTCCTCTTCAGGTTAACGGGATTGGAGAAGTGCCAGAACGCTGAGTCGGTAGGCGGCCAACGCGGGTAACAGGGCCGCACCCAAGGACACCAGCATGGCCAAAGCCGGCACCCACCACAGAACCAGGGGCCAGACAAAACCCCCAACCAGCAGGCTAGTGTCCAACTGCAGGAACCAGCCCAGCAAGGCCACAAAGGCCTGCCCGAGTGCCAGTCCCAGCAGCGCAGCCAACAGCGCCAGCCACAAGGCCTCACACACAAGCAAGGCCGCCAGGCGGCGCGGCGGCGCACCCAGCAAGCGCAGCAATGCCAGATCTGCCTGACGCTCACGCACCGCAGACCAGAAGGCGATAAACACACTCAGACCCGCCGTCAACAGCAACACCCCGACAAAAGCGCGCAGCACATCGGCACCCAGGCCCAACATCAGCAGCAAACGACTCACCTCCAGCGCAGGTGCGGCCGCCTGCATTTCGGTGCGGCTATTGACCTGCCTTGGAAAACTCAGCGCCGCCATCGGCGTCTTGTAACGGATGAGTGCCAGCGTGATCTCACGTTCCGCCTCGACAATGGCGCGGTCTTCTTCGTCCGCAGCGGTGTCATCCTCATGCACCTTCCAGACCGAGGCAGTGTCGGTCAGAATCAAGCGGTCCAGCACACTCCCGGTCGGTGCCAGAATGCCCACGACGGTATACGGATTTTCGCCGTGGGAATGACCCCCTGCCGCGAGGCCGTGCGTGCCAGTAAAACGCTGCCCGATCTGCAAACCCAGTTGTCGTGCCACACGACTGCCCAGTACCGCCTGCATCGGCGCCTGCCACCGCAAACCGTTTGCGAGTTGGGCCTGGTAGTGCTCAAGAAAGGCATGCGAGGTGCCCACGATGCGAAAACCATCCAGGCTGTCACCCAGGCTGACCGGGATCAGTTGCGCGACCTGCGGGTGTTGCTCCAACTCACGAATCGCCGCCAGAGGCACGTTGCCCGTGGGCACGTCAATGTGCAGGACACCACTGAGGATCAGTTGCATCGGGCTGCCCTTGGCACCCACGACCACGTCAATGCCAGCCAGATCACGCTCAAACGCGCTGGACAGTTGATGCACCACCAGCAACAAGAAGGTGATCGACGCCAGCCCCAAACCCAGCAGCAGCACATTGAGTGCTGCACCCATAGGCCGTGACCAAAGGTAGCGCTAGGCGAAAAACATCGTCTTCATGCTTTTTAATCAATAGCTATGAAGACAATAAGTGCAAGCGATGGATGCCGATACCAAGCTTTTTTTCCTGCATCAGATGCTGGGTTACCCGGGCGTCGTGACTGGCGATCACCAAGGTGGCGGCTTGTGCCAGGGCAGTACGCAAGAGCAAAGACACGGCATCCGCTGCCGCCGCGTCATCGAGGCTGGCGGTCGGTTCATCGGCCAGGATGATCTGCGGCTGTAGCAGCACAGCACGTGCCAGAGCCACGCGCTGCGCCTGCCCGCCAGAGAGTTGCGCCGGTCGCCGCCCGCCCAGTTCAGCCACATCAAGCGCTGCTAGAACCGAAGCAATACGTGACAGATCCTGGGGCACTCCGGCAGCCCATTGGGCAAAAGCCAGATTCTGCTGAACACTGAGCGCGGCACTCAAGTGCAACTTCTGCGGCAAAAATCCAACTGTTCTGGCTCGCCAGGCATCCGATGCCGTGTTCACCAATCCCATCAGGTTTTGCCCAACGACGATCAGCTCACCCCTGCTTGGCCGGACCAACCCCGCCACCAGAGCCAGCCAGGTTGACTTGCCACTGCCCGAGGCACCACTCAACAGCAGGACGCTGCCTTGCGCCACGTCCACATCAGCAAAGTCCAGCGCGACACCCCCTGGATAGTGGTAACCCAAATCCCGGGTCCGTATCACGGTGCAACACCACCCGTCGCGGCACTGGCGCAATCGGCGCAGACACCCCGCACCGCCAGATCGAGACTCAAGCCCTGATATCCCAGCACACGTAACGCTTGAATGGCTTGTTGCGCTGCGAGTTCCAGATCAACGGCACCCGACTGAAGGGTGCCGGCCAGCGGGCTGTCACGATGGCAACTCTGGCATTCAAAATGCGGGATCGCCTTGACACTGGCTGGCATCGCCTGGTAACGACGAACGCGCCGGGCATCCACCCGGCATAACAATAGACCCACTTGCGTCAGGCGATCAATCAAGCGGTAAAGCGTGACCCGGTCAAGACTGTGCGTGCCATCCGCCAGCGCCTCCTGTAACTGCGCGTGGGTGTAGCTGATGTCTGGATGCGCCAGCAACCACCCCAGCACCCGACGTGCAGCCCCGGTACGACGCAGTCCGTGCGCCGACAACAAGGCGTCAATGGGGTCAACTGAAATCAGGTCCGAGGCAGATCGTGTTGGCATGGCTTGATGGTTTCCGGCAATGAGGACTAGCGCAACCAGGTTGCGTTAAAATATACTGCAATCAAGTTGCATTATTGCATCTGCCCCATTTTTTTTCCATGCCTGACACTGCCGACACCCATCCACACTCCCACACCCACGACCTTGCAAAGCCACCTTCCCGTCTTGCTCTGTGGGTGCAAGCAGGTGCTCTGGGCTGGCCGGCCTGGCTCAGGGTTCTGTTGGTTTGTCCGGCGCTTCTGGTGCTGTGGCTGATGGTGTATTGGGCCAATCCGGCGATCGTATCGTGGTGAGGCTGGAGAACCTGACGGTCAGTTACCGCCAGCACCCTGCCCTGCACCACATCAGTGGCGAGTTCGCCAAGGGCTCACTCACGGCCGTGATCGGGCCCAATGGCTCGGGTAAAAGCAGCTTGCTCAAAACCATCATGGGGCTTTTGCCCGCCAGTGGTGGCAGTGTGCAGTTGGCAACCGGGCGAGCTGCTGTAGCTTATTTACCGCAGCAATCCGAGCTTGATCGGAGTTTTCCGATGTCTGTTCACGAGTGTGTTCTGCTGGGCGGCTGGGGCTCGGTTGGCGCCTGGGGATCGGTCGACCAGGCACTCCTGGCCAGAGTCAGTGCCGCCATCAAAGCGGTCAGGCTCGACGGCTTTGAACAGCGCCCGGTGGGGTCGCTCTCCAGTGGACAGTTTCAGCGCGTTTTGTTCGCCCGGATGTTGATGCAGGATGCCCGTCTGATTTTGCTGGACGAACCATTCGCGGCGATGGATTCGCGCACCACCGCCGCCTTGCTGGAATTGATCCGGCAGTGGCATCGCGAGGGTCGCACCGTGGTTGCCGTGCTGCACGACGACGCCCAGGTGCTGGCAAATTTTCCGCAAACCCTGTTGCTGGCGCGTGAGTTGGTGGCGTGGGGTGCCACTGCCGACGTGCTCACTTCGGCAAATTTGCAAAGAGCACGCGCGCTTGCCGAGGCGTGGGACGACCAGGCAGAGATCTGTCACACTGATGAACATGTGGCAAGTCCATGATTGAGCTGTTGATTTCACCCTTTGCCGAGTTTGCCTTCATGCGACGGGCATTGGTGGCTTCACTGGCCTTGTCCATGAGTGCTGCGCCGCTTGGCGTATTTCTGACGCTGCGCAGAATGAGTCTGCTCGGCGATGCCCTCAGCCATGCCGTCTTGCCCGGTGTGGCACTGGGGTTTATGCTGGCCGGTCTCTCGCTGAGCGCCATGGCTTTGGGCGGCGTGGTATCGGGTCTGCTGGTGGCCGCGATCGCCGGACTGATCAGCCGCGCCACAACCTTGAAAGAGGATGCCAGCCTGGCGGCGATGTATCTGGTGGCGCTGGCGCTGGGTGTGACCCTGATCTCACGCCAGGGCAGCCAACTGGACCTGTTGCATATTCTGTTTGGAAGTGCACTTGGCGTTGACGACGCCGGGCTGCTGTTGGTGGCCTCGGTGGCCAGCGTCAGCGTGCTGGTGCTGGCGGCCATTTACCGGGGACTGGTGCTTGAAACGTTCGACCCGGTCTATCTGAGTGCTTCAGGTCATAAGGGCTGGATCTGGCAACAAGGGTTTCTGGTACTGGTTGTGATCAATCTGGTCGCGGGGTTTCAAACCCTGGGCACACTGATGGCGGTGGGTCTGATGATGTTGCCCGCAGTGTCTGCGCGCTTGTGGCACGACAGGCTAGGTGCCCAATTGCTCAATGCCAGTGCCCAGGCGGCGCTCGCGGGGTGGGCAGGGCTGCTGATCTCTTACCATCTTGACACGCCCAGCGGCCCCACCATCATCGGCTGCTGCGGGCTGCTGTATGCCCTTTCCCTGCTGTTTTCTCCCGGTGGCTGGCTGCCTCGGCACCTCAAACGACCCCACCGAGTGGGATAGCGTGATCAATTTGGTTTCAGGCGGCGGCGAACGCCAACAAGACACCCCGAGATCACTGCTCTGGTTGCAGCGATGGGATGCTACCGATCGTCAAAACTGACGGTAATCGAATCGGTATCGGGGCGTGCCTGGCAACTCAAGACAAAGCCTTTGTCGGTTTCCCAGGGCTCAAGGCCAAAGTTCTTGTCCATCGTGACCCGGCCCTGGGTGAGTTTGCAACGGCAGGTGGCACAGACGCCGCCTTTGCAAGAAAACGGCAGGTCCAGCCCGGCCGCCATGGCAGCGTCCAGAACCAGCTGATCGGAGTGCATTTTCAGTGCATGAGACTTGCCGTCAAGCACCACTGTTAAGGCGACCTGCCCTTGGGCAGCAGGGCGTTGCGGTGCAATGGCCGCCTGACGGGCATCGGGTGCCAGTGCCTCCAGCGTCGGCGAAGTAAAGCGCTCTGTATAGACCTGTTTGGCCGGCACACCTGCCGCCAACAGGGCTTGTTCGGTGGCGTCAATCATGGCTTCAGGACCACAAACAAACACCTCGTCCATACTGGCCGCAGGCAGCAATGCCGCAATGATGGCCCGCACCTTGTCACTATCAATGCGCCCTTGCAGCAAATCCACTTCCTGCGCCTGACGCGACAACACATGAATCAGCGTCAAACGATCAGCATATCGGTCTTTGAGGTCTTGCAGTGCTTCATTAAACATCACGCTGGCCATGTTGCGATTTCCATACACCAGCGTGAACTTTGACTCCGGCTGATCCTGCAAGCTACTCGCCATAATTGACAGGATGGGTGTGATGCCAGAACCTGCTGCAAACCCGACCCGATGCAGCGCACGTGGCCGTTTCGAGACAAAACGTCCATCCGGCGGCAGCACCGCCAAGGTGTCGCCCACCTTGATTTGAGTTGCGGCCCAATTGGAAAACACGCCACCCGACATCGGACGAATACCAATCACCAGTTCCTGGTGCTGAACATAGTGCTGGTGGGTGCAACAAATGGAGTAACTGCGTCGGCAATCGATGCCTTCAATGATGGCACGCAAGCTGAGGTACTGGCCGGGCTTAAATTCGTACTGCTCGCGCAGCGCATCAGGAACATGCAGCGCAATGGCCACAGCGCCAGCAGCTTCCGGACTGACACGGCTCACTCGCAAGGGATGGTATTGGATAGACATGGCACATTTAATAAGGTTTGAAATAGTCAAAGGTCTCCAGGCAGCTCAGGCAGCGGTAGAGTGCCTTGCAGGCCGTGGAGCCAAAGTGCGAGATTTCGGTGGTATTTGGCGAGCCACATTGGGGGCAAGCCACCGAATCAGCTGCGCCGAGCGTTTTGTTTTTGCTGGCAAACTGGATCACCTGGGTTGGCACAGACGTGGCGCATGTATGCGGCGGTGCAATGCCATAGGCGCGCAATTTGATGTGCGCCTCGGGGGTCATCCAGTCGGTGCTCCAGGCCGGTGCCAGCCGGGTGACCACACACGCGGCTACCCCCGCGTCGCGCAAGGCAGCCAGCACATCGTCATTCATCTGGCGCATGGCCGGGCAGCCGCTGTAGGTGGGGGTGATGACCACCTCCAGCCCCTGCGGCGTGTCGTGCACGCCACGCAGAATGCCCATCTCGCGCAGGTTGACCACCGGGATTTCGGGGTCACACACCGACTCCAGCAGCGACCACACGACGAAATGTGCGTCGCCGGGCTGCCTGGGCGCCAGCGGCCCGCTGGGCAAGTGCAATGGCATGGCTACCAGACCGCCTGGGGATGCGCGCGGGCCAGACTCTGCATCTCGGCCAGCACGTAGCCTAGGTGCTCGGAGTGCACGCCCAGCTTGCCAGTGCTGACAAATCCGCCTGCTGGCGGGCGGGTCAGCGTGGCCTGCGTTAACGCATCATCAATCGTCTTTTGCCAGGCATCACGAAGCGAGGTCGTGTCCACACCGACACCTGTCTTCACGGCAGCGGTCTCCATCGGGCTGGGTGTCCAGAACTCCTGCGTGTAGGGCATCAGATGGTTGATGGCAGCCTGCATACGCTTGTGTGATTCGTCGGTGCCGTCGCCCAGACGCAGCAGCCAGTCGTGTGCGTGACGCAGGTGGTACTGCGCCTCTTTGACCGACTTGGCAGCAATGGCGGCGAGTTGGGCGTCCTGGCTGGCGGTAAGTGCGTGCCACAGCGGAACCATCAGCGCGCTGTACAGAAAGTTGCGGCCAATCGTCACTGCGTAATCGCGGTCGCCGCCCGCGCCGGGGTGCAGCGCCAGGCTGTGCGGCAGTTCCAGCAGCGTGTAGTTTTTGAAGTCCGGCACGTCGCGCCAGTAGGCCAGCAGGTCTTCACTGGATTTGCCGTCGCCACGCAGTGCCGCCACATGCTGGTAAAGCAGGCGCGCCTGGCCGATCAGGTCCAGACTGTTGTTGGCCAGCGCCAGGTCTTCTTCGAGCACCGGGCCATGGCCGCACCATTGGGCGTTGCGCTGACCCAGAATCAGTGCGTTGTCGCCCAGGTGCAGCAGATAGTCTTGCACCTTCATCACATGTGCCCCACTTCGTCGGGGATGTTGTAGAAGGTCGGGTGGCGGTAGATTTTGTCGGCCGCCGGGTCAAACAGCGCGTCTTTGTCTTCGGGGGCACTGGCGGTGATGTTTTTGGACGGCACCACCCAAATGCTCACGCCTTCTTGCCGGCGGGTGTAGATGTCGCGCGCCATTTGCAGCGCGTGCTGCGCATCGCTGGCATGGAGACTGCCGCAGTGCTTGTGCTCCAGGCCTTGTTTGCTTCGAACAAATACTTCCCACAGGGGCCAGTCTTTGAGTGAGGGGGTTGGGGTGCTCATGCTGCTTCCTTCATGGTTTTTTCTTGATCGGTTGGGGACAGAGCAAAATTGCGTCGCAATTCTTGATCTGTCCCGCAAAGACGTTTTTTATTCGCGTAGGCAAGCGCCGCATCGCGCACCCATTGGCCATCGTTGTGGGCTTTGACGCGGGTGGCCAGGCGCTCGTGGTTGCACGGGCCGTTGCCGTTCACCGTGGCCCAGAACTCGTCCCAGTCGATCTCGCCATGGTCGTAATGCTGGCGCGCCTCGTTCCATTTGAGCTTGGGGTCGGGTAGGGTCACACCCAATACCTCGGCCTGCGGCACGGTGGCGTCGATGAACTTTTGCCGCAAGTCATCGTTGCTGATGCGTTTGATGCCCCACTTCATGGCCTGCTCGCTGTGCGGGCTGTTGGCATCGGGCGGGCCAAACATGGCCAGGCACTTCCACCAGAAGCGGTTGACCGAGTCCTGCACCATCGCGCGTTGCTCGGCGGTGCCTTGCATCATCACCAGCAGCGCCTCATAACCTTGGCGTTGGTGGAACGACTCCTCTTTGCAGACGCGGATCATGGCACGGGCATAGGGGCCATAACTGCAGCGACACAGCGGAATCTGGTTCATGATGGCCGCGCCATCAACCAGCCAGCCAATCGTGCCGACATCGGCCCAGTTCAGCGCCGGGTAGTTGAAGATCGAGCTGTACTTGGCTTTGCCACTGTGCAGGTCGGCCAGCATCTGGTCACGCCCTTGGCCCAAAGTCTCGGCGGCGCTGTACAGGTACAAGCCGTGGCCGCCTTCGTCTTGCACCTTGGCAATCAGAATCGCCTTGCGTTTGAGGCTGGGTGCGCGGCTGATCCAGTTGCCCTCGGGCAACATGCCGACAATTTCGCTGTGGGCGTGCTGGCTAATCTGGCGCAGCAGCGTCTTGCGGTAGGCGCTGGGCATCCAGTCTTGCGGCTCAATCTTGCCGTCGGCAGCAATCTTGGCGTCAAAACGGGCTTGTTGCTCTGGGTTTTCGATAGACACGGGTCGGGCCGGCGGCTTTTCACCGGGCGACTCCTGCACATTGAATGACTGGGTGTACATCGGGGGTGACTCCTGTGGGGTTAAACAAGTTTCGGTGCCAGCCAGGCAGGCGGGCGCTTGTCGAGAAAAGCGGCAATGCCGTCGCGCCCCTCGGGGGTGGCGCGTTGTCTGGCGATGCGCCGGGCGGTTTCTTCGAGTGTGCTCTCGTCAATGGGGCGGCCCTTGACCGCTTCGATCAGGTCTTTGGTCGCCTTCTGAGCAAGTGGGCCACCCGCGAGCAGCGGCTCGACCAGCGCGGTCACACCGGCATCCAGCGCATCAACCGCTGTCACTTCGCTGACCAGACCGATCATCACGGCACGCTCGGCGCTGATTTTTTCGGCACTTTGAAAATAGCGCAGCGCGTGGCGCGGCCCAATTGCCCGCAGCACGTAAGGGCTGATGACCGCTGGAATGATGCCAAACTTGACCTCTGAGGTGGCAAAACTTGCATCGCTGCTGGCCACCGCCATGTCGCACGCCGCAACCAGCCCGGTGCCGCCCCCTAAGGCCGCGCCATGCACCCGGGCAATGGTGGGCTTTGACATCGTGGCCAGCCGTTGCAACATGTGGGCAAAACGCCGCGCATCGGTCAGGTTGTCGGCCTCGCTGCCCTGGGCGGCGCGACGCATCCAGTTCAGGTCTGCGCCGGCAGAAAAGTGTTTGCCACGCCCGCCCAGCACCACCACACGCACGCGTGGATCGGCGTCAAGCTGCAGGCAAGCCTGGTGCAGGTCGGCAATCAGCTGCTCGTTAAAGGCGTTAAACACCTTCGGCCGGTTCATCCAGACCGTGGCGACAGGTCCGGCATGTTCTATTTCTAAGGTTTCAAACATGGGCTTCCTGAGTTAAGAACGGTGGAGCAAATATGGGGCAGCAAGAAATGGGGTCAGAGCCGTCTTCGCTGCGCTACGCGGATCCGACCCCATTTTTGCTGACATTTTTTGCGGATTGAGGGCCGCTTTGCTTAGTTCGCCTGCGTCCAGTCGCCGTTCTTGATCTCCAGCATCCGGAACGCTGACAGGTCAAGGCCCATGTGGTCGGTGGCCGACATGTTGACCACACCGCCGGTGCCGACAAAGCCCTTGGTGGCTTCAATCGCGTCGCGCACCTTGGCCTTGTCGGTGCCGCCGGCGCGCTTGATCGCATCGACCGCCAGCATCAGGCCATCATAGGCGTGGCCGCCAAAAGTGGACACATCGGTCTTCCATTTGGCGCTGAAAGCGCTTGAATAGCCTTCAGCAACGGCTTTTTGCGGATCGTTCGCTGCGAGCTTGTTGGCAATCAGCAGCGCGGCAGCGGGTAGACGCACACCTTCCGAGGCGGGGCCCGCGAGCTTGATGAACTCGTCAGACGCGACGCCGTGGGCATGGTACAGCGGCAGGGTCATACCAAGCTGTTTGTAGCCTTTGGTGGCAATGGCCGGGCCTTGACCCAGGCCGAAGATGAACACGGCCTGCACGCCGGGGGTGTTGCGAATTTTGGTGAGCTGTGGGCTCATGTCGGTGTCTTTGGGGCCATAGGTTTCGTTGGCGACCAGAGTGATGCCGTACTTGCCAGCAACGGCTTCGGTCTCTTTCTTGCCCGACTGGCCAAAGCCGCTGCTCTCAGAAAAAAGTGCCACCTTGGTCAGGCCGCGTTTCTTCATGTCTTCAAACACTTTTTCAGCGGCCATGCGGTCGGTGTGGGGCGTCTTGAACACCCATTTCTTGACGGGCTCCACGATCACCACGGCACCGGCCAACGAAATAAAGGGCACGCCTGCTTTTTCAACCAGCGGCACCATCGACATGGTCGAGCCGGTGGTGGTGCCGCCGACGATGATGTCGACCTTGTCGTCGTCGATCAGGCGCTTGCCAAAGCCGTTGGCCTTGCCGGCGTCGCTACCGTCGTCGTAGTGCACCAGCTCGAGGTTGCGGCCCAACACGCCGCCTTTTTTGTTGATGTCTTCCACATACATCTGCAGGGTCTTGAGTTCGGGGTCGCCCAGGAAGGCGGCCGGGCCGGTGACCGAGAGCACCGAGCCGATCTTGATCGGGTCTGCGGCCATGGCGGCCAGCGTGCTCAGTGCCAAAGCGGTACCAAGGGCGAGTTTTTTGAGGGTAAATTTCATGGATGTGTCTCCTTTGTGGTTAAAAAATCAAGTTCGCTCAATCACCAGGGCAATGCCTTGCCCAACACCGATGCACATCGTGCAAAGCGCATAACGCCCGCCACGCCGTGCCAGTTCATACAGCGCGGTGGTCACCAGCCGCGCACCGCTCATGCCCAGAGGATGCCCAATGGCAATCGCGCCGCCATTGGGGTTGACCCTAGCGTCGTCATCGGCCAGGCCCAGGTCACGCAGCACCGCCAGACCTTGTGCGGCAAAGGCTTCGTTGAGCTCGATCACGTCCATCTGATCGAGCGTCAGGCCGGCACGGGCGAGCACCTTGCGCACCGCCGGTGCCGGGCCAAAACCCATGATGCGTGGCGCCACACCGACCGCCGCCATTCCGACAATGCGCGCGCGTGGGGTCAGGCCGTTGGCAATTGCAGCCTGCTCTGAGGCAATCAGCAGCGCACAGGCGCCGTCGTTCACGCCCGAGGCGTTGCCCGCAGTCACCGATAGCTCCGGGCCATTCACGCCTTTGAGTTTGGCCAGCATGGGCAGCGTGGTGTCGGGGCGCGGGTGCTCGTCGGTGTCCACCACCGTGGGTTCGCCTTTTTTGTTGGGGATCAGCACAGGAGTCAGTTCGTCGGCAAAGCGCCCGGCCGCGTGCGCTGCGGCCCAGCGCTGCTGCGAGCGCAGCGCAAAGGCATCCTGGTTGGCGCGCGAGATGGCAAAGTCGGCCGCCACGTTGTCGGCGGTTTGCGGCATCGAATGTGTGTCGTACAGCTTTTTCATCGTCGGGTTGACAAAGCGCCAGCCGATGGTGGTGTCAAAAATGGCCGCGTTGCGAGAAAACGCGCTCTCGGCCTTGCCCATGACAAACGGCGCGCGCGACATGCTCTCCACCCCGCCGGCAATCATCAGGTCGGTCTCGCCCGACTTGATGGCACGCGCGGCCATGCCAATGCAGTCCATCGACGAGCCACACAGGCGGTTCACGGTGGTGGCAGGCACCTCCACCGGCAAACCTGCCAGCAGCCCGGCCATGCGCGCCACATTGCGGTTGTCCTCACCGGCCTGGTTGGCGCAGCCATAAATGATGTCGTCGACGCTGGCCCAGTTGACCTGTGGGTTACGCGCCATCAAGGCTTTGAGTGGAATGGCGGCCAGGTCGTCGGCACGCACGCTGCTCAAGGCGCCACCGTAGCGGCCAATGGGGGTGCGAACAGCGTCGCAAATGAAGGCTTCAGGCATGGGTTTTAAGTACTAAAGTTAATAGCTGTCAGCGCTTGCTATAAAAGGGCTAGAGGCCAATTTCATTCCGAAATCAAACCAATTTCGGCCGCTCGTCAATCACCCGCTTGGCCTTGCCCGTGAGGGTGCGTGGGATCGAGTCAAACGCCATCACATTCACCTGGGTGGAGACGCCGATGTTGGTCTTGATGTGGTGTTGCAACTCTTTGGCGATCGCATCCATTTCGGAACGGGTGAGCTTGCCGGAGAGTTCGCGCTGTACCTCGCAGCGCACCTCAACATCGTCGAGATGGCTGGAACGTGACAACAGCACCTGGTAGTTACCTGACAGACGTTTGTCGCGCAAGATTTGCTCTTCAATCTGCGTCGGAAACATGTTGACCCCACGCACGATCAGCATGTCGTCGGTGCGACCGGTGATCTTGCCCATGCGCCGGAACGCGCGCGAGGTGGGCGGCAACAGCCGCGTGAGGTCGCGCGTGCGGTAGCGCACCACCGGAAACGCCTCTTTGGTGAGCGAGGTAAACACCAGTTCGCCGTCAGCGCCGTCGGGCAGCACTTCACCGGTTTCGGGGTCGATGATCTCGGGGTAAAAATGGTCTTCCCAGATCACCGGGCCGTCTTTGGACTCGATGCACTCACTGGCCACGCCTGGTCCCATGACTTCGGTCAGGCCGTAAATGTCGATGGCATCGATGCCCAGTTTGGCTTCAATCTCGCGGCGCATGCCCTCACCCCAGGGCTCAGCCCCAAAAATGCCAACCTTGAGCGAGATGTCTTGCGGCGCAATGCCCAGGCGCTCAAACTCTTCGGCAATCACCAGCGAATAGCTGGGGGTGACCATGATGATGTCAGGCCGGAAGTCGACAATCTGCTGCACCTGTTTTTCGGTCTGGCCGCCCGACATCGGCACCACGGTGCAGCCGAGGCGCTCAGCACCGTAGTGCGCACCCAGGCCACCCGTAAACATGCCGTAACCGTAGGCCACATGCACCATATCGCCCTTGCGTCCACCCGCCGCACGAATCGAGCGTGCCACCAAATTGGCCCAGTGGTCGATGTCTTTGAGGGTGTAGCCCACCACAATCGATTTGCCGGTGGTACCCGACGAGGCATGTACGCGTGCCACCTGCTCACGTGGCACGGCAAACAGGCCAAACGGGTAGTTGTCGCGCAGGTCGGTTTTGGTGGTGAAGGGGAATTTGGCCAGGTCGGTCAGGGTTTTGAGGTCGCTGGGGTGCACGCCCTTGCTGTCGCACTTCTGCTTGAAGCTGGCCACGTTGTTGTAACTGTGGGTCAGCGTCCATTGCAGGCGCTGCAGTTGCAGTGCCGAGATTTCGTCGCGGGTGGCTAGCTCAATGGCTTCCAGGTCACCGGGCTGGGGTTGTCTGCAGGTCATGCTTGTCTCCTCATGGATTGCGTGAATAAGAGATGATTTTGCGTTTCGAGTAGCCGAAATTTTGGGGCAAGCGCTTGCTCGTCGTCGAAAGTAAATCGCGCCAATCGGTGACTTTTGAATGCGCAGTTGGCTGAGTGGCGAGTTGTGACCCGAATCCGCGCAGCGGGTGCCTTGGGCGGCTTCCTCATACTGGAGTACCAGCAATCGTCAGCCGCCCAAGGCACCCACTGCGCTAGCGATGGTGGGGATACCGGGGGCAAAAACCCGATTTCGGACCCCAACTGTCTTAGCACGCTTCGCACACGAACACAGCTTCGGGCACAGTGGCCGGTAGGGGAGGGCGCCGATTTCTGGTACCCCAGTATGAGGCTCCCGCCCCTACCGGCCACTGTGCCGGGCGCAGATCCGAAAACAGTATTCAAAATCCAATGCCCCTTAAGCCTGACCATCGGCCTGCTGCAACCCAGCGATCACTTCGCCCTTGATGCGGTAACTTTTGCCCCGAAACAGCGCCACCGTCTTACCACTCAAGGTGCGCACGGTGATGTCGTACACGCCTGTGCGACCTGACAAAGATCGCTCCACCGCCTCAGCTTCGAGCACATCACCCTCACGCGCCGGAGCCAGAAAGTCAATGCTGCAGCCCGAGGCCACGGTGTTCTGGTTGTAGCTGTTGCACGAGAAAGCAAACGCGCTGTCGGCCAGTGTGAAGATAAAGCCGCCGTGGCAGATGTGGTGGCCGTTGACCATGTCACCGCGGACCACCATGCGGATCAAGGCGTAACCGGGCTTGACACTCTGAAGCTGCATGCCCAGACCCTGCGTAGCGCGGTCGCGTGACCACATGGCCTGGGTCACCGCGTCGGCCAGCGCTTGCGGGTCGGTCGGGGTATCCGGTTGGGTCACAGTCTCAGTCATGAAAAGCCTTCTTCGCAAAAACCTGCTGCTGTATTAGCGGCGAGGTACGGTAACGGTCTTCGCCATAGGTGCTGGCCAAATGACTCAACACCGTCTGAACCTGCGGCAAGCCAATCGCGTTGGCCCAGGCCAGCGGGCCGCAGGGGTAATTGACACCCAGGCGCATGGCGGTATCAACCGCCTGCGGGGTACACACGCCCTGGTAAACCGCGTCTGCCGCTTCGTTGGCGAGCATGCTGACGGTACGCATCACGATCAGGCCAGGGATGTCATGCAGGCGCGACACGGCAAAGCCCGCGGCCTGCAACACGCCGATGGCATCCTGAACCGCTTGCGGGTCGCATTGCGCGGCAACACTGATCGCCAGCCGGGTGGCTTTGTGGTAGTCCAGCGCCAGGTCGATCAGCACGGTATTAGGCGTTTGGGTCTCAAACGCGCGGCGGGTGGCGCTGCGGCCATCGGTGACACACAGCACAGCGCCGCCCGCTTGGGCAATGTGGGCATCGCTGCTGGCAGCGCGGGTAACACTGACCGATGCGGCACCGAGCCGCTGTGCCAGCGCCTGCGCGGCTGGGGAATCGCCACAGATTTCCACCTTGGCGGGCAGCGCCTGCTTGGCCTCTTGCTGCGCAGCGGGTTTCTCAGCGCCAGCGCTGTAGTCATAAAACCCGCGTCCGCTCTTCTTGCCGAAAAACCCGGCGTCGGTCAGTTCGCGCTGAATCAGCGACGGCGTGTAGCGCGGGTCGTTGAAATACGCCTGCCAGACCGAACAGGTCACGGCGTAGTTCACGTCGAGGCCAATCATGTCCATCAGCTCGAACGGCCCCATGCGAAAACCACCGGCCTCGCGCATCACCGCATCCAGCGTGGCGCAGTCAGCGCCGCCCTCGTGCAGCACACGCAGCGCCTCACCGTAATACGGGCGCGCCACCCGGTTGACGATAAAACCGGGCGTGGATTTGGCCAACACCGCCGTCTTGCCCCAGGCCGTGGCTGTGGCGTGCAGGGTGTCCGCCACGTCCGCTCGGGTGGCCAGGCCAGAGACCACCTCGACCAGCGCCATCAGCGGTGCTGGATTGAAAAAATGCAGCCCGGCGACCCGCTCGGGGTGTTTGAGCGCCGCGCCAATGGCGGTGATGGAAATGGACGAGGTATTACTGGCCAAAATGCAATGTGTTGACACCACCATTTCCAGGTCGGCAAACAACTTGTGCTTGACGGGCAGGCTTTCCACAATCGCCTCAATCACCAGGCCCGCATCAGCCAGGTCCGCCATTTGATGCGCCACAAACAAACGCTCGCTTGCCGCAAGTGCCTGCGCGGTACTGAGCTTGCCTTTAGCGGCCTGTTTGTCGAATTGGGCGCGAATGCTGCCAATCGCCTGCGCGGTGGCATCGGGGCGGGTGTCGAGCAGCCAGACCTTGTGCCCCGCCGCTGCGGCCACCTGCGCGATGCCTGCGCCCATGGCGCCCGCGCCGATGACGGCGACGATGGTCTGGGTTGAAAGCGCGGTACCCATCGGTGCTCAGTTGCCCGTGAATTTGGGTGCGCGCTTTTGCTGAAACGCTGCCACACCCTCTTTGAAATCGTCGCGCCAGCCCAGTTCTCGCATGAAACCCGCCTCAACACCGAGTTGCTGCTCCAGCGTGTGGTTGGGTGCAGCATGCATGGCCAGCCGGGTGGCCACCAGCGCCCGCGTTGGCATTTGGGCCAATTGGGCGGCCAGCTTGTCCACCGTGGGCACCAGTTCACCATCTTCCACGGCCTGCCAGATCAGTCCCCACTGCTCGGCCTTTTCGGCGGGCAGTTTGTCGGCCAGCATTGCCAGGCCCATGGCGCGCGCCATCCCCACACGCTGCGGCAAAAACCAGGTGCCGCCGGTGTCCGGAATCAGCCCGATCTTGCTGAACGCCTGCAGAAAATATGCCGACTTCGCAGCAATCACAAGATCACACGCCAGCGCCAGGCTGACAC
>JAGOUM010000151.1 GCA_018061265.1 Rhodoferax sp. | reverse complement strand
GTCCCCAGCACCGAGAGCGCCTTCATGAGCCAGGGCGCCAGCCACAAAAGTGCACGACCGATCGCCTGCGTCATCGCTGACGTATGCTGGCTGAGCGCCAGGCCCGCATCGTCGATCTTGACAATGCCAGCCACCAATCCGTAAACCCCCACAGTCATCAGCACCGCGACGCCCGCAAGCACAGCCAACTGCGTCATGAACGGGCTGCTGGCCACCGTTCCCAGTGTGATGACAATGATCTCGATCGACAAAATGAAGTCGGTCCGTACTGCCCCCTTGATCTTTTCTTTTTCAAGCGCCAGCACATCCGTCGTGGTGTCACTCATGGCCTGCACCAGCTTGGCATGCTCCTGAGCATCTTCCGCAGCGCTGTGCAAAAACTTGTGGGCGATTTTTTCGAAACCCTCAAAACACAAAAACAGGCCACCGGCCATCAGCAACGGCGTGATGGCCCAGGGTGCCACCGCGCTGAGCAACAAGGCACCCGGCACCAGAATCAATTTGTTGACAAACGAGCCTTTACAAACCGCCCAAACCACTGGCAATTCGCGGTCGGCCTTGACACCGGTCACCTGTTGCGCGTTGAGCGCCAGGTCATCGCCAAGGACCCCCGCGGTTTTTTTGGCCGCCACTTTGGTCAGCACCGCCACATCATCCAGCACCGTGGCAATGTCATCCAACAAAACGAGCAAACTACTGGCCATCTGAATGAACTCCGCAAATTGGGGAAAGGGAATTTGTCAAAGCGGCATTGTCGTTGATCCTCATGTGCCAACACGCCGCCAGACAGGTTCGATAATGCAGCTCTTGTGATTATGGAGAGTGTCTTTATGCACCGCGTTTGTATCAGCAGCACTGGCCTCTATGTGCCTCCCCACACCATCAGCAACGCCGAGCTGGTGGACACCTTCAATCGGTTTGCCGATCTCGACAACGCGGCCCATGCCGCCGAAATTGCCCAGGGTAGCCGCAGCGCGGTGCCTCACTCCAGCGTGGAGTTCATTGAAAAGGCCTCTGGCATCCACCAGCGTTATGTACTGGAAAAGTCCGGTGTGCTTGACCCGACCCGAATGCGGCCGCGGTTGACGCCACGCCCGGACAACACCCTGTCACTGATGGCAGAGATCGCTGTGGCAGCGGCTCAGGACGCGCTGCAGCGCATTGGCAAGTCCGCTGCAGACGTGGACGGCGTGATCTGTGCTGCGGCCAACATGCAGCGTGCTTATCCCGCCATGGCGGTTGAAATCCAGCACGCGCTGGGTGTGGGTGGTTTCGGTTTTGACATGAATGTCGCCTGCTCCTCGGCGACCTTCGCCATTGAAATGGCGGCCAACGCGGTGAAATGTGGCACAGCGCGCGCAGTACTGATCGTCAACCCGGAGATCACCTCGCCACACCTGGCCTGGAAAGACCGCGACTGCCACTTCATTTTTGGCGATGTCTGCACCGCGATTCTTGTCGAACGGCTTGAGGGCGCGGCACCTGGTGCCTTTGAAATTCTTGGCACCAAGCTTCAGACCCAGTTCTCCAACAACATCCGCAACAACGCCGGCTTTATGTCGCGCAGTGAAGACCGGGACCCGGACGACCGGGACCAGTTGTTTTATCAGGAAGGACGTCGGGTTTTCAAGGAAGTCTGCCCGATGGCCGCTGAACACATGGGCACCCACCTGGCCGCATTAAATCTGGTTCCGAGTGACGTGCGCCGATTCTGGTTACATCAGGCCAACCTGGCCATGAACCAGCTCATTGGCCGCAAACTGCTGGGTCACGACGCCACGCCAGATGACGCACCGGTCATCCTCAATGAGTTTGCCAATACCGCCTCAGCCGGCTCGATCATCGCCTTTCACCGCCACCATGCCGACTTCCGCAGTGGTGACACCGGTGTCATCTGTTCGTTTGGCGCTGGCTACTCAATTGGTAGCGCGGTATTGCGGCGCCTCTGAAGGCGCTGTCCGTCATTTAAGCTCGCGCTTGACGCGGATTTCCTCAACTTTGACCGCGCCCAGGGGCACGGTCTTGATGCTGCTCATCTCGCGTTTGAATCCGGCCATATCGTGAAAGCGCAACGCGCGCTCATAGCCCAGGGGCACCCAGGCACTGACCTGGGTGCAGCCCTCGGCCACCAGACCCTCACGCGCAGCGTCCCAAAGCGCCAGTCCAACACCCTGCCCCCAACAGGCAGGCAATGCATAAATGGCCCAGATTTCCCCCATGGTTGGTGGTGTCTTGGGGTCACGCGAGCGGTCATAACCCACAAATCCGACGACATGGCCACCTCGCACGGCGACTTGCACCTGCGGCTCGCTGTACTCGATGGCCTCGCGCCAGAACGCCTGGCTTTTCTTCAGGCTGTCAAACTCGGGCATCGGTTCACCAGGGAACAGCGCCTTGAACGCCGCCTGGCTGGCGCTGGCCTGAATTTCGGCAATCACCTTGGCGTCGCGCTGTATGGCGGGACGCACATCAATATCGTTGGAGTCAGACATGCAAAAAAGAGCCGGGTCAGTGCCCGGCGAATCAACAAACAGGCTGCTATTGTCGCCTCAAGCGTCAGCCGCAGGAATCAGCCCGACACACGGGACGACGATGGCAGGTCAAAATAGATATAAAAAGTGGCTCTAGCCCATTATCTGTAAAGCTTTACAGCTACAGAATCAATACTTGTATACGCCCTGCCCTGTCTTTCGACCCAGTCGTCCTGCAGCCACCATTTCTTTCAGCAGCGGGCACGGGCGGTACTTGCTGTCGGCAAATTCGGCCACATACACATCCATCACCGCCAGACACACATCCAGGCCGATCATGTCGGCCAGTGCCAGCGGGCCAATGGGCTGGTTACAACCCAGCTTCATGCCGGCGTCAATGTCGTCAGCGGTGGCCAGTCCTTCGGCCAGCACAAAAAAAGCTTCGTTGATCATCGGCACCAAAATGCGATTGACAACAAATCCGGGGTTGTTTTTGACTGTGATCGGCGTTTTGCCCAAGGCGATGGCCATGGCGTGCACCGCGTCGTGGGTGGCGTCGCTGGTTTGCAAGCCGCGGATGATCTCAACCAGCGCCATCATCGGCACCGGGTTGAAAAAATGCATGCCAATAAAACGATCGGCCCGGCGGGTGACGGCTGCCAACTTGGTGATCGAGATCGACGAAGTATTGGTGGCGACGATCACTTCGGGGGCCAGAATGGTGTCGAGTTGCTGAAGAATCTGGACTTTCAGCGCGTGGTTTTCGGTGGCGGCTTCGATGACCAGCTGTGCTCCCTTAAGGTCATCGTAGTGGGTGCTGCCCAGAATGCGTGCCAGCGCGGCATCTTTGTCTGCCGCAGTGATTTTTTCCTTCTTTAACAGGCGCTCCAGGCTGCCCGACACCGTATTGACGCCTTTGGCGACCGCAGCGTCTGACACATCAACCATGACCACGTTCAGTCCTTTGACCGCACAGGCCTGCGCAATGCCATTGCCCATGGTGCCCGCACCCACAATACCGACAGTTGTAATACCCATACTCTTGACTCCAGGATAGTGATGGATCGATGTTACCCGGCGCCGAGGCCGACCCGGCCCGATAATTCAGCCTCTAACGTTCAGCTGCCCATCTCATGAACCTCACCGAACAACTCCTGCACGCGCTCAAGAGGCATGGAGCAAAACAGATTTTTGGCATCCCAGGCGACTTTGCCCTGCCCTATTTCCGTATTATTGAAGAGTCGAAAATCCTGCCGCTCTACACCTTGAGCCACGAACCGGGCGTGGGTTTTGCAGCCGACGCCTCGGCGCGCATCAACGCTGGACTGGGCGTGGCGGCCGTCACTTATGGTGCCGGGGCACTCAACATGATCAATTCGGTGGCTGCTGCCTACGCGGAAAAGTCGCCGCTGGTGGTGCTCTCGGGTGGGCCGGGCAAGGGTGAGTCGCGCTCTGGGCTGCTGCTGCACCATCAGGCCAAAACTTTGGACTCGCAGTTTCAGATCTTCAAGGAAATCACCTGCGACCAGGTGCGCCTTGACGATGCGGCACGCGCGCCCGCCGACATTGCCCGGGTGCTGGCCAGTTGCCTGCGCCATTCCGAGCCGGTCTACATTGAAATTCCCCGTGACATGGTGGGCGTGCCGTGCAACGAGGTGCTTCCCTTGCCGCCCTTGGCTGTGGACCAGGATGCGCTCAATGCCTGTGTTGATGAAATTCTGGAAACACTCAGCAAAGCCAAGTCACCGGTGCTGATGGCTGGTGTGGAGGTGCGCCGCTATGGCCTGGAAGACAAAGTGGCGATCCTGTCGCGCCGACTTGGGCTGCCGGTGGTCACCAGTTTTATGGGGCGCGGCTTGCTGGCCGAGCAGGATGCACCCTTGGTGGGCACCTACATGGGGGTCGCGGGTTTTCCGGAAGTGACCCAACTGGTGGAAAGCTCGGACGGCCTGTTTCTGCTCGGTGAAATCATTTGCGACACCAACTTTGCCGTGTCCGAGACCAAGATCGACATGCGCAAGACCATACAGGCGCTCAACAGCCGGGTCAATATTGGTTACCACACCTATGCCGACTTGCCTCTGGCGGCTCTGGTCGACGCCATGCTGGCGCGCGTGGGCAACGTTGACAAGGCGTTTGAGATCAAGCCACAGGTATTTCCGCGCCACATGCCGTCTGATGCGGCCAGCATTGCTCCCACCGACATTGCCACGGCGGTGAACGACCTGATGGCCCAGCACGGAAAGATGCCAATTGCCTCGGACATGGGGGACTGCCTCTTCACCGCGATGGAGATCGAACACACTGCGCTGGTTGCGCCCGGCTATTACGCCACCATGGGTTACGGTGTGCCGGCCGGCTTGGGGCTTCAGGCCGCCACGGGCGAGCGACCCTTGATTCTGGTGGGTGACGGCGCTTTCCAGATGACCGGCTGGGAGCTGGGCAACTGCAAACGCTACGGCTGGGACCCCATCGTGCTGGTGTTCAACAACGCGAGCTGGGAAATGCTGCGCACCTTCCAGCCCGAATCGGGTTTTAACGACCTGGGCCACTGGGGTTTTGCCGAAATGGCCAGCGGTCTGGGCGGTGACGGGGTGCGGGTGGGCACACGCGCTGAGCTCAAGGTGGCCCTGGACCAAGCAGTCGCCACACGCGGCAGGTTCCAGCTGATTGAAGTGACCATTCCGCGCGGCGTTTTGTCAGACACCCTGGCGCGTTTTGTCGCCGGCGTGAAAAGGCTGAACGCCGTCAAATAGCGCCGCTGGCCCGGCCACAGTGACATCAAGCTCATACTTCCGTCATGGATAGCACCCATCTCGACATCAAGGGCATCAAACCACCCCTGAAGCTTGCCGATTTCAAGTTGATTGCCTTTGACATGGATTCAACGTTGATCAGCATCGAATGTGTGGACGAGATTGCCGAGGCTGCGGGACGCCGGGCCGAGGTGTCCGCCATCACAGAGGCGGCAATGTCGGGCGAAATTGACGATTACAAAGAAAGCCTGCGCCAGCGCGTGGCGCTGCTCAAAGGTGTGAGCACCGCACAGATGGACCAGGTGCTGCGCGAGCGCCTGCGGTTCAATCCCGGTGCCGCTGAACTGGTCTGTGCATGCCAGCGTGCAGGGCTTAAAGTGTTGCTGGTTTCAGGTGGCTTTACCCATTTCAGCGACCACGTTCGAGAGCAGCTGGGCATTGATTTTGTCCGCGCCAACGTGCTGGAGGTACAAGACGGGGCGCTGACGGGTCGCATGGTTGACCAGCCCTGGGGCGACATTTGTGACGGTGCAGAAAAGCGCAAGATGCTGATCGAGACCTGTGTGCATCTCGGTATCTCGCCCCAGCAAACCATTGCCGTCGGTGATGGTGCCAACGACATTCCCATGATGGGCATGGCCGGACTTTCGGTGGCGTTCCATGCCAAGGCGGCAGTACGCGAATTTGCGCAGGTCAACATTCAAGCGGGTGGTCTTGACCAGTTGCTGAAGATTTTCACAACCTGACACGGCACCTTCCGGCACAACCATGACCCGATCAAACTGGCAGATCACAACCCTCACCTGGAAAGCAAGCATCATGCGAAGCAGTACTTTTTTTATCGCCAGCGCCTGGATGGTCTCACTGGCTTTTTCACCGCAAGTTCATGCGGCGCAACAGTGCGACAGGGACATCTACGGTCAGGTTTACTGTGCACCCAAGGGTGGCTTGCTGCAGAAGGATGCTTTCGGCAAATACGCCTGCAGCCCCGGCCAATGTATTCGCGACGACCACGGCGTGTTGCTTTGCTCGGCAAAAAAAGGGGGTGTTGTTGTCTCGGACCCCTTCAAGGGCATTCAGTGCATCGGTGGTTGTGTTCAACCCCATCTGAAATACTGTCAACGTCCCAGGTAAACACCCTGACCTTCCGCTTGGAGCGCATGCTGACCGAGAAAGTCTCATAGGCCATCCACAACTGTAGTCGCCGGACGGGTTGATCTGGCGATGGTATTGTGAGTCCAGTCGGCAATCCGACCTTCAAAGCGCTGGTAGGAGCGGACCTGGGTCAGCAGATTTGCACTTTGGGCACCGTGTTCGGCGGCTGACAAAAGCCTCCGATCTGCCGCCCGGCCCGCTACGTCTGGGCAACACTTGCCGCCGTAGCGACAGCCTGCAGTTTTTTCCAGGCCTGGAACCCACCTGACACGGACAGCGCTTTTGGATAACCCAAAGAGCGCAGCATGCTGGCCGCCGACAGGCTGCGTTTGCCGCTATTGCAAATACACAGCAACAGGTTGTCACGCGCATGATGGAGCTGGTTGATCATCGTGAAAAACGACTTCACATCGATGTCTTTGGGTGTGCCCGCATCCAGGATGTCCTGCTCGTCCTCCGTCAGGTTGTGGCCCAGCATCACCTTGACTTCAAACAAGGGGATATGTAACGCACCAGGAATGGCGCCTTTCATTTCGATCTCAAAAGATTGACGAATGTCAATCACCGTACCCAAACCGAGTTGCGCCAGTTCCAATGCCGTTGGCAATGAAACTTCGAGTTGCGAGTTGTCGTCGCCGGATGCAATTGTGGATGTGTTCATGGTGCTCACTGGTCAATGCGGCGCATAAAAGGCCGGCCGCGGCTGGGCATTATCGACGTGCAATCACATTCTGTTTATAACAATAACAAATAACAAAATTTGCTTTAATTCGTTGTCTGCATAAAGAAGACTTTTTACAGTCTGCCCCCATGCATGACATCACTTTCATTTTTGCCGGGTTTTTTGTCGGGACCGTGGTCGGTCTCACCGGTGTTGGCGGCGGTTCACTGATGACGCCCATCCTGATTTTTTTCTTCGGCGTCAAACCCTACCTGGCCGTCGGCACCGACCTTTTGTTCGCCGCATTCACCAAACTGGGGGGTACAGT
>JAGOUM010000150.1 GCA_018061265.1 Rhodoferax sp. | reverse complement strand
GGGCCATCCGGGCTAGGGCAATTTGAGCTGGCGATGGCTATGGCGCGTGCCTGGTTGTGTGAACAGTCACACCAACATGGCGCCTGTGGACAGTGCGCAAGCTGCCATGCCATCGACGTGTTGACTCATGCAGATTTGGCGGTACTGATGCCAGAGACCACGCTGCTGGAACTCGGCTGGCCATTGGGCGAGAAGGCACAAGACGAGATTGACAGCAAGAAGCGTAAACCCAGCAAGGAAATTCGCGTTGAAGCGATGCGTGAAACGGTGGAGTTTGCCCAGCGCACCAGCGCCAGAGGGCGTGGCAAGGTCGTACTGGTTTTTCCTGCCGAGCGGATGAATTTGGTGACTGCCAATGCCCTGCTGAAGACACTGGAAGAACCGGTGGGTGATGTGAAGTTTGTCCTTGCCAGTGATGCGGCCCATCTGTTGTTGCCGACGATTCGTAGTCGCTGCCTGGGCCACAAGATGGTCTGGCCAGAACAAGCGATTGCCCTGAGCTGGCTGGTTGCGCAAGGCTTAACAGCCACGCAAGCCGCCGTCAGCCTTCGCGCTACCGGCGGGCGAGTGCAGGATGCGCTGCGGTTTGCCGCCTTGGGAGATGTTTGGAAGCAATTGCCCGGCGCGGTTCAGCGCGGCGATGTTGCGTGGTTCAAAGACTGGACAGCGGCGCAACTGGTCGACGCGTTACATAAGTTATGTCACGATCTGCATGTCTTGAAGTGCCAGTCGTCGCCACGCTTTTTTGATATCGCGGAACTCCAGCCCCTGGTCAAAGGTGTTTCATGGCAAAGCCTGAGCGATTGGGCCAAGTCCCTTGGCAAATCACGCCGCACCGTGGAACACCCCTTTAACATCGGGCTCATGCAGGAGGCGCTGATCAGCCAGGCGTGTACCGCACTAAACTCGAAACCATGAGCACTGCAACGACTGGCAAGTCAACTCTGCCCCGACCGAGTGTGATCCAGTTTGCAATCAAGGATCTACCCGGTCTGGCCAGCGCCTACATGCCCTTCCTGACCGACGGCGGCTTGTTCATCCCGACGCCACGCGACTATGAACTGGGGGATTCGGTCTATGTACTGATCACCCTGCCGGACGACCCTTTGCGTTATCCGGTGGCTGCCAAAGTGGCCTGGGTTACCCCAGCCAATGCTGCGGGCGGCCGCACCCAAGGTGTCGGCATCCGCCTGGCCCGGGATGAAAAGTCGATGGCACTCAAGCAGAAGATTGAAGCCTGCCTCAGCAACCATGTGGTCACCGATCGCAGCTCCCAAACCCTGTAACGAATAGACATGTTCACCGATTCACATTGCCACCTGAACTTTCCCGAGCTGGCTTCGCAAATCCCGACCATTTTGCAAGCCATGAACGAGGCCAAAGTTGACCGTGCCTTGTGTATCAGTACCACCCTGGAGGAGTTTCCGGCCGTCCATGAACTCGCAGTCAAACACCCCCAGCTATGGGCCACCGTAGGGGTGCATCCTGACAGTGAGGGAGTTCTTGAGCCTGAAGTCGACGACTTGCTTCGCCTTGGCCGGTTGCCGCGTGTTGTGGGGATTGGTGAGACCGGGCTGGACTATTACCGCCTCAATGGGCGATCCGTGGCAGATATGCACTGGCAACGTGAACGTTTTCGCACCCATATTCGTGCCGCCAGACAACTGGGTAAACCATTGGTGGTACATACCCGCAGCGCCGCAAGTGATACGCTGTCCATCCTGAAGCAGGAAGGTGAGGATGGCTCCGCAGGCTCGGTGGGTGGGGTTTTTCATTGTTTTACCGAAGATGGCGACACTGCGTGGCAAGCACTGGACTTGGGTTTTTACATTTCATTCTCAGGAATCCTGACGTTCAAGAGTGCCCAGGATTTGCGCGATGTGGCCTCGTGGGTGCCGCTGGAACGGCTGCTGATTGAAACCGATAGTCCCTACCTGGCACCGGTGCCGTATCGAGGCAAAACCAATAATCCGTCTTACGTACCCAAGGTCGCCGAGGTTTTGGCAACCCTGCGCAATGTTTCAATTGAAGAAATGGCTCAAATCACCTCACGGAACTTTGAGACCTTGTTCAATGAGGTGCTGATATGTTGATAAATAACATTAAGAGTTTTGTTTTAACCATTGTTTTAATTGGGGTTTCTGCTGCCTACGCGGGGTCCTACGAAGACTACTTCAGGGCCATCGAGCTGGATGATGAGGTGACCATTGGAGCACTTCTGAGAAAAGGTTTTGATCCGAACACCGTCAATCCGTCAGGTATCCATGGCCTGTTGGTAGCGGTTAAAAGTCCGTCACCGAAGGCAGCCAGAGTGATCGCTCAGTGGCCGCAAACCCGAGTCGAGGCCCGCAATGCGACTGACGAAAGTGCCTTGATGCTTGCCGCGCTTAATGGTGACCTGGCGCTTTGCCAGTTGCTGATTGGCAGGAATGCAGATGTCAACAAGACGGGTTGGACACCTTTGCATTACGCAGCAACTGGGGGCCATCTTGATGTGATGCGTTTGCTGCTGGACGAGCACGCCTATATTGACGCGGAATCACCCAACCGCACAACACCATTGATGATGGCCGCGATGTATGGAACGCCGGCAGCCGTCAAGACGCTGCTTGAGGCCGGGGCCGACCCAATGCTCAAGAATATCCAGAGCTTGAGTGCGCTTGATTTTGCATTGAGGGCAAGCCGCGAGGATTCGGCAGAGATCATCCGGGCGTTTGTGCGGGGACAAAGATCGAAAGGCACTTGGTAGGCGTCAACAGTGACTTTATACGATGTATATTATGTTAAGTTAGAAAACCAATTGCAAAAGGTATCCTCTAACGCTCACATCACCGAGAACGAAACGAGTGGCGCACTGGGATCTGAAAAATTGGTTCCAAGGGACAAAACTCCCTGACCATGCAAAACACACTCTTCCCGTCGCAGCAGCAAATCCGAACCTCCGCCGGAAAACCTGACCCAGCTCCCGTATGAACTGACATCAACCAGAACCACGGAACCGTTGCGCCAGTCAACACGGGCATGGGTACGTGATACGCGCGAATCATTCACCATAAACTCAACCTGGCGAGTCCGCCCGATGTAAATTGGCATTTCGAAGGACTTGTAGGTGCGACAACAGTCCTGCCAAGTCAATTCGATCTGCCCGCCAAGCGCGTCGCCGCTTTCATTGTCGAAGCGCGCATCCGACGGCGCTGCAATGGTGAGCAGGTCTGAGCTGAGATCTTCCTGCCACTCAATCTGACACACCACACAAGGCTCCGATCGTCCACGGATATGGATCGGGCCAAGCTGACGAATTTGCATGTCACTCGAAGGCAGACCATCACGAATGGCCGCACCATTGGCCCAGATCTGATGCGGCCCAGTCAGCTCGCTCAGGCGCGCCGCGATGTTGACGGCATCGCCATAACAATCATCATCAACAACTTCCACATCGCCACGGGCAACCCCAACGCGCAAAGGCATATAGGCTTTTGGCGGCGTGTGGCTGAGCATCGTCTGGTAGCTTCTTTGGAGGTCAACAACCGCAGTGAGGGCCTGCGCGCTCGACTCAAAGGTGGCGAGCACACCATCCCCCAGGAACTTGACCACATGGCCGCCATGCTGGTCGAATTTTTTTGCAACCCAGGCGGTAATCCGCGTCACAGCATCGGTTGCCTTGGCATTACCCAGCGCCTCGAAGACGCCAGTGCTGCCAAACAGATCTGCAAAAACAACCGTGGATTGAACACCCATTCCAATACGACCTTATAAACAAGTGCCTTAGTTTAGGCCATCGGGCGATAGATGCCCCCAGGTCAGCAGTGCATCCCTGCCCTCGACATGTAAATCACACACCGCGCCAACTGGCAACAACACGCGCGTTTGAACATGCCCAAAAGGCAGGTTGGTCAGAACCGGCACCTTGATTTTCTGACGAAGCCAGTCGATGGCAGATTGCAAGGTATAACCACGATCGTTGGCCCCGAGTTGGTACCCGGTAAATTGTCCCATCAACACGGCTTTCTGGCGGTCCAGAACGCCCGCGTGTAATAACTGTGTCAGGCAGCGTTCAATCCGATAGGGATGTTCGCCGACGTCCTCAAGGAACAGGATGCCTCTTTTGATTTTGGGAAAAAATGGGGTTCCAAGCAAAGAAGTGAGCACGGTCAGGTTGCCACCCCACAAAATTCCATCCTCCGCCAGAACCTTGGCGTTTGGGTCTGCTAGGAGCTTCTTGGTACCGAGCTTGTTTTGTCGCCAACCGGTTCCTTCGCCCTGCCCGCAAAGCAAATCATCAAAGCAGGCTTGCATGATCTCGTCGGGCTCTGTTCCTGTTTCAACACCAAAACCATCACAGAGTGATGGGCCGGCCCAGCTTATTGCACCAGTCTTTGCAACCAGGGCACTTTGCAGCGCGGTAAAGTCGCTATAACCTACAAATTGTGTACCTCGCTCGATGGCCTTGGCGATTTTCTTGTAACGAATGTCTGGCAAGATTCTTGACAAGCCATACCCACCGCGCGAAGTTAATGCAAGGTCAGCACCGCTGGCGGCTGCGCGGTGAATTGATTGCAGGCGTACATCGTCGTCGCCGGCAAATCGTTGGTGGTGACCAAGCGCGTCGACATCAATTTCAACTTCATGGCCCATGGCCCTCAGACGCTTGACACCGCGTTGGAAGGCAGCCCGATCGCGTACCGCGCTGGAGGGCGAATAGATGTAAATGTGTTGACTCATGGCTTACTTTCGTTATTGGCGGCTTCGGAGAAGGCCCTTAGCGCTGCCTCATGTCCGGCATCTGGAAAAGGTGCTCGAGCGGCATATTGATCAAGGTCGGGGACAGATACCCATCGGTAGGTCAATCCGGCAGGATGCCCCAGCCTCATCAATGCAGCGACCAGTGTTTTCACGGTTTTCGGGGCAATCAGTATGACCTTGGGCAGCGCAAGGTGACTCATCAACTCATGGACGACCTGAGCATGCCACTCAACAGTGTGAACCTTGCTGCGCTTGGGTTTGTCACTTTTGCCAAAGCCTATCAGATCAGGGCAAATCAGACGGGTCATTTCAGGATTTTCCTTGTTGATCGCCTCGTGCCATGCCTGGCTCCAGCCATGCCAGTCGTGTAGAAATAGCATCGCCTGGTCTGAACCGACAAAACCAGAATCCAGAAAGTGCATGCGCAGACCCGCCAATGACGGCAGCTCGGCAACATAACTTGACGGCAAGGGTGACTGGGGCAGATCAACAAAACAAGACTCGGGTGTCCGCAAGGCATCGTCGCGCAGCGCCCTGCCCGTCTGCGACTTCAGGTGTTGATGTCGTGCGCGTTGTCGCCCAAAGAACTGGCGCAACAATGTGCTGCATTCTTCAGCCAGCACGCCGCCTTGCACAGTGGTCTGATGGTTCAGGCTGGAAAGTTCGAAGGCATTAATCACCGATCCCGCTGCGCCAGTCTTTGGATCAAGGGCGCCAAAAACCACACGCTTGATTCGTGCCTGCAGGATGGCACCGGCACACATCATGCAAGGTTCCAAAGTCACAAACAGCTCACAATCGTGCAGCCGATAATTCTCCAGTTGATGAGCGGCTTGGCGCAGTGCCAACACTTCAGCATGTGCCGTTGGGTCGTGGGTACCGATAGGTGTGTTGCTGGCAGCACTTATCAAAATACCATTTCGAACAATCACTGCACCAACTGGCACTTCACCCGACTCTTCAGCATTTTTTGCCTGCTGCAAGGCCAGTTGCATCCAATGGTCATCACTGTTTAGCTGAACTGACGATGTCACCGGTGTGTCTTGCATGGGTTGAATGTGCACTCTTGGAGTACGATGAGCGCCTTGAACCCTTTTCGATGCGGGTTCGAGGTGGCGTCGCCGATGATAAGTCTGCTGTCGCCACCATGCTGCATCAGACGTCGATTTTCCTGAGTGAAAGTTGCATGAAGATCTGCATAGCCAACCGTTTGCCGAAGCCGAGCACGGATTTCCCGGACGCCTGGGTCCGGGAGTTCGAGTGCGAACTGGTCGCCTCAGCATTGGGGCGGGTAGCGATCGTGACCAATACCCTGCTGATCATCGAAAGTGTTCTGCTGCTCTCCGACTTTTACCGCACGCACTGGTATGCCCATGGAGTGGATTCGCTTGCGATCTGGAGGCTATCGACTTTGGGGTACTTGGTCAGCTACCGTTTTTTGATCACCCACCTGGTCTCGGAGTATGCGCGTTTGCGCTATTTTCTTACCGTTGGCATGTTTCTATGTTGTTGGGTCAGTGCCATTCTTGCTGGTATTTCTGGTGATCTATCAACTTTCACCATTGGTGCATTGGGCGTTGCTGCCGCCTGCCCCCTGCCGGGTCGGTTCAATTCTCTGCTGTTCCTGTCTTTTGGGCTGAGCATGATCGTCTGGCTGTTCGTGTCGTTTCCGGATGCCGGGCCGTATTGGACCAGCAATATTGTGGCAACCTGCGTCATGGGCATCGTCATCGAGAAATTCACATTCAGCGCAGCATTGCGCGAGTTCTCGCATCGAAAAGGCATCGAGGCGCAAAGCCAAAGGGCCGACGCCCTGCTCTTCAATGTCTTCCCGCAATCGGTTGCAGCTTCACTCAAAAACGGACATCGATCGGTAGCGCTACATGCGGAGGTGACGGTGCTTTTTGCCGATGTGGTCGGTTTCACACCACTTTCAAGTCGTCTTTTGCCATCACAGTTGCTTGCGCTATTGGAGAAAATTTTTGATCGCTTTGATCAGTTGGCGGCAAAGCATGGCGTCGAGAAAATCAAGACGATCGGAGATGCCTACATGGCAGTTTCAGGGGCACCAACACCTATTGACCGGCCGGTCGAGCGAATGGCCGATTTTTCTCTCGACATGGTTGATGCTTGCCGTCAAATTTCTGTTGAGACCGGGTTCGAATTGGCGGTGCGCGTCGGTATCCATTCCGGCCCGGTCGTGGCCGGTGTGATTGGACGCTCGCGGCTGTGTTACGACCTTTGGGGTGACTCCGTGAATGTGGCGCAACGCATTGAAACCCAAGGTCAACCCAATGCCATTTCGATTAGCGAGCCGGTTTACTACCAACTCAGAGACCGGTTCCTGATGGAAGATCGGGGGATCATTGATCTTAAAGGGAAAGGTCCAACACACACCTATGTACTCAAGAGTCGGCTGTCAGCTCTTCCAGTCGATAGTGACACCGACACCAGCAAATTGCTTGAAAAAACCAGCTATACTACTGGGCTTGGATAAAAACGCTTGTCAAGGCGTTTGGGATGTTAGCTCAGCTGGTAGAGCAGCGGACTTTTAATCCGTTTGTCGTGGGTTCGACCCCCGCACATCCCACCATATAAGCCTTACGGGGTATAGAAAGCCTGCTACTTAACTGATAGCAGGCTT
>JAGOUM010000149.1 GCA_018061265.1 Rhodoferax sp. | reverse complement strand
AACAAGGCGATCTTTGAACTGAATTTCATGTGTGTCTCCGTTGATCGTGATGGTGTGCAAACTTTGGTGCCGACTTATAAACTAGAGGATGCGCCTCTCCATGGTACTGTCTTGCTCCTGTTTTTCAAAGAGAAAACTAGCAAATTACTGGGACATTTGTGCGCAGAATCGCGGCTATTTGCTTTAGCTCAAGGTTTGATACACTGGCCCAATGTTCATTCATCGCGTCTTTATTACAGGTTGCAGTGACCGGGGGGCCTGGCCCTGGCGTACCCTGCCCAAACAGTCAGTCTCAGCCTGACTCTCCCTCTTCGCTTGCATCGCCCTTCGGCGATCAAAGCAGGTGATGTAAGAAACCGGTGATTTCGCCACAGTCTAGATTCCAGGGCTCAGCCCGCAGACCGGTGATTTGCGCCAATTTGGGTAATGAACAGAAGGAACATGTCCGATGATCTCTGAAATCGAATTTAACCGCCTGGGCGATGCAGGCTATAACCGGGTCCCTTTGCAGGCGCAGGCGTTTGCTGACCTGGAAACACCGCTGTCTTTGTACCTGAAGCTCACGCTTGATCGTGCCTACAGCTTTTTGCTGGAGTCCGTGGTGGGCGGAGAACGGTTTGGTCGCTACAGCTTTATTGGCCTGCCGGCGCGCACATTGCTGCGGTCAAGTGGCTTTGCAGAGAATGCGTGCACTGAAGTGGTGACCGATGGCGTGGTGACCGAGCGCTCCAGCGCCAATCCGTTGGCGTTTATTGCCGATTACCAGAAGCGGTTCAAGGTGGCCTTGCAAGCGGATATGCCGCGCTTTTGTGGCGGGCTGGCAGGCTATTTTGGCTATGACGCCGTGCGGCATATCGAGAAAAAACTTCAGCACAGCTGCCCATCAGACAGTTTGCAGTGCCCGGACATCCTGTTGCTGCAATGTGAAGAGCTGGCGGTGATCGACAACCTGTCGGGCAAACTGCACCTGATGGTGTATGCCGACCCGGCAGTGCCAGGGGCATACGCCACTGCCATGGGACGCCTGGATGAACTCAAGGCGCTATTGAGAGAACCGGTCCGGGTGGACCGAGTGTTGCCGAGCGCAGGTCAGGTGGCGGTGCGTGAGTTTGCCAAGCAGGACTATATTGCCGCGGTGGAGCGCGCCAAGGAGCTGATTGCCGGGGGCGATTTCATGCAGGTGCAGGTGGGCCAGCGGATCAAAAAACCTTACACACAGTCACCACTGAGCCTGTACCGTGCACTGCGATCGCTCAACCCGTCGCCCTATATGTATTACTACAACTTCAGCGGCGCGGTGGAGGGTGCTGCTGATTTTCACGTGGTCGGGGCCAGCCCGGAGATTCTGGTGCGCCAGGAGCGCGTCGATAACCATGGCCTGCAGACCCAGAAAGTCACCATCCGGCCTTTGGCAGGCACCCGGCCGCGTGGGGCCACGCCCGAACTGGACAAGGCGGCTGAGCAGGAGCTGATCAACGACCCCAAAGAGCGTGCCGAACATGTGATGCTGATCGACCTGGCGCGCAACGACATCGGACGTATTGCGCAGGTTGGCAGTGTCAAGGTGACGGATGCGTTCTGTGTTGAGCGTTACAGCCATGTGATGCACATCGTCAGCAATGTGGAAGGCACCCTGCTGGACGGCATGACCAGCATGGACGTACTGCGCGCGACGTTTCCGGCCGGTACCCTGACCGGGGCACCCAAGGTGCATGCGATGGAGCTGATCGACCAGCTTGAACCCAGCAAGCGCGGCATATACGGTGGGGCGTGTGGTTATCTGAGTTACGCCGGTGACATGGACGTGGCCATCGCCATCCGCACCGGCATCATCAAGAACCAGATGCTGTATGTGCAGGCGGCAGCGGGGGTGGTGGCTGACAGCGTGCCCGAACTGGAGTGGCAAGAGACGGAAGCCAAGGCACGTGCACTTTTGCGCGCGGCGGAGCTGGTGGAAGAAGGTCTGGAGTAAATCATGACACAAGCAATCCAACTCCTGATGATCGACAACTACGACAGCTTTACCTACAACATCGTGCAATACCTGGGCGAGCTGGGTGCGCAGGTACGGGTCGCCCGCAACGATGAGATATCGATTGACGAAATCGCGGCGCTGCTGGATGCGGGTCAGCTTGATCGCCTGGTGATCTCGCCTGGCCCGTGCTCTCCGGCGCAAGCGGGTATATCCGTGGCGGCGATCCAGCACTTTGCGGGCAAGTTGCCCGTGCTTGGGGTTTGCCTTGGGCATCAGGCCATCGGCGCTGCGTTTGGTGGAACCATTGTTCGGGCGCAACAACTCATGCATGGAAAGACCAGCGTCTTGACCACCCGTGGTGAAGGCGTTTTTGAAGGCTTGCCACGTCAGTTCACCGTCAACCGGTACCACTCGCTGGCCATCGAACGCGCCAGCTGCCCGGCTTGTTTGAAGGTGACCGCCTGGACCGATGACGGCGAAATCATGGGGGTGCGCCACACCAGTCTGGATATTGAGGGCGTGCAGTTCCACCCGGAGAGTATCTTGACCGAGCATGGTCATGCCTTGCTGAGGAACTTCCTGAAACCCGAGAGGCCAAGCCGCCAAGCGGCAAGTTAAGGCAAGTCGCGTTTTGGGTCGCCAGGATGTTGCTCGTTCTTGGGGCCAATGCGGGCCAATTTATACAAGTTATCGATAGCAACAAATCGAATTGGAATAAGGGCTGGAGGCCGAATTATGCATAAATTGGTTGATCTGCGCAGTGACACCGTGACTCAGCCGACTGCGGCCATGCGGGCGTGTATGGCCAGTGCCGAGGTGGGTGACGATGTGTTTGGTGACGACCCAAGCGTCAACGAACTGCAGGACAAGCTGGCGGATCTGCTGGGGTTCGACGCGGCATTGTTTGTGCCAACCGGCACCCAAAGCAACCTGTGTGCGTTGATGGCGCACTGCCAGAGAGGGGACGAATACCTCGTTGGCCAGATGGCCCATACCTACCGCTGGGAGGGCGGGGGTGCAGCCGTGCTGGGCAGCATCCAGCCGCAACCCCTGAATCACCAGAGTGATGGCAGCCTGGCGCTTGACGACATCGAGGCAGCCATCAAACCGGATGACGCGCACTACGCCAGGACCCGTTTGTTGACGCTGGAAAACACCTTTGGCGGGAAACTGCTGCCTTTTGACTATGTTGAGGCAGCAACCAGCCTTGCCGCCCACCATGGATTGGGGCGACATCTGGATGGGGCACGGCTGTTCAATGCGGCGGTTGCACAGGCCCGGTTGCTGTCTGGTGGGGCGGCCGATGCGCCCGCGTTGGACTACAGCGACATCGTGGCGCAGGCGCGCCGGATCGCAGGGTGTTTTGACAGTGTTTCGGTGTGCCTGAGCAAGGGGCTGGGTGCCCCGGTGGGGTCGGTGTTGTGTGGCAGTCGCGAGCTCATTGCCCGTGCCCATCGGGTGCGCAAGATGGTCGGTGGTGGTATGCGCCAGGCTGGTGTTCTTGCGGCGGCAGGCATTTATGCCCTGGATCACCACATCACAAGGTTGGTTGACGATCATGATCTGGCCACGCGGCTGGTTGCGGGTCTGCACGGCTTGCCGGATGTTGTGATTGAGTCCGCACAAACCAATATGGTGTTTGTCGATTTGCAGGGGCAAGCCAGGTCGCGTGCATCGGCTCTGATCGCGCACCTGAAAGAGCAGGGCGTTTTGTGCACCGGCCTGTACCGACTGCGCCTGGTGACTCACCTGGACGTCGATGTGGCGGGTGTCGATCGGGCCGTTGCAGCATTTTGGTCATTTTTTGACGGGCGCCAGTCGGCGTGAGTGTTGCAGCGTCGCCGACAGCCTGGCCGTGTCTGGTTGACCTGACCTGGGCTGGTTTGGGCATTGAGCACCTGGGCCTGTTTGTGTTGGCCGGTATAGTGCTCAACCTCACGCCCGGCCCGGATGTGCTTTTTTTCTTGACCCAGGCGATCCGCCGCGGGTCATGTTTATGGCCTTTGGCCTGAAGCTGGCGCTGAGTGACAATCCGGTCACCTGATTGCATTTGGCGCCACCGTATCGTTCAATTTCTGAAAACCGCCTTTCATCATGACCCACGCCATCCAGATCACCCCGCAAGAAGCACTGCTGCGCACCATTGAGCACCGCGAGATTTTTCATGACGAGATGCTGCACATCATGCGCGGCATCATGGCGGGTGAGTGGTCGCCAGTGATGTTGGCCGCTTTGATCACCGGGCTGCGGGTCAAGAAAGAAACGATTGGCGAAATCACTGCGGCGGCACAGGTCATGCGTGAGTTTTCCACCAAGGTTGAGGTGGCTGACAAGACCCATCTGGTCGATATTGTGGGGACCGGCGGTGACGGTTCGCATACTTTCAACATCTCGACCTGCGCCATGTTTGTCGCTGCAGCCGCTGGCGCCAAGGTCAGCAAACATGGTGGTCGCAGTGTCAGCAGCAAGAGTGGCAGTGCCGACGTGATGGAGTCGCTGGGTGTCAACATCAACCTCAAGCCCGCCTCAATCGCCCAATGTATCGCCGAGGCAGGCGTGGGTTTCATGTTTGCACCCAACCATCATCCGGCGATGAAAAACGTGGCACCTGTGCGCCGTGAACTGGGTGTCAAGACCATCTTTAATTTGCTTGGGCCGTTGACCAACCCGGCGGGTGCGCCCAATATTCTGATGGGGGTGTTCCACCCTGATCTGGTCGGTATTCAGGTGCGGGCACTGGAGAGGCTGGGCACCGACCATGCGATGGTGGTGTATGGCCGGGACGGAATGGACGAGGTCAGCCTGGGTGCCGCCACTCTGGTCGGCGAGCTGAAAAATGGCCGGATCACCGAATATGAAATCCACCCCGAGGACTTTGGTCTGGCGATGGCCAGCAACCGTTCGTTTCGGGTGGAAACACCAGAGCAGTCGCGTGCCATGCTGCTGGGGGTGCTTGACAATGTGCCAGGCCCCGCCAAAGAGATCGTGGCGCTGAACGCTGGCGTGGCGCTTTACGCGGCAAATGTGGTGGATTCAGTCAATGTCGGCATTTCGCGGGCCCGCAGTGCCATCGAGTCTGGTGCCGCGAAGGCCAAGCTGGGTGAACTGGTGACCTTGGCGCATCGTCTTGGTAACGCCCCATGATGAAGCTGCTCGACACGGACGGGGCCTGGATAGCCATCGGCATCTCGGTTTTTTTTATTGTTGTAGGCTGGGCCATGCAGCGTGTGTTTGTCCGTATTCTCAAGAGTGACACACCCGCCAGCGATGCGCCACCAACCCATGCCACAGGACGCCCCCATGACTGATATTCTGGAGAAAATTGTTGCGGTCAAACGGACTGAAGTGGCTGCCGCTCAAAAGCGTATGCCGCTGGCAGCGATGCGGGCTGATGCCGAGAGCAGGGTGCTCACCCGCGATTTTGTCGGGGCACTGCAAGCCAAGATCAAGGCTGGAAAGCCGGCAGTGATTGCCGAGGTCAAGAAGGCCAGTCCCTCCAAGGGTGTGCTTCGCGCCGACTTCATACCAGCCGATATTGCGCAAAGTTATGCGGAGTTTGGTGCGGCATGCCTGTCGGTTCTGACGGATCAGCAGTTTTTTCAGGGTTGTGTTGACTACTTGAAGCAAGCTCGGGCTTCTTGCCAGCTGCCGGTGTTGCGCAAGGATTTCATGGTTGATGCGTATCAGATCTATGAATCGCGGGCCATGGGTGCGGATGCGGTCTTGTTGATTGCGGCCTGCCTGGACGATGCACAGTTGAGGGATTTTGAGGCCATCGCGCGCAGCCTGGATATGGCGGTGCTGGTTGAGGTGCACAGTGGAGAGGAACTGGGACGGGCTCTGAAACTGAAGACGCCGCTGATTGGTGTTAATAACCGCAACCTCAAGACTTTTGAGGTGTCGCTTGACACCACACTGACATTGATGCGCGACATGCCCTCTGACCGGATGCTGGTTTGTGAGAGTGGTATTCACACCCGGGATGATGTGTTACGTATGGGCTCGGCGGGGGTGAATGTATTCCTGGTCGGTGAGGCTTTTATGCGTGCCGATGAACCGGGGCAGGCACTGGCGGAATTGTTTGCTTGAGCGCGCCCGCCAAACCCGGCGCGTTCACGCCTGACCTGTCATGAACCTGCCCAGTTCTGATCAGCTCCAGTCGGCCAATCCGGCAGATTGGCCGGTTGTCGATGGATGGCAGGGGATGGTTGACGAATTTTTTGATTCAGTGCCAGGACGGGGTCTTCGTGACTTTCTGCAACAGCGTCTGGAGGGTGGCGCAATTATTTTTCCGCCGCAACCGTTGCGAGCGTTGCAGTTGACGCCACCAAAGTCGGTACGGGTGGTGATTCTGGGTCAAGACCCTTACCACGGTCGCGGGCAGGCGGAAGGATTGGCCTTTTCCGTCGCTCCCGGTGTGGCGTTACCACCGTCGTTGCGCAACATATTCAAGGAGTTGCAGCGCGATCTTGGTACGCCAATGCCAGCGTTTCCCGATCCAGGCGGTAGTCTGGTGCGCTGGGCACGGCAGGGGGTGTTGTTGCTCAATACCTGCCTGACGGTGGAGGAGGGTCAACCCGCCAGCCATGCTGGCAAGGGGTGGGAGGTGTTGACCGATGCAGTGATTGCATCGGTGTCGCAGCACACCAGCCACACGGTGTTCATGTTATGGGGTAGCCATGCCCAGGGAAAACGCCATCTCATCGAGGCAAAACGCCATTTGGTGTTGTGTGCCAACCATCCATCGCCGCTATCGGCATTGCGCCAGCCGATCCCCTTTATGGGTTGTGGGCATTTTTCGCAGGCACGGGCCTGGAGGGATCAGCACCAGGCGGCGAATTAGGCAAAATTGTCGAAATTGGGAATGAAACACGGGGCGTCACTGCGCCGATGATCAAGTTCATGGCATAATCTGCGGCTCACCGAAGGAGAGGTGGCCGAGTGGTTAATGGCAGCAGACTGTAAATCTGCCCTCTTACGAGTACGCTGGTTCGAATCCAGCCCTCTCCACCAGTGATTGATGAAATTGCAATTGACGTTGTGGGCCAAGCAGGGCGCTGACAGGTTGACCGGTTCAGCTTCGAGGCGGGAGTAGTTCAATGGTAGAACCCTAGCCTTCCAAGCTAATGACGCGGGTTCGATTCCCGTCTCCCGCTCCAACGATCAATACGGAGTTAGTGCCCATTTGGCTCAGTGGCAGAGCACTCCCTTGGTAAGGGAGAGGTCCCGGGTCCGATTCCCGGAATGGGCACCATTTTGGTGTATGGGTCAGTCAGGAAGTTGCTGGTTGACGCCGATTTTTATATTTGAAGTCCTTTACTTTTCGGAGTCTGAAAAATGGGAAAAGAAAAATTCACGCGCACCAAGCCCCACGTCAATGTGGGCACCATTGGACACGTTGACCACGGCAAGACCAC
>JAGOUM010000041.1 GCA_018061265.1 Rhodoferax sp. | reverse complement strand
GTGGCGAGGATCTGAACAGATCACACGCACAATGCCATGCCGCCGAATAATCTTGCAGTTACGGCATATTTTTTTTACCGAAGCCGAAACTTTCATTTCACTCTCCTAAACAAATCATTAAAAGACTTAACTATTTCGCTCTGAATACAATTCGCGCTCTGCTAAGGTCATAAGGCGTCAACTCAACAGTCACCTTATCACCCGGCAGGATCCGAATATAGTGCATGCGCATTTTTCCGGAAATATGACCTAAAACGATGTGCCCGTTTTCTAGCTTAACCCTGAAAGTTGCATTAGGCAGATTCTCAACAATCTCACCCTGCATCTGAATAACATCATCTTTCGCCATAAGTAACTTTCTCAAGAAGACTTGAAATTAGCCTTCTTTAGCAAAGACTCATACTGCTGCGACATCAGGTAATTTTGTACCTGCGCCATAAAATCCATGGTGACCACAACAATAATCAACAATGAAGTACCACCAAAGTAGAAAGGCACGTTGTATTTGAGGATCAGAAACTCAGGCAGCAAACAGACCAAGGTGATATAGATTGCACCAACAAATGTCAATCTCAATAAAATCTTGTCAATATATTTGGCGGTATTGTCACCTGGGCGGATACCTGGTACAAATGCACCACTCTTTTTCAGATTTTCAGCCGTCTCTCTACTGTTAAAAACCAAAGCAGTGTAAAAGAAGCAGAAAAATATAATGGCAGCGGCATACAACATGACATAGATAGGTTGTCCGGGCGTCAGAGACCCCGCAATGTCTTTGAGCCAACGCATGGAATCACCGGCACTGAACCATCCAACAACAGTCGCGGGCAACAATATGATTGACGACGCAAAAATAGGAGGAATGACACCCGCCATGTTCAACTTGAGCGGAAGATGGGAGGACTGGCCACCATAGACCTTATTGCCAACCTGCCGACGCGCATAATTAACTAGTATCTTTCTTTGACCACGCTCAACAAAAACAACAAAGTAGGTGACCAAGCCAACCAACACAATGATGAGCAAGGAAACAATAATGCTCATCGCCCCGGTCCGCACCAACTCCAGCAAGCCACCGATAGCACTCGGCAAACCGGCAGCGATACCACCAAATATAAGGATCGATATCCCGTTACCCAGACCGCGCTCGGTGATCTGCTCACCCAGCCACATCAGAAACATCGTTCCTGCTGTCAACGTCACAACGGCTGTCATGCGGAATCCAAAGCCAGGCGCTATCACCAGCCCAGCCGAGCTTTCCAAGGCCACAGCAATACCCAAGGACTGAAACAGAGCCAACCCCAGCGTGCCATAACGGGTGTACTGCGTGATTTTTCTACGCCCAGCTTCACCTTCTTTTTTCAATTGCTCGAAGGCCGGCAAAACATAACCCATCAGCTGCATGATGATCGATGCAGAAATATAGGGCATGATGCCTAATGCGAAAATTGTGAACCTGGACAGAGCGCCACCCGAGAACATGTTGAACATGCCTAGAATGCCACCTTGCTGGCCCTTGAAAAATTGCTGCAGTTGCACCGGATCGATTCCCGGAACAGGGATATGCGCACCAATTCGGTAAACCACCAAGGCAAGCAGCAGGAACACCAGCCTGCGCTGTAGATCCCCGTACTTGCCTGATTTTGCAGCTGTTGCTGAACTGGTTACCACTTGTGACAGTCTCTCGCGAATCGGTTAAGCCAGAGATCCACCAGCCGCCTCAATGGCAGCCTTGGCAGCAGCAGTTGCACCAATGCCCGTCAACTTGACGGCTTTGGAGATTTCGCCAGTCTTGATGACTTTGACCACTTTCGCCAATTCACCCACCAGGCCCGCCTGCTTGAGAACAAGGATATCCACTTCCGCAACACCCAACGCATTCAGCGCATTCAAGCTGATTTCTGCGTTGAATTTCAGCAAGGCAGACTTAAAACCCCGCTTTGGCAAGCGCCGTTGCATGGGCATCTGACCGCCCTCGAAACCAACCTTGTGGTAGCCACCAGCGCGTGACTTTTGACCTTTGTGCCCGCGTCCGGCTGTTTTACCCAAGCCCGAACCAATTCCGCGGCCAACACGACGTTTGTAGTGCTTGGCACCGTCAGCGGGTTTAATACCGTTAAGTTCCATCGTCAGCCTCTCAAAGCACCTTGACCAGGTAACTGATCTTGTTAATCATGCCGCGCACCTCTGGCGTGTCAGCGAGTTCGCTGGTACTGTTCAATTTGCGCAATCCCAGTCCACGCACCGTTGCACGATGGGACTCGGCGCACCCGATCGGGCTACGCACCAGTTTTACCGTTACTTTTTTTTCAGTTGTCATCTTGTGCTCTCCAGTCAGGCAAACAGCTCTTCAACTGTCTTGCCACGTTTTGCGGCGACAACAGAAGGCGTCGTTGCATGGGACAGCGCGTCCAGCGTCGCCCGCACCATGTTGTATGGATTGCTGGAACCGTGACTTTTCGCGACGATATCGGTGATACCAATCACCTCAAAAACCGCACGCATTGGTCCGCCGGCGATGATGCCGGTGCCTTTCGGCGCTGGTGCCATCATCACCGATGCAGCACCATGCTGCCCGAACACGCGGTGATGAATCGAACCATTTTTCAGGGCTACTTTGGTCATATTGCGACGGGCTTCTTCCATGGCCTTCTGCACTGCAGCTGGCACTTCCTTGGACTTGCCTTTGCCCATGCCAACGGTACCGTCACCATCACCAACCACTGTCAAAGCAGCGAAGCCAAGAATACGACCACCCTTAACCACTTTGGTTACGCGATTGATCGCAATCATTTTTTCGCGCAGACCGTCCTCTGGACCTTCTGCTTTACCTTGCATTTTTGCTTGTACTTTAGCCATCTTATTTTCCGATCTGCTTAGAACTGCAAGCCAGCTTCACGCGCCGAATCCGCCAGCGCCTTGACGCGGCCATGGTACGCAAACCCGGCGCGATCAAACGCCACTTTCTCAACCCCGGCCGCCTTGGCTTTCTCGGCCACACGTTTGCCGATCACCTGCGCCGCGGCAATGTTGCCGCCTTTGCCGGAACCACCCAGAGCAGCCCGCACCTCGGCTTCTGCTGTAGATGCAGTCGCCAACACGCGTGAACCATCCCCGGAAATAACGCTTGCATAGATATGCAGATTGGTCCGATTGACGGTCAATCGTGCTACACCTTGATTGGCGATACGAATGCGAGTCTGCCGTGCCCGACGAAGACGCTGTTCTTTCTTGTTCAACATGCTGCAGCTCCTTATTTCTTCTTGGTTTCTTTGATAACCACTTTTTCGTCCGAGTACCGGATACCTTTGCCCTTGTAGGGCTCAGGAGGACGGATGGCACGAATTTCTGCAGCAACCTGACCAACGCGTTGACGATCCGCACCTTTGATGACAATTTCAGTGGGCGTTGGCGTCGCAACGGAGATACCTTCCGGCATATCCTTGTTGACCGGGTGCGAGTAGCCAACAGCCAAATTCAGCTTGTTACCCTGCGCCTGCGCCTTGTAGCCCACACCAATCAACGTGAGTTTTTTCTCGAAACCCTTGGTGACCCCAATCACCATGTTGTTGACCAACTGGCGCATCGTGCCAGTCATGGCATCTGCAGCCCGGGTTTCATTGGTGGCAACAAAACTGATTTTTCCTGCGTCGCTTGACACAGACACCAAACTGCTTTGCGGCACCAGCAACACCCCCCCAATGCCTTTGACGCTCAAATTCTGCTCACCCACTGACACTTCGACACCTGCGGGGATCACTACAGGCAATTTACCGATACGGGACATTTGTATTTCTCCTGAATGTCACGCGTTATGCGACGTAACAAAGCACTTCGCCACCCACACCCGTGGCACGCGCTTTACGGTCTGTCATGACACCTTTGGGCGTGGTCACAATGGCAACACCCAAGCCATTTTGAACCTGGGGTATAGCATCACTGCCGCGGTATACCCGCAAGCCAGGACGGCTAACGCGCTCAATGCGCTCAATCACAGGACGTCCAGCGTAATATTTCAAGGCGATTTCGAGCTCCGAAATACCGTTCACGGAACTGACCTTGAAATCATCGATATAGCCTTCTTCCTTCAAAACCTGAACAATGGCCACCTTCACCTTGGAAGATGGCACACGGACCGTAGTTTTGGCAACCATCTGCGCATTACGAATGCGGGTCAGGAGGTCGGCAATGGGATCACTCATACTCATATCTTGTCTCCTGCCGCTTACCAGCTAGCCTTGACGATGCCGGGGATCTCGCCGGCAAAGGCCATTTCACGAATCTTGGCACGAGCCAAGCCGAAGTGTGCAAACGTTCCACGAGGACGCCCGGTGATTTCGCAACGGTTCCGCTGACGTGTCGGATTGGCGTTCCTGGGCAACATTTGTAATCCCAGGCGTGCTGCTGCCCGCTCTTCTTCGGAACGCTTGGCGTCTTTGGAGATCGCCTTCAATTCCGAATGCTTCTTTGCGTATTTCGCCACCAGTTTGTCGCGCTTGAGTTCGCGCTCGATCAAAGCCATCTTAGCCACAGATCACCTCAGTTCTTGAAGGGGAAACGGAAACCAGCGAGAAGCGCTTTGCACTCGTCATCAGACTTGGCCGTTGTCGTGATACTGATATTGAGACCACGCAAGGCATCCACCTTGTCGTATTCAATCTCAGGGAAAATGATTTGCTCTTTGACACCAATGTTGTAGTTGCCACGGCCATCGAATGCCCGCCCGGAAATACCCCGGAAGTCGCGCACACGCGGCAGGGCAACCGTTACAAACCGATCCAGAAATTCGTACATCTGCGCGCCACGCAGCGTGACCATACAACCGATGGCTTGGTTTTCGCGGATCTTGAACCCGGCGATCGCCTTTTTGGACATTGTCACCACCGGTTTTTGACCCGCAATCTTTGTCAGATCTGCCACCGCGTGATCCATCACTTTTTTATCAGCGACCGCCTCACTCACACCCATGTTGAGCGTGATCTTGGTCATACGCGGCACCTGCATAGGCGACTTATAGCCAAACTTGGCCATCAGCTCCGGGGCCAGTTTTTCGCGGTAGAGTTTTTGCAAACGAGCCATGTTCATGCCACCTTGATTTCTTCGCCGCTGGACTTGTAAACGCGGACGCGCTTGCCATCGGCCTGCAGTTTGATTCCTACCCGGTCCGCCTTGCCGGTGGCCGAGTTAAAGATGGCCACATTCGACTGGTGGATCGGCATGGTTTTTTCAACAATGCCACCCGCCTCACCCTTCATCGGGTTAGGCTTGACGTGCTTCTTGACTGTATTGACACCCTCAACAACCACATGAGAGTCGTCTTTACGCAGCGATACTTTTCCGCGCTTACCTTTGTCACGCCCCGTGAGCACAATGACATCGTCGCCTTTGCGAATCTTATTCATGAGATGTCCTTACAAAACTTCAGGCGCCAACGACACGATCTTCATGAACTTTTCAGTGCGCAGTTCACGCGTCACCGGTCCAAAAATACGTGTGCCAATTGGCTCCAATTTGGCATTCAGCAACACGGCGGCGTTGCCATCAAACTTGACCAGCGAGCCATCGCTGCGACGAATGCCTTTGGCTGTGCGCACCACAACAGCACTGTACACATCGCCCTTCTTGACACGGCCACGCGGCGCAGCTTCTTTGATGCTGACCTTGATAATGTCGCCCACACTGGCGTAGCGACGCTTGGATCCGCCGAGCACCTTGATGCACAGAACGGACTTCGCGCCGGTGTTGTCGGCGACTTCTAGTCGAGATTCGGTTTGGATCATTTGTTTATTTCCCAACTTGCACCAGAACACAGCACCCACCTTGCGGCGACACCGTTACCCCAGTCAGTCTTGGGCCCGTCACTCCCAGCATGAACCACTCACGCTGCCAGCTTTGGGCGGACATATTTCGCTAAATCGTATTTCCACGCTTTTTCAAGCGAAGCCCTGCATTATGCATTGAATTTGACAGTCGGTCAAAACTTTTTTGACAAACTACAGCACATACTGCCCGGCAAGGGCAATGAACTCGGCTGTTTTTGGATCTGTGTTGGTTTCCTGCATCAAGATTGCACCCACCTGCTCTGCAACCCGTGCAGCCATGCGGGCGTCCAGAAAAAGGCAGCGCGATCGGCGGGCCAGGACGTCCTCCACGGTCATCGCGTACTCGTAACGCGCGGCAAAACGCACCATCGCCTGCGTCAATCCGGCACAAATTTCATCGTCTGCCCCTGGCAGAGACCGGACAAAATCCTGTTCGGCCCCGTAAGAATGCCAGCCTGGTGCCAACGCCAGCGACACGACAGGCCTGGCTGCATCACCTGCGCCAACCAAGCTCAGTGACTCGGTTAGCCCTTTGGTGGTTTTCCGGATCAATCCGCTCTGCTCGCACTTTTCAAGCACGTCTTCGGCCATTGCCCGGTAAGTTGTCCATTTGCCTCCCGTCACGGTCACCAACCCGCTAGGGCTGCTCAGAATGGTGTGCTCGCGGCTGATGGACTTGGTTTTGTGGCCGGCGTGCTGCGGGGGCTTCACCAGAGGTCGCAATCCCACCCAGACACTTTTCACATCGATGCGTTTGGGTGCCATGCGCAGATAGCGCGCAGACTCGTTCAGGATAAATTCAATTTCGTGCCCAAACGGCAAGGGTTCACGACTTAAGTCTTTGCGGTGTGTGTCTGTGGTCCCCAAAATGACCTTGCCAAGCCACGGCACAGCGAACAGGACACGGCCATCGGCCGTCTTGGGCACGATCAGAGCCGTATCCGAACCCAGAAACTCCCGGTCGACCACCATGTGGACACCCTGACTGGGTGCGACCAGGGGCTCAGTGGGTTCGCCATCAGGCTCTGGCACCGCCAATCCATCCTGTTGCCGCAACTCGTCCACCCAGACGCCTGTGGCATTGACCACACAGGCACTGGCAAGCGTGAAGGACTGGCCCGTCAACGTGTCTGTGCACCGTACACCCGACACCTTGCCTTGGCTGTACTGCAACTCTGTCGCCCGACAATAATTCACCAGGAGTGCGCCGCGACTGGCGGCCGTACGTGCCAGTGCCAAGGCCAAGCGAGCATCATTGAACTGGCCATCCCAATACTTGACGCCGCCCGATAGACCCTTTGTCCGTAGCGTAGGCAAGTAAGACAGGGTTTCACGTCGTCCCAACATTTCGGTGCGCCCCAAGCCTGCGCGACCCGCAAGCAGGTCATACATCTTCAGTCCGGCACCAAAGAACGACGACTCCCACCAGCGGTACGTCGGCATAACAAAAGCCAGAGGTTGCGCCACATACGGCGCGTTTTTAAGCACGATGGCCCGCTCATGCAGCGCCTCCTGCACCAACGCAATGTTGCCCTGGGCCAGGTAGCGCACGCCGCCATGAACCAGTTTGGTCGAGCGTGACGAGGTGCCATGGGCAAAATCGTGCGAGTCAACCAGAACAACGCTGAAGCCGCGCGCTGCGGCGTCGAGTGCCACACCCAGGCCCGTTGCGCCGCCACCAACGACAACAATGTCATATTGGCGGCCTTGTTCCAAACGCGACATCAAGTCCGCTCGCTGTGTCGCCATAGGCGTGAACGTCGCATGAGTCATTGGTTTTACATCCTATTCTTCAAATTCTGGTGCTCTGCTCACCCTGCGATGTCGGTCGCAAATTTGAAGGAGCCGTGCGGCAGTTTTGCGACACGGCTCCCATTTCCTACACCCTAAAAACGCCAACTCTAGCGAACTTTGCCATTTTTCCAAGCGTTCAGCAACGTGTCATATGCAATGGTCTCGCCCTTGGGCTTCTCATTGGCCAGCTTCTTCCATGGCGCACCCTTGTCGCTCAGCCATTTACCAGGATCGCCCTTGGCATTGAGTTTTGGCGCACACACTGCCATGCCTGAACGCTCAAGGCGAGCCATCACGCTGTCCATTTCGTTTGCCAGGTTATCCATCGCAGCCTGTGGTGTCTTTTCGCCAGTCACTGCCACAGCCACGTTCTTCCACCACAACTGAGCGAGTTTGGGGTAGTCGGGCACATTGGTGCCCGTCGGCGTCCAGGCAACACGCGCCGGGCTGCGGTAAAACTCCACCAATCCACCGAGCTTCGGCGCCATGTCGGTCATGGCCTTGGATTGAATATCGGACTCACGTATTGGTGTCAAGCCGACAATTGTTTTCTTCAACGAGGTCGACTTGGCCGTCACAAACTGCGCATACAGCCATGCTGCAGCCACCTTGTTGGCGTCATGATCCTTGAAGAAGGTCCACGAACCCACATCCTGATAGCCGTTTTGCATGCCCTGCTTCCAATAGGGTCCATTGGGTCCAGGCGCCATACGCCACTTGGGCGTTCCATCCGCATTGACCACTGGCAAGCCAGGCTTGATCATGTCCGCCGTAAATGCGGTGTACCAGAAGATTTGCTGTGCAATCTGGCCCTGGGCTGGAACTGGTCCGGCTTCGCCGAAAGTCATCCCGATGGCTTCTTTGGGCGAGTACTTTTTCATCCAGTCGATGTACTTGGTCAAAGCATAAACCGCGGCGGGTGAGTTGGTTGCGCCACCCCTTGCGGTGGATGCGCCTTGAGGATTGCAGCCATCGGCCGAAGCGCGAATTCCCCATTCATCGACCGGCTTGCCGTTGGGGATACCCACATCGGCCGTGCCAGCCATCGACAGCCAGGCATCGGTGAACCGCCAGCCGAGTGACGGGTCTTTTTTGCCGTAATCCATGTGCCCATAAATTGGCTTACCATCAATGGTCTTCACATCTTCACTGAAGAACGCCGCAATGTCTTCATAAGCGCTCCAGTTCAGCGGAACGCCCAACTCGTAGCCGTACTTGGCCTTGAACTTGTCCTTCAAATCCTGGCGAGCAAACAAATCGGCCCGAAACCAATACAGGTTGGCAAACTGTTGATCGGGCAGTTGATACATCTTCTTGTCTGGTGCAGTGGTAAAGCTGGTACCAATGAAATCCTTCAGATCAAGCCCGGGGTTGGTCCATTCCTTGCCGGTTCCGCTCATGTAGTCGGTCAGGTTCAAGACCTTGCCGTACCGGTAGTGCGTACCAATGAGGTCGGAGTCGGTGATCCAGCCGTCATAGATTGACTTGCCCGACTGCATCGACGTCTGTAGTTTCTCAACCACGTCGCCTTCCTGGATCAGGTCGTGTTTCACCACAATGCCGGTGATTTCAGCGAACGCTTTGGCCAGCGTCTTTGATTCGTACTCATGAGTGGTGATGGTCTCGGACACCACCGAAATTTCCTTCACACCTTTGGCTTGCAATTTCTTGGCAGCGTCGATGAACCACTTCATCTCGGCCGCCTGCTGATCTTTGGACAGGGTTGAGGGCTGAAACTCGCTGTCAATCCACTTCTTGGCCGCGGCCTCGTCAGCCCATGCCTGGCTGGCCAATGCGCACGCGACCGCTGCAGACAGCGCGGTGTACCGTAATCTCATGTTGAATCTCCTTTAATCATTGAGCCCCCGGTTTCAAAGGAAATTTCGGCTCCGGGGAACAAAAAGCCGATCCTTGAAGACACTAACCCTTGCGCATGATCACCGCCAACAGCGCCATCGACAACACAAAACTAATCCAGATCGAGGGTTCGGATTCCAGTTCCATCCATTCGACCAGTTTTCCACTGATGCCGACAAAACCCAGATTCACATACGCGGCCGTAAGCAATCCAATAAACAAGCGATCGCCCCGGGTGGTTTCAATCGGCAGAAAACCACGGCGCAAACTGGTGGGAGACTTGATTTCCCAAATCGTCATGCCAAAGAGCATCAGCCCGATACAGGTAAAAAACACCGCCACTGGCGTGGTCCAAGCCATCCATTCAAACATTACAGCCTCTCATGATCACTGGTGCATTACGTTGGCAAGGTCTTAAACGCGACCCATCGCAAACCCCTTGGCAATGTAGTTGCGGACAAACCAGATCACGATTGCCCCCGGAACAATCGTCAAGACACCCGCTGCAGCCAAAGTCGCCCAGTCCATGCCAGAGGCCGAGACAGTTCGCGTCATCGTGGCAACAATGGGCTTGGCATTGACGCTGGTCAGGGTACGTGCCAGCAACAACTCGACCCAGCTGAACATGAAGCAGAAGAACGCGGCCACGCCCACGCCCGCCTTGATCAACGGGATGAATATCCTGATAAAGAACTTCGGAAAAGAGTACCCGTCGATATAAGCGGTTTCATCAATTTCACGCGGAATTCCGCTCATGAAACCTTCCAGAATCCACACGGCCAGGGGCACGTTGAACAACAGGTGGGCCAGCGCCACCGCGACGTGCGTGTCCATCAAACCAACTGTGGTGTAGAGCTGAAAAAACGGCAGCAAAAACACCGCCGGCGGCGTCATTCGGTTGGTCAACAGCCAGAAAAAGACGTGCTTGTCACCCAAAAAACTGTACCGGGAGAACGCATAGGCGGCAGGCAATGCCACCGTGAGCGAAATCACCGTATTGATGCCAACGTAAATCAGGCTGTTGATGTAGCCCGAATACCAGGAAACGTCGGTCAGGATGGTGCGGTAATTGGCCCAGGTAAAGTGTTGCGGCAACAAGGAAAAACTGGCCAAGATCTCATCGTTCGTCTTGAACGACATATTGACCATCCAGTACACCGGCAGCAAGGCGAACACAAGGTACGCCACCAAGAAAATGGTTCGCTTCTGAAAACCCGGGTTATTCATGTCCACCCTCCTTCGCCTGCGTCCCGACGCGCTGCATCCAGTTGTACAAAATAAAGCACAGCAGCAAGATGATCAGGAAGTAGATGAGAGAAAACGCTGCTGCAGGCCCGAGGTCAAACTGACCCACCGCTTTTTGCGTCAGAAACTGCGATAGGAACGTGGTGGCGTTTCCCGGCCCACCACCGGTCAAAACAAAGGGCTCGGTATAAATCATGAAACTGTCCATGAAGCGCAGCAACACCGCAATCATCAGCACGCCACGCATCTTGGGCAATTGCACGTACCAGAACACCGCAAATTTGCTGGCTCCGTCGATGCTGGCGGCCTGGTAATAAGCGTCCGGAATCGAGCGGAGTCCCGCGTAGCCCAACAAGGCAACCAATGGCGTCCAGTGCCAAACATCCATCAGCAACACCGTTGCCCATGCGTGCGCTGCATTCCCGGTGTAGCTGTAATCAATGCCCAGTCCCTGCAAGGCCGCACCCATCAAGCCGATGTCAGCCCGGCCGAAGATTTGCCAAATCGTGCCCACCACATTCCAGGGGATCAGCAGTGAAAGCGACACGATCACCAGCACAGCAGAAGCCTTCCAGCCTTGCGCGGGCATCGATAGTGCCAACAAGATACCCAATGGCAACTCGACCAAAAGCACCGAAAAAGAAAACGTGAGTTGCCGCAGCAATGCGCCATGCAACTCCTCATCGCGCATGATCGACGCAAACCACTCGGTGCCGACAAACACCCGGCGCTCGGGCGAAATGATGTCCTGCACCGAATAGTTCACCACCGTCATCAAGGGCAGAATCGCCGAGAAAGCCACACACAACAGCACCGGAAGAATCAAAAACCAGGCTTTCTGGTTGACCGGCTTGGTCGTCACGCTCATGCAATGATCTCCTCATTCTTGTAGAAACACGTCTGCTCGCGCAACACCTGCAGCCACACCATATCGCCAATGGCCCAGTGCCCGGCGCTGGAGGTCAACCTCGCCTTGACGGCTTGACCGGAAAAACTGGCCGTCAGCATGAGGTGCGTTCCCACATCCTGAACCTGAACCACCTTCATGGGCAGCGCGCCCGGCGTATTGGGCGCCACCGGCAACACGTATTCGGGCCGCACACCAAGCCTAATCGCCCCGGTGGGCAATGCCAATCCTGCAGGCAGGGGCAGCACCGCGTCGGCCAGGTGCAATGCCTGCTGGTCAACCTGAGCCTGCAGAAAATTCATGCCCGGCGAGCCGATAAAGTGCCCGACAAAAGTGTGGCTCGGTCGCTCGAACAACTCGGCAGCAGTGCCGACTTGTACCGCTTTTCCGCGGGTCATGACCACCACATGATCGGCAAAGGTGAGCGCCTCCACCTGATCATGGGTGACGTAAATCATCGTCAACTTGAGTTCGTGGTGAATTTGCTTGATTTTTCGCCGCAGCTGCCACTTCAGATGGGGATCAATAACCGTCAGCGGCTCGTCAAACAACACGGCCGACACATCCGGGCGCACCAAGCCGCGCCCGAGCGAAATTTTTTGCTTCTCATCGGCAGCCAGATTGGCAGCGCGTTGGTTCAACTGCGCGCTCATCTCCAGGACCTCGGCAATCTCGCCCACACGCTTACGGATGACCTCTTTGGGCACTTGCCGGTTACGCAGCGGAAACGCCAGGTTTTCGGCCACCGTCATGGTGTCATAAATCACCGGAAACTGGAACACCTGGGCGATGTTGCGTGCCTGCGGCGAAGACCGGGTGACATCGACACCGTCAAAGCGCACAGATCCCTGTGAGGGCGCCAGCAGGCCTGACATGATATTGAGCAAAGTTGTCTTGCCGCAGCCCGATGGCCCCAGCAAGGCGTAAGCACCACCGTCCTCAAACGTCATTTCCAGGGGCAACAACGCGTAGTCGCTGTCCTGTTGCGGGTTGGGTTTGTAGGCGTGGGCCAGGTCGAGTTCAATGCGCGCCATGTCAGCACCCTCCCGAACGCGTCGGCGCTTGCAACAAGAGACCTTGATCGTCAAAGACGTAGACCTGCGACGGATGGAAAAACAGCGCCACCTGCGCCCCAAGCTCAAAGTAATGCACACCGGTCAACTGCGCCACCAGGTTACCAACCGGTGTGGTTGCATGCAAAAAGGTGTCGGAGCCTGAAATCTCAACCAGCTCAACACGCCCTGGCAGCGTGGCGTCGCTGCCTTGAGCCTGCACGCGCAAGGCACTGGCACGCATACCGACGGTAAACGTTCGTGACGCAGTACTGACCAAGTCCAGCGGCAACAATGGTCCGCCATTGAGCACAATGCCACCCGAAGCACCCGCACTGGCAGCCATCAGATTCATGGGTGGATCACTGAATGCACGCGCGACCCGCAGTGATCTGGGGTTATGGAACACCTCGGCGGTTGGCCCGTATTGCAGCAATTCACCGGCGTCCAATACCGCCGTGTAGCCACCAAGCAGCAACGCCTCGCCCGGTTCGGTCGTGGCATAAATGACGGTTGAACTGCCGGCGGCAAAGAGTTCACTAAGCTCATCGCGCAGTTCTTCCCGCAATTTGTAGTCAAGATTTACCAGCGGTTCATCCAGCAACATCAGCGGCGCGCCTTTTGCCAACGCACGCGCCAGCGCCACACGTTGCTGCTGCCCGCCCGACAGCTCCGCTGGAAAACGGTCCAGAAAGTTCTCGATGTGCAGCTTGGCGGCCAGCTCACGCACCCGCTGATCAATGTTCTTTTCGCCGCGCAGTTTGAGCGGCGAGGCAATGTTGTCCCAAACTTTCAAAGACGGATAGTTGATGAACTGCTGGTACACCATCGCCACATCGCGCTCACGCACCGGCATGCCCACGACGTTCTTGCCATCAACCAGCACCCGACCTTTGGAGGGCACATCCAGCCCCGCCATGATGCGCATGAGGCTGGTCTTTCCAGCCTGCGTGGCCCCAAGAAGCACCGTGACCGCACTACTGCGCGGTGCAATGCTCATGTCGTACAACCAGGTTTGCGCGCCAACCGCTTTGCTAACACCCTCAAGAGCCAACTGCATCCTGTCGCCTTTGTGTATCTTGTACTTGCCGAATTATTGTTCTTTTTTTTTCTTTTCTTGTCGGTAATTACCCTATTTATTTTCTTATTCATTCGTTTTAAAGTCGAGTCGTCCCTGAACACGGGTTATAAAACGCCATGAACCCCAATCCCAGACAACTGACACTGCTCGCCTTTGTGCAAAGCCAAGGCTCGGTGACCGTTGAACAGTTGGCAGAAAAACTCGGCGTCACGCTGCAAACTGTGCGTCGCGACGTCCAGCGTCTGGCCGACATCGGGTTCTTGACGCGCTTTCATGGTGGAGTGCGTGTACCCAGCTCTGCAGTTGAGAACATCGGACGCCAACAACGCGAAAACCTCAACAAAGCGGGCAAACAACGCATTGCGCGCGCCATTGCTGCCAACGTTCCCAACGACTGCTCGCTGATCCTCAACATTGGCACCACCACCGAGTGTGTTGCCGCCGCGCTTTTGCATCACTGCGGTTTGCGGGTTATCACCAACAACCTCAATGTGGCAACCACGCTGAGCGCCAACCCCAGTTGCGAGGTGATCGTGGTCGGTGGCGTGGTGCGCGGGCGCGACCAGGGTATCGTCGGTGAAGCTGCGGTCGATTTCATCCGCCAGTTCCAGGTCGACATTGCCATCATCGGGATCTCAGCCATCGAGTCCGACGGTTCCTTGCGCGATTTTGATTACCGCGAAGTCAAGGTGTCACAAGTCATCCTGACGCATGCCCGCGAAGTATGGCTGGCCGCCGACGCCAGCAAATTTAACCGTCCGGCGATGGTTGAAGTCGGCCGACTGTCGCAGATTGACCGCCTTTTCACCGACGCCCAGCCGCCGGATCCGTTTCCGGCGCTGTTGCGTGAGGCCAAGGTGCGCTGCGACGTCTCACTGGCCTGACCAACACGCGGACAAAAACGAAACGCTTTATTCATTTCAACGCAAGGTGCCTTCATGACCTACCTACTCGCCCTTGACCAGGGAACCTCTAGCTCGCGCAGTATTGTTTTTGACTCTAACGGTCGCATTGTTGCCCTGGCACAGCAGGAACTGCCGCAAATCTACCCACAACCGGGCTGGGTAGAGCACGATCCCATGGAAATCTGGCGCACCCAGCTTGCCACCGCCCGCGAAGCCCTGGCCAAGGCCGGACTTCGCGCCCAGGACATCCGCGCCGTGGGCATCACCAATCAGCGCGAAACCACGGTGGTTTGGAATCGCAAAACCGGCATGCCGATTCACCATGCCATCGTCTGGCAGGACCGACGGGCTGAACCCACCTGCCTGGAACTGCGCCAAGCCGGTCTCGCGCCAACCATCCGCGACAAGACCGGGTTATTGGTCGACGCCTACTTTTCCGGCACCAAACTCAAATGGATTCTCGACCATGTGCCAGGCGCGCGGCAGCAAGCCCGAGACGGTGAACTCGCCTTTGGCACCGTAGACAGCTGGTTGATGTGGCAACTGACGCACGGGCAGGTCCATGCCACCGATGTCAGCAACGCCTCGCGCACCATGCTGTTCAACGTTCACACCAACCAATGGGACGAGACGCTGCTTCGTGCACTCGACACCCCGGCGAACCTGCTGCCGCAGGTCAAACCGTCAAGTGCGGTCTTCGGTGAAGTCGCCGGCGACCTGCTGGGTCACGCGATACCGATTAGCGGTGTCGCCGGCGACCAACAAAGTGCGCTTTTTGGGCAAGCCTGCTTTAAAGCAGGCATGGTCAAAAACACCTATGGCACCGGCTGCTTCATGCTGATGCACACCGGTGACCGGTTTCAGACTTCGACCAGCGGTTTGATCTCCACCAGCGCAGCGCAGACCACACAGCAACCCGAATTTGCCATTGAAGGCAGCGTCTTTGTTGGTGGCGCGGTGGTGCACTGGCTGCGCGATGGCCTGCGCGCCATCAGCAGCAGTTCGGAGGTGCAGGCCCTGGCCGAAAGCGTGCCCGATGCCGGTGGCGTCATGATGGTGCCTGCCTTTACCGGACTTGGCGCGCCTTACTGGAACCCTGAGGCACGCGGCACCATTTTAGGGATAACCCGCGGTACAACGCTTGCCCACATTGCCCGAGCTGCTCTTGAAAGCATTGCATTCCAGAGCGCGGCTCTGTTATTGGCCATGAGCCGGGACGCGGTGGCGGACGGCAGCGCTGCGGTTGCTGAGTTGCGTGTCGACGGAGGTGCCTGCGTCAACGACTTGCTCATGCAGTTTCAGGCCGATCTGTTAGGTATTCCCGTGCTTCGGCCCAAGGTGGTCGAAACCACCGCGCTCGGAGCCGCCTACCTGGCGGGTCTGGCCACGGGCGTATTCAGCGGCACCGACGAAATCGCCACCCAGTGGCAGGTGGACAGACGCTTTGAGCCGGCAATGCCACGCGATCAGGCGGCTTCGCTGATGGCGCGCTGGGAGCACGCGGTCAGGCAAACCGTGCTTTGATACCACGACCAGGGGCCACAAACCGGCTTGTTTGGCCGATTGATTAGACTTGTGCCCTTTTACTACCCAGCAGCAGTCAACGCACTGCCCACCCCTTATGAGCGAGCGCATTGCATTTATTGGCGGCGGCAATATGGCCAGCGCCATCATTGGCGGCCTGATCCAGCAGGGGTACAGCGGCCCGCAAATTGACGTGGTCGAACCCTCCGAAGACGCGCGCAGCAAACTGCTGGGCAGTTTTGGCATTCAAGCGCGGCCTCAGGTCGGCCCTTTTTTGGGGGAGGCCGGGTTGATCGTCTGGGCCGTCAAGCCACAGACGTTCAAGGACGCGGCGCTGGCTGCACAACCCTTCGCCGCCGGGGCCCTGCACCTGAGCGTGGCCGCTGGCATCCGCAGTGACAGCATGGCCACCTGGCTGGGCAGCGAGCGCATTGTGCGCGCCATGCCCAATACACCGGCGCTGGTCGGCAAGGGGATTGCCGGGCTGTTTGCCCGAAGCGCCGTAACGGATGCAGACCGCAAGCGCGTTGAAGACGTCATGGCGACCACCGGCCAGTTTATTTGGCTTGATGCCGAAGAACAGCTCGACGCGGTCACTGCGCTGTCGGGCTCCGGCCCGGCGTATGTGTTTTATTTCATGGAGGCCATGACCACCGCCGGCACCGAAATGGGCCTGAGCCGCGCACAGGCGCACCAGCTGGCCGTGGCCACCTTTGTCGGTGCCAGCGAACTCGCCCGCACGGCTGATGAGCCCCCGCAGGTGCTGCGCCAACGCGTCACCTCCAAAGGCGGCACCACCTTTGCGGCGATCTCCGAGATGGAAAACAACGACATGCGGGCGATCTTTATCGACGCCATTTATGCCGCACGCGAGCGCGCCAAGACCCTGGGCGATGAATTTGGCGCTGCCTGAAGCCCCCGCTATCTGAAGGCAAAACCCAGGGCAATACCGGCAAACACGGTCAAGCCCAGCCAGTGATTGAGCCGAAACGCCTTGAAGCAGCCCTCTCGGCTACGCGACTTGATCAGCTGGTAATGCCACAAGGCCTGTGCAAAAGCCAACCCAATCGCTAGATAAAAAATAGCTGTCAGCGCATATGGAATAAGCGCTAGAGTCCAAAAACTTATAAATAGCAGATAGCACAGCATGACCACGGGTACATCCCAACGGCCCAGCGTGATGGCCGAGGTTTTCATGCCAATCTTCAGATCGTCGTCACGATCCACCATGGCGTACTCCGTGTCGTAGGCCAGCACCCAAAACAGGTTGCCCAGCATCAGCACCCAGCCCAGCGCCGGCACCTCGCCCAGCACCGCAGCAAAGGCCATGGGCATGCCCATGCCAAACGCCAGCCCCAGCACCGCCTGCGGCATGGCCACAAAACGCTTGGCGTAGGGGTAAGCCAGCGTGATGGCCAGCGCCGCAAACGACATGCCAATGGTGGTGGCATTGGTTGTCAACACCAGTGCAAACGCCAAGAGCGCCAGTACGGCGCCCACGGCCAATGCCTCGCGGTTGCTGATCGCGCCCGACGTTACCGGGCGCTGCGCCGTGCGCTTGACGTGTCGGTCAAAGTCGCGGTCGGCCACATCGTTGATGCAGCAACCGGCGCTGCGCATCAAAATGGTGCCCAATACAAACACCGCCAACAAATGCCAGCCCGGAAACCCGCCTGCCGCCACCCACAGCGCGCCCAGCGTGGGCCACAGCAGCAACAGCCAGCCGGCGGGCCGATTCCAGCGGATCAGGTCCAGGTACAGCGCCAGTTTGCGCTGCCAGACTGCCTTGACTTCCCCTTGGGCCACAGCAATCACAGTCCCAGATGGCGCAAATCAAGCCGCCCCTGGTGCATCGGCGGGCACCAGAAATTGGCCCCGGTCAGCGGCCGGGAGATCGAGAACAGGCCGTCCACCACGCCGTCATCGAGCCCTGCCATGCGCCGCATCAGCGCCTCAAACGCGTCAAAGGAATGCCCAAACGCGACAAACATCAGGCCCGACTGCGCGCCGCAAGTCCAGGGCATGGAACGGCGCACGACAAACGCCGGCGGCGTGAAGTCTTCCTGCGCGGTGCGTTTGACGTGGGCTGACTCGGGCGCGTCGTCAAGCTCGTCGTTGCTGATGCGCGCGCGCCCAAAGGTGTGGTCCTGCTGTGCCGGGCTCATCGCGGCAAAGGCATCCAGGTCGTGTTGCCACTGCTGCACCACCATCAAACTGCTGCCATCCAGCCCTGGCCCAGCGCCCTGCAACAGAGCCGCCTGGGCGGCAGCGTCGTCCTGCGGGTTTTCGGTGCCGTCTTCGTAGCCGGTGAGGTCACGCCCATGGCCATTGGGACCACGGCCGTAGCGAAACGCATCCACCACCTGGTCTTGTCGCATGGCTGGGGCCAGGCACTGCGCCAACTGGCGCGTCAGGTGCAGCAATTCGCCGGTTTCCTGACCACGCAGCCAGCAGCACAGGGCTGCTGGTGTTGCTGGAACGGCAACGCCTGGCCCGGTCAAAGCCGCAAAACTGCGCAGGCCCGGCACCGAGACGCCCAGCAATTGCAGCAACTCGGGACCGAAGCCCACCAGCAACTGTTCGCCATCGGCCAGCGCGGACAGGCGGGTCAGGCAAACCCTCAGTGCAGTTGGGTCCGGGTCAGTGATCGAAAAATACACATAGCGCCCAATCGTGGGCACATCCTGCAGCACCGCCGCTTGAGATGGAAACATGATCATCAACTCCGTTAGTCAAGACTCAGTGAACCGACGCACTGACAGTGCATCACGACAAGCGTTGAACACCCGGCAACTCGCAGGCGTAAATGGCATTGCGAAGTGCGGCAATCGCCTCGTAGCGGGTAAAACTGCGCCGCCACGCCAACACCACCCGCCGCATGGGCGGGTCACCGGCAAAGGGCAGGTATTTCACATACGGGTCTTCATCACGCTTGCGCCGGGGTTTGGGCTCCATCGCCTCCTTGGGCACACTCAGGCGCGGCACCAGCGTCACACCCATGCCCGCGGCCACCATGTGCTTGATGGTCTCCAGCGACGAGCCCTCAAAACTCTTGCGAATACCCTCTGCATTGGCCGAAAAGCGGGCAAATTCGGGGCACACCTCCAGAACATGGTCGCGAAAACAGTGGCCACTGCCCAGGAGCAGCATCGTTTCTGCCTTGAGCTGCTCACTCGTCACATGGGGCTGTGCAGCCAGCGGGTGGCTGGTGGGCACGGCCGCCATGAAGGGCTCGTCATACAAAGGCGCCACTGCCAGACCGGCATCGGGAAACGGCTCTGCCAGTATGGCGCAATCAATTTCGCCGGTACGCAGCATGTCGAGTAACTTGACGGTGAAGTTCTCCTGCAGCATCAGCGGCATTTCGGGCGTGCGCCGAATCATCTGGCGCACCAGGTCAGGCAGCAGATACGGGCCAATGGTATAGATCACTCCCAGAGTGAGCGGCCCTGCCAGCGGGTTTTTTCCTCGCTTTGCAATTTCCTTGATCGCTGCGGCCTGCTCCAGCACACTTTGCGCCTGGCGCACGATCTCTTCGCCCAGGCGTGTCACGGCAACTTCGTTGGCACTGCGCTCGAACAGCTTCACGTCCAGCTCTTCTTCCAGCTTCTTGATCGCCACCGAAAGGGTCGGCTGCGAGACATAACACGCCTCAGCCGCTTTGCCAAAATGCCGCTCACGCGCCACCGCCACAATGTATTTGAGTTCAGTCAGTGTCATGGCGCTATTGTCCTACCACTGGAACACGTTCTCACCACCCCGCGATGCGTCCACCTCAGTTCGCAGGCATGTGCAAGCCGCAGTTCCAGCATTGCTCAAATCCACCTTCCACCAACTCGCCACAGCCGCAAAACCACCGGTGCTGCGGTGGGTTGCGCCAATCGGCCAGAACCTGCTGCGCACGCTCGAACTGTGGCGCTTCGTGCACCCAGACCTCGGGCAGGCACTGGTCTGGCGGCAACTCTCCTGCCACGCCGCCCAGGTATTGGCGCTGTACGCTGGCGGCAATGCCCTGTGCCCTGAGCACATCAACCCACAAGGTGGCGATGGCAAAGTTGGTGGCTTGGGTGAGGCGCTGCATGATGGCTTGGAGCATAGTCCAAGATGGCAGTCAAAACCTCCTGTGATGCGAATAGCATCAAGGCTTCACTCTGAGGAGATTTGATGGTCGTTGTGATTTTCCGAGCCAAAATCCGTCAACTTGACGCGGACTATGCCGACGTTGCGGCGCGTATGCGCGAGCTGGCACTCACGCAATTTGGTTGCCTGGAGTTCCAGGCGGTGTCCGAGGGGGCCGACGAAGTGGCCCTGTCCTACTGGCCCGATGAAGCCAGTGTCCTTGCCTGGAAAAGCCATGCGGAACACATCCTGGCGCAGCAAATGGGCCGCCAGCGCTGGTACCAGTCCTATGTGGTGCAGGTGGCGCACATTGGGCGTGAATACCGGTTTGATGCTTAGCCGCTAGCCCCTTGCGCTGCATGGCAAAGTCTTCGGTCGTTCACGCCTTCAGGAATTCCGCCTGAGTCCCCAGCCAGCGCTGCACATGCTTTTCTGCCAGCTCGGGCATTTGGTCCAGCATTCTTGGTGCGACGCGACGTGCCCAGTCCAACAGGGCCACGTCCTCCACCACATCCGCAAAACGTAGCAGGGCCGCCCCGGACTGGCGCGCACCCATGAACTCGCCGGGGCCACGAATCTCCAGATCACGCCGGGCAATCTCAAACCCGTCGTTGCTTTCGGCCATGGCGCGCAGCCGCTCGCGTGCGGTCTCACCCAGGCGTGGTGCGTCCCCGGTCGAATACAACAACACACAGGCTGAGGCGGCAGATCCACGGCCAACGCGCCCGCGCAACTGGTGCAACTGGCTCAGGCCAAAGCGCTCGGCGTGTTCGATCACCATCAACGACGCATTGGGCACATCGACACCCACCTCGATCACCGTGGTGCTGACCAGCACACCGATCTGGCCACCGACAAAAAGACTCATCACCGCCTTTTTTTCACCAGCAGACATGCGGGAATGCAGCAAGCCAACCATCACGCCAGGCAGTTCGGCACTCAAATTGGCATGGGTTTCGGTTGCATTGCGCAGGTCCAACGCCTCGCTCTCTTCGATCAATGGGCACACCCAGTAAATTTGCCGGCCCTGCGCGATCTGAGCACGAATTCGCGCAATCACCTCGTCGCGCCGCGCTTCGTTGACCACTTTGGTGATGATGGGCGTGCGTCCGGGGGGTAACTCATCGATGGTCGACACATCCAGATCGGCGTAGTAACTCATGGCCAGCGTGCGCGGGATGGGCGTCGCGCTCATCATCAAAAGGTGTGGCTCCAGCTGGCCGCCCAGCTTGTTGCGCAAAGCCAATCGCTGCGCCACACCAAATCGATGCTGCTCGTCAATGATGGCCAGCGCCAGCTTGCTGAACTGCACCTTGTCCTGGATCATGGCGTGGGTACCGACCACCAGTTGCGCCTGTCCACTTTTGATCAGCGCCAGCATCTCGCGGCGCTCACCGGCCTTCTGGCTGCCAATCAACCACGCCACGGTGATACCCAGCGGGTGCAGCCAACTCACCAGTTTGGCAAAGTGTTGTGTCGCCAGAATTTCAGTTGGTGCCATCAATGCACACTGGCAACCGGCCTCGACACACACCGCTGCGGCGAGTGCCGCAACCACGGTTTTGCCGGAACCCACGTCGCCCTGCAGCAGGCGGTGCATGGGCACCGGACGACGCAAGTCCTCGGTGATTTCGTCGCAGACGCGGCGCTGGGCCGTCGTCAGCTTGAACGGCAGTGTGCCCAACAGGCGCTGATGCAAGCGCTCTGGTGCCGCCGCTTCGCCTGCTGCCGTTGCAGTCTCTGGCAGCAAGGCAGGCGCTTGCAGGGCGGCGCGCTCACGTTTGGCCTGCCACTGCGAGATCTGTTGCGCCAACAGCTCTTCGGCCTTGAGCCGCTGCCAGGCCGGGTGGCTGCGGTCTTGCAGCGTCGCCAACGCAACCCCTGGCGTTGGGTGGTGCAAGAACAATAGCGATTCTCTTAACTCCCACTTGGGCTGGAGGCCGATTTCATTCAAAAAATCGGCCGCAATGGTGGGGCCGAGTTCGGCGCGCGCCAGGCCCGCCTGCACGGCCTTGCGCAAATAGGCTTGGGGCAAACCCGCCACCGTCGGGTACACCGGCGTCAGCGCCGAAGCCAACGCAGTGCCTGCCACCTTGACGCTCGGGTGCATCATGGTCAGGCCGGCAAAGCCGCCTCGTACTTCACCTCGGACCCGCACCGCGCTGCCTACCGCCAGCGCCTTCTGCATTGCCGGGTAAAAGGTAAAGAACCGCAACAAACAGGTGCCGGTGCCGTCGTCCAGTGTCACCAGCAGTTGCCGGGTACTACCGAGGCGGACCTCGGCATGGCGCACCACCCCTTCCACCTGCGCCACCTCACCTTCACGCACATCGCGCAGCTTGACCAGCCGGGTCTCGTCCTCATAGCGCAGGGGCAGGTGCAAGGCGAGGTCAATTGGCCGCAGCAGGCCGAGCTTGGCCAAGGCTTTCTGGGGTCCGCTGGGCTGGCGGGAACCCGATGGTGCAGGTGCGGCAACTGTCATGCTGCCATTGTGGCGCAGCCCGTTGTCGGGTTTTTGGCAGCTCACTGACAAAAATCAAGCGCCGTGCAATACTTTGCACTCACCCATAACAAAGGAGACAGACATGCAAATACGATCAATAGCTGTGGCGGCTGCACTGACGTTCACCCTGACGCTTGCCAGCGCCCAGGACAAGGTGGTTTACCACGTCAACGACACCGCCACCCAGGCACTGGCCACGCTGCGCAATATTCGCAACCACCTTGACACTGACCCGACGGCACAAATCACGCTGGTGGCACATGCTTTTGGCGTGGACTTCCTGATGGAGGGCATGAAAGACCGCAGCGATGCACCATTTGATGCCACCGTGTCCGCGCTGAAGAACCGGGGCGTCAAGTTCGAGGTGTGCGAGATCACGCTGAAGAACCGCAACCTGAAAAAAGAGCAATTTATTCAGGAAGCTGACTTCACACCATCGGGCGTGGTGCGGCTGACCAAGTTGCAGCTGGCCGGCTTCGCCTACATCAAACCTTGAGTCAATTACTATGAATTAAATAGCTCATAGCGCTTGTCAAACAAGCGCTTGAGGCAGATTTTGTTCATAAACCTGATTACATCTGACTGCGCCTGCAGCCGCGTCGCAGCGACAATGTGCGCTTTATCCACTTGGCACGGGGCGGGTCCGCCCCTCAAGCACCATGACTGCCTCCAATTGTGCTGCGCACAGCTACACCCTTAGCGACTTTGATTTTGCGCTGCCGCCCGAACTGATCGCCCAGCACCCGGCCGCACAACGCAGCGCCTCGCGTCTGCTCGACGGCACCGGTCCAGTCGCAGTCGACCGCATCTTTTCCGACCTGCCAATTCTGCTTCGCCCCGGCGACCTGATGGTATTCAACGACACCCGGGTCATGCAGGCACGGCTCTTTGGCGAGAAAGTCACCGGCGGCAAGCTGGAGCTGCTGGTTGAACGGGTACTGGGTGGCAACCAGGTGGCGGCGCACCTGCGGGTCAGCAAAAAACCTGAAGTGGGTGCGACTGTGGCGTTGACACCCGCGCCCGGGTGGCACGATCACCCGTCGGCAACGCTGCTCGGGCGCTGGCCCGATGCCCAAGGTGCGCTGTTCCGGTTTGTGCTGTCCAACGACGCCGGCGACGACCCCTACGCGCTGATGGCACGCCACGGCCATGTACCACTACCACCGTACATCACCCACGCCGACTCCAGCGAGGATGCACAGCGTTACCAGACGGTGTTTGCCAAAAACCTGGGGGCAGTGGCGGCACCCACTGCGGCCTTGCATTTCGATGAGGCATTGCTGTCACAAATAGAGACCGTGGGAGTGCAGTTTGCCCACGTGACGCTACATGTGGGGGCTGGCACCTTTCAGCCGGTCAAGACGGAGAACCTGTCCGAGCACCAGATGCACAGCGAGTGGTACGACATACCTCCAGCCACCCAACAGGCGGTGGCCGACTGCCGGGCGCGGGGTGGGCGCATCATCGCGGTCGGCACGACCACCGTGCGCTGTCTGGAATCCTGGGCTATCAGCGGCGTGACGCAGGGTGACACCCGGATCTTTATCACCCCAGGGTTTGAGTTCAGACTGGCCGACCTGCTGGTCACCAACTTTCACCTACCAAAATCCAGCCTGATGATGCTGGTCAGCGCCTTTGCTGGCCACGGCCACCTGATGGCCCTATATCAACACGCCATGGCACAAGCTTATCGGTTCTTCAGTTACGGCGACGCCATGTTGCTGCAACGAACGCCTTAAGGATCCGTTAAGTCACAGGTCGCAAACTCTGTTTTGGTGTGGACTGGGTTTGCGACTCCCGGCATTGCCTGCGAACCAGAAGTACTGACACCAAGACATGAACTCCTTTAACCGACGTACCGCGATTCGAATTGCCGTAGTCAGCATCCTGCTGGCATGTCTGGCCAGCCCGCTCGCGTGGCTGGTTACCCGGGAGAGTGCAGAAGAAAGTGTCGTTGCGCTGGCCATCGAAGAGTCAGGCCGCCTATTGCATCACTTTGATGCGATTCATCTGAGCGGGCCGCAGGCGCAGGAACATGCTCAGCTGGCCGCCAAGACCATTTCGGGCGGATTGTTTGACATTGCAGAGATCTATGACGCCCAGGGCAAGAAGCTGGCCGAATCGCTCACCCACGAGGGCGAGCAGGTCGAGTCGATGCTGCCCAAACACGGCTTGCCTGCGTACGCCGAAGCATCGTATGAAAGCCTTCGACTGCCGGGTGACCTATGGTTGCTGCGGGTTTTTGTACCGCTGCGCGACTCGGCCTCCGACATGAGCCTGCCGATCACCGGCTACTTTGAAGGGGTCCGGGTGGTGCCCGAGTGGCAGAAAACACAAATCCTCTCAAATTCCATGACGGTGGCACTCATGGTCGGGCTGGCCTCACTGTTATGTGGTGCGGTCCTTTACCCGGTGGTGGTTCGTCTGTCGGCGGACAACGAACGCAAAACCCGCGAAGTCCTTGACTCGCATATTGCCATGATGGAGGCGCTGGGCCGTGCCATCGCCAAGCGGGACTCCGACACCGGCGCGCACAACTACCGGGTGGCCTGGATTGCAGCGGGCATCGGCGAGAAGATGGGTATCTCGGGTGATGAGATGCAGGCGCTGATTGCTGGCAGCTTTTTGCACGATGTCGGAAAAATTGGCGTGCCCGATGCCATTTTGCTCAAACCTGGCAAGCTCGACGACACCGAAATGGACGTCATGCGCACCCATGTCAATCAAGGCAAAGATATTGTGGTCGGTGCCGGATGGCTTGACGGTGCGCAGGCGGTGGTGGCATCACACCACGAGAAGTGGAACGGCAGCGGCTACCCGGATCGACTGCAGGGCACAGCCATCCCTTTGTCAGCGCGCATTTTTGCGGTTGCCGACGTGTTTGATGCTTTGTGCTCGAAACGTCCGTACAAGGAACCGATGGGTTTTGAGGCCGCCATGGCCATCCTTGACAAAGACACCGGCAGCCACTTTGACCCCGATGTGATGGCCGTGTTCAAACCCATGTCGCGTGCCATGTTTGACCTTCTCGCGGGCTGCGACGAAGAGGCCACACGGCAATTGCTGCAAGACCGTGTGCGGCATCATTTCGAGCAATAACACCCGGCGGACCGGGTGAGCACTCATCGGCAACTCTGAGCATTCACCGGCGCTATTTCGCACACCTCGAAATCCAGAGGCGAACCCCGCCCAAGGCCCAACTGATGCGTTTCGCAGACAGCACCCTTCGTACAATGCCTCCCCCCTGTTACCAATAAAACCATGCTCACCTTTGACCTTCTCGCCACTGACACCGCCCGCGCCGAGACAGGTTATGCGGGCAGCCATGCCCGCCGCGGCACACTCACGTTGAACCACGGCAAGGTGCAGACCCCGATCTTCATGCCGGTGGGCACCTACGGCACCGTCAAGGGCGTGATGCCCAGCAGTCTGGAGGACATGGGCGCACAAATCATTCTGGGCAATACCTTTCACCTGTGGATGCGACCGGGTCAAGACGTGATGAAAAGTTTTGGCGGCCTGCACGGCTTTGAGCGCTGGAACAAACCCATCCTGACCGACTCGGGTGGCTTCCAGGTCTGGAGCCTGGGGGCCATGCGCAAAATCACCGAGGAAGGTGTGCACTTTTCGAGCCCGGTGAATGGCGACAAACTGTTCATGTCGCCAGAAGTCTCGATGCAAATCCAGACCACACTCAATAGCGACATCGTCATGCAGCTCGACGAATGTACGCCTTATCTTTCGGTTGAACCCAAGACCAAGGGTCAAATCACCACCGAGCGTGAAGCCCGCAAGAGTATGGAAATGAGCCTGCGCTGGGCCAAACGCAGCCAGGCCGAATTTGCGCGGCTCAATAACCCGAACGCGCTGTTCGGCATTGTGCAGGGCGGCATGTTTGAGCACCTGCGGCAGGAGTCGCTGGAGACATTGGTCGAGATGAACTTCCCCGGCTACGCGGTGGGCGGTGTCAGTGTGGGCGAGCCCAAAGACGAGATGCTGCGCATCATGGCGCACAGCCCGCACCGCCTGCCGACACACAAACCCCGCTACCTGATGGGGGTTGGCACGCCAGAAGACCTGGTCGAAGGCGTGGCGCAAGGTGTGGACATGTTTGACTGCGTCATGCCCACGCGCAATGCGCGCAACGGCACTTTGTTCACCCGTTATGGTGACCTGAAAATCCGCAACGCCCGCCACAAAACCGACCACGGCCCGCTCGACGCGACCTGCACCTGCTACGCCTGCAAAGGACAAACCCGGCCCGACGGCAGTATCAGCGGCGGTTTCAGTCGCGCCTATCTGCACCACCTGGACCGCTGCGGCGAAATGCTCAGCCCGATGCTGTCAAGTATTCACAACCTGCACTATTACCTGAACCTGATGGCGGAGGTGCGCACCGCCATGGACAATGGGACTTTTGGCGCATTTCGGGCGCAGTTTCTGTCAGATCGGGCACGCGGGGTGTAAGTCCGCAGCGGGCACCCCCGCACGAGTTCAGCTTAAAGTGACCCGGGCAAACTTGCGTTTGCCTACCTGCAGTACATAGGTACCGGCACCCAGCTTGAGCCCTTTGTCACTGACCACGCTGGAGTCCACCCGTACACCACCGCCATCAATCAGCCGGTTGCCTTCACCGCTTGACGAGGCCAGCCCGGCAGACTTGAGCAGTGCCGCGATGCCCAGTGCCGCGCCATCACTGCCCAATGCCAGGCTGATTTCAGCGATCTGGTCGGGAATTCCGCCTTTGCTGCGGTTGATAAAGTCCTGTTCGGCTGCGTCGGCAGAGGCAACCGAATGAAATCGCGCGGTGATCTCTTTGGCCAATGCGACCTTGGCATCCTTGGGATTACGGCCCGCCTCCACCTCGCGTTTGAGTGCTGCAATCTGCGCCTCAGACTTGAAGCTCAGCAAGGTGTACCAGCGCCACATCAAGGTATCGGAAATACTCAGGACCTTGGCGAACATGGTGTTGGCATCCTCACTGATGCCGATGTAGTTGCCCTTGCTCTTGGACATTTTTTCAACACCGTCCAAGCCCTCCAGAAGTGGCATGGTCAAAATGCACTGTGGCTCCTGACCATATTCCGCCTGCAAATGCCGTCCGACCAGGAGATTGAATTTCTGGTCGGTGCCGCCAAGCTCAAGGTCACTTTTCAGCGCCACCGAGTCATAACCCTGCATCAACGGGTAGAGAAATTCATGCACAGAGATGGGCGTGCCCGCATGAAAGCGGTCATGAAAGTCATTGCGCTCCATCATTCGCGCAACGGTGTAACGCGCTGCCAGCTGGATCATGCCACGCGAGCCCAGCGCGTCACCCCACTCGCTGTTGTAACGGATTTCGGTCCGGGACGGGTCCAGCACCATCGACGCCTGGCGATAGTAGGTTTGCGCGTTGGCGTCGATTTGCTCCCGGGTCAACGGCGGACGTGTGGAGTTCCGACCCGACGGATCACCAATCAGCGTGGTGAAGTCACCAATCAAGAAAATGACAGTGTGGCCCAGGTCCTGCAGCTGACGCAACTTGTTGAGGACAACCGTATGTCCGACATGAATGTCGGGTGCGGTTGGGTCCAGCCCGAGCTTGATGCGCAAGGGCGTGCCGGACGCTTCAGATCGCAGCAGCTTTTTGACCCAGTCTTCCTGCGGAATCAACTCCTCAGAGCCCCGCAAGGTCACCGCCAGAGCCTCCCGAACTGCATCTGTCATCAAAATTTCCGGGGCTTTGGGCTGTGTCATAGGGTTTTTCTGGATGCGGCGCGGCAGGCCGGGTTTATACTCGAAAACTGTTTTTCAACGGCATTTTAAGTGGGTGGATTCATACGCTTTTTGATTTGCTGTTGTGTTCTGCCGACAAGTCCACATCCAGGAACTTTTTTGATAACTCTTTTGATCTCCCACGGTCAGACCCTGATTGGCCAGGCTGGTTCTCTTGTACACCGGTACCCGCGTCGCTTTGGCGCACTGATCGCCGCCTTATTGCTCGGTGGTGGTGGTGGTGCTCTGGCGGTGGCCTCGTTGGGGCCGGATGCCGCAGACCTGCCCGTGCGTCAGGTGGTTGAACCAATTTCTTTGTCGCTGACCACCGTATCGGCCAGCACAACACCACTTAACCTCTTTCGTTCCGAAGTATCCCGTAGCAGCGACACCGCAGACACTCTGCTGAAACGCCTGGGGATAGACGATACCGAGGCGGCCAACTTTTTGCGGCAGGACACGCTGGCACGTCACCATTTGCTGGGTCGGGGCGGACGCCAGATCACCGCCGAGGCCGATGGCCAGCAGGCTCTGCTGGCGCTGACCGCGCGCTGGAGCCCTGAGGACAATGGTCAATTCAAACGCCTGCTGGTTGAGCGGACCTCATCGGGCTTCAGTTCCCGGCTTGAGACCGCAGAACTCAGCGCATCCGCGCGCCTTTCCAGCGGAACAATCCGTTCCTCGCTGTTTGCGGCAACCGATGCCGCCGGGCTTCCCGATTCCATCGCCATCCAGCTCGCCGAAATTTTCTCGACAGACATCGACTTTCGGCGTGCCCTGCGCAAGGATGACCGGTTCAACGTGGTCTACGAGGTACTTGAAGGTGACGGGGAACCATTGCGGACCGGGCGTGTACTCAGCGCCGAGTTTGTCAACGCCGGCAAGACTTTTCAGGCCATGTGGTTTCAAGCCCCAGGCCACGACAGTCTGGGCCAGCCTCTGAAAGGCGGGTATTACACGCTGGATGGGCAAAGCAAGCGGCGCGCATTTCTCAGCTCACCGGTTGAGTTTTCCCGTGTCAGCAGTGGCTTTGCAATGCGTTTCCATCCGATTCTCGGGCAGTGGCGCAAACATCTGGGTACCGACTTTGCCGCCAGCACCGGCACCCCGGCACGGACAG
>JAGOUM010000148.1 GCA_018061265.1 Rhodoferax sp. | reverse complement strand
GCGTGCAAGCCATCACGCAGCCATTGCACCACCGCGCCGCCGACAAAGACGCTGCCTTCGATTGCAAACTCGGGCGTGGGGGCAGTTTGCGCTGCGCTGGTGGTAATCAGGCCGTTGTGGGAGGTCTGGAAGTTGCCACCGGTGTGCATCAGCATGAAGCAGCCGGTGCCGTAGGTGTTCTTCACCATGCCCGCCTTGAAGCAGGCCTGGCCAAACAAGGCGCTCTGCTGGTCGCCTGCCACGCCACCAATGGGGATGGCATGGCCCAATAGGTCGGGTGCAACTTCACCATACAGTGCGCTGGACGGCTTCACGGTTGGCAGCAGGCTTGCGGGAATGTCCAGCGCTTGCAGCAGCTCGGCATCCCATTGGTTGGTGTGCACGTTGAACAGCATGGTGCGTGACGCGTTGCTGACGTCGGTGGCATGCACGGCCCCGTTGGTCAGTCGCCAGATCAGCCAGCTGTCCACCGTGCCAAACGCCAGTTCTCCATTGGCGGCCTGTTGCCGGGCACCGACCACGTTGTCCAGTATCCATTTCAGCTTGGTGCCGGAGAAATAGGCATCCACCAGCAAGCCTGTTTTGGCCTGGATGGTGTCGGCCAGACCCCGCTCGCGCAGGGCTACGCAGGTGGGTTCGGCACGGCGGTCTTGCCAGACGATGACGTGGTGCAGGGGCAGACCCGTGCGCCGGTTCCACACCACGGTGGTTTCTCGCTGGTTGGTGATGCCCAGCGCCTGCACCTGACTGGCGGTGATGCCGGCCTTGGCCAGGGCTTCGCGGGCCGTGGCCAACTGGGTGCGCCAGATCTCCTCTGGGTCGTGCTCCACCCAGCCAGGTTGTGGGTAAATTTGCGGTAGCTCCAACTGGGCTTGCGCCACCACGCGGCCCAGGGCGTCAAACACGATGCTGCGGGAGCTGGAGGTGCCTTGGTCCAAGGCAAGCAGATAGGTCATGGGTTCACCTTGGGGGTAGATGGGGCTGCGGTGCTGGATGCTACGGTGTAGCGTACCTGCGCATCCGTGAGCAGGTCAGGGAAGGGGTCTGGGGGTGGGGCATCGGTAAACAATCGGTCGATCTGCGACAACTTGGCTACCTCCACCATGGCGGGGCGGTTGAACTTGCTGCTGTCTGCGGCCACCCAGACCTCACGCGCATGCGCAATGATGGTCTGTGACACCTTGACCTCGCGGAAATCGAAGTCGCGCAGGGTGCCGTCGGCCTCGATGCCGGAAATGCCGATCAGCGCAATGTCCACCTTGAATTGGCGTATGAAGTCCACCGCCGCTTCGCCAACAATGCCCTGATCCCAGCCCCGCACGACACCACCGACCACGATCACCTCGCTGTGGGTGTTGGCGCTCAGGATGCTTGCCACATTTAGGTTGTTGGTGATGACCCGCAGCCCGGTGTGCCCGTGCAGGGCCCGCGCAATGGCCTCGGTCGTGGTGCCAATATTCAGGATCAGCGAGCAGTCATTGGGCACCGCAGCGGCCACATCGCGGGCGATGCGAATCTTGCCCTCGGCGTTGAGGTTTTCCCGCTGCTTGTGGGCGATGTTCTCAATCGTCGAGCTGGGCACCCGCACGCCACCGTGGAAGCGCGCCAGCAAGCCTTCGTCGGCGAGCCGCTGCACATCGCGGCGCACCGTCTGCAGGGTGACCCCCAGCGTGTCGGCCAATTGCTCCACGGAAACGGTGCCATGGGTTTGCACATAGGCCAGCAATTCAAACAGTCTGGGGTGTCGATTCATTGAGGTTCCTTTGGCGGATGTTGCCATGGTGGCACATCTTAAAACGAATAAAAACGAACAAAATTAGGGTAAATACCGAGTTAAATCGAAAACAAAAGAATAACAATCGCTGAAATCGAATTCAGACGAAAACACAAAGAAAAGGTGGCGTGATGCAGTTGTCCCTGGAAGGCGTCAACAAACGAGTGGGCCCGCAGACCTGGTTGCACGACATGAGTATCGCGCCGCGCAGCGGCGCGGTCACCGTGCTGCTGGGGGCCACCCAAGCCGGCAAGACCAGCCTGATGCGCATCATGGCGGGGCTGGATGTGCCCACCACCGGGCGGGTGTTGGTGGACGGGCGTGACGTGGTGGGGGTCCCGGTGCGTGAGCGCAACGTCGCCATGGTGTACCAGCAGTTCATCAACTACCCCTCGCTCAAGGTGCGCGACAACATTGCCTCTCCGCTCAAGCTGCGCGGCGAAAAAAATGTGGACCAGCGCGTTCGGGAATTGGCCGAGAAACTGCACATCGAGATGTTTCTGGACCGGCTACCGGCCGAACTCTCGGGTGGCCAGCAACAGCGCGTGGCCTTGGCCCGCGCCTTGGCCAAGGGCGCGCCTCTCATGCTGCTGGATGAACCCCTGGTGAACCTGGACTACAAGCTGCGCGAGGAACTGCGCGACGAATTGACCGCACTGTTTGCGGCGGGCAACTCCACCGTGGTTTATGCCACCACCGAGCCGGGCGAAGCCTTGCTGCTGGGCGGCTACACCGCTGTGCTGGATGAGGGCGAGCTGCTGCAATACGGCCCCACCGCCGAGGTCTTTCACAAGCCGGCCTCGTTGCGGGTGGCGCGTGCCTTCAGCGATCCCCCCATGAACCTGCTGGCCGCCGCTGCGACCCCCGAGGGTGTGCAACTGGAAGGCGGGCCGCTGTTGGCACTGGGCCTGTCGTCCAAATCAACCCCCAAGCTGACCGTTGGCATGCGGGCCAGCGCATTGCGCGTACACGCCCAACCGGGCGACGTGGCACTGCCCGGCAAAGTGGAGCTGGCCGAAATTTCGGGGTCAGACACCTTTGTGCACGTGCACACCCTGGTGGGTGAGCTGGTGGCGCAGCTCACCGGCGTTCACTACTTCGAGTTGGGCGTGCAGGTCACCCTGTACTTCAATCCCGCGCTGGTTTATGTGTTTGACGCCCAGGGCATGCTGGTGCTGGCGCCCGTGCGCGGCGGGGGACGTTGATATGGCACGCATTGAACTGGATCTGGCCCACGCCTACCGGCGTGACCCCAAGCAGGACAGCGACTACGCGCTGCTGCCCCTGAAGATGGCGTTCGAGGACGGTGGTGCCTATGCGCTCTTGGGCCCTTCTGGCTGCGGCAAGACCACGCTGCTCAACATCATGTCTGGCCTGGTGACCCCGTCGCAGGGCAGTGTGCTGTTTGATGGGCGTGATGTGACCAGCGCCTCGCCCCAGCAGCGCAATATTGCCCAGGTGTTCCAGTTCCCGGTGATCTACGACACCATGACCGTGGCGGAGAACCTGGCCTTCCCCTTGCGCAACCGCAAGATGCCCAAGGAGCAGATTGCCAAACGCGTGGGCGAGATTGCCGAGATGCTGGAAATGAGCGGCCAGTTGAACCAGCGCGCCGCTGGCCTCGCGGCCGACGCCAAACAAAAAATTTCGCTGGGTCGTGGCCTGGTGCGCCCCGATGTATCGGCCGTGCTGTTCGATGAACCGCTGACCGTGATCGACCCCCACCTGAAGTGGCAGCTGCGCCGCAAGCTCAAGCAAATCCACCATGAACTCAAGCTCACCTTGATCTATGTGACCCACGACCAGGTGGAGGCTTTGACCTTTGCCGACCAGGTGGTGGTGATGACACGCGGCCGAGCGGTGCAAGTGGGCTCTCCCGCCGATTTGTTCGAGCGCCCCAGCCACACCTTTGTGGGTCATTTCATTGGCTCACCCGGCATGAATTTTCTGGCCGGGCAGGTGAACGGCCAGGGTGTGCAGGTGGGCGATACCACACTGGCCTTGTCTGCTGGTCGCTCCTTGCCAGCAGGTGACATCAAGCTGGGCATACGGCCGGAGTACCTGACTCTGGTACCGGCCCAGACCGACGGTGCGCTGGCCATGACCGTGTCACGCGTGCAGGACGTGGGCACCCATGTCATGTTGAGTGCCGACTTTGAAGGCACCACCTTGAAGGCGCGCCTGTCAACAGACGCGGCCCAGCTCACGGTCGGCGACACCGTGTGGCTCAAGGTGTTGGGTGAACACACCTGCATCTACAAGAATGAGGAGATTGTGGAATGAGCACTACAACGAAGCCAATCAACCAGAAAGCCTGGTTCTTGATTCTGCCCATGCTGATTTGCGTGGCGTTTTCCGCCGTGCTGCCTTTGATGGTGGTGGTTAATTATTCGGTGCAGGACATCATCTCGCCGGAGCGCCGCGTGTTTGTCGGCACCGAGTGGTTTGCCGCGATCATGCGTGACGAGGAATTACATGGCGCCCTGTGGCGGCAGATCACGTATTCGTTCGCGGTGCTGGCGGTGGAGCTGCCACTGGGTATCTTGCTGGCGCTGGCCATGCCGGCCCAGGGTTGGAAGTCGTCCGCAGCCTTGGTGATCGTGTCGCTGTCCCTGCTGATCCCCTGGAACGTGGTGGGCACCATCTGGCAGATTTTTGGCCGAACGGATATCGGTTTGATGGGGGCTGCGCTACTGGGCATGGGCATTGACTTCAGCTACACCGGCAACCCGGTGCACGCCTGGCTCACGGTGTTACTGATGGATGTGTGGCACTGGACGCCATTGGTCGCGCTGCTGGGGTATGCCGGTCTGCGCTCCATCCCCGACGCCTACTACCAGGCCGCCAGCATTGATGGCGCCAGCAAGTGGGACGTCTTTCGGTATGTGCAGCTACCCAAGATGCGGGGCGTGCTGATGATTGCGGTGCTGCTGCGCTTCATGGACAGCTTCATGATCTACACCGAACCCTTTGTGCTGACCGGGGGCGGGCCGGGCAATTCGACCACCTTCCTGTCGCAGTTCCTCACACAAAAAGCCGTGGGTCAGTTTGACCTGGGACCGGCTGCCGCGTTCTCCTTGATCTACTTCCTGATCATCTTGCTGATGTGTTTTATCTTGTACAACTGGATGCAGCGCGTCGGCACCCAGGAAAAGGAGGGTGGCGGCCATGCATAAACCCAAGTTCCAGAAGCGCTCGCTCTTCATGATCGCCTATGTGGTGTTTGCGCTGTTGCCCATCTACTGGATGGTCAACATGTCTTTCAAGACCAACAACGAAATCCTGGCCGGCTTCTCGCTGTTCCCGCAGCATTTCACGTGGGACAACTACAAGACCATCCTGACTGACCCGGCCTGGTACTCGGGCTATATCAACAGCCTGATCTATGTGGGCATCAATACGGTCATTTCCTTGATCGTGGCGCTGCCGGCAGCCTATGCGTTCTCGCGCTACAGCTTCTTGGGTGACAAGCATGTGTTCTTCTGGTTGTTGACCAACCGCATGACCCCGCCTGCCGTGTTCTTGCTGCCGTTCTTTCAGCTCTATACCTCGGTCGGTCTGATGGACACGCACATTGCGGTGGCCCTGGTGCACCTGTTGTTCAACGTGCCCTTGGCGGTGTGGATTTTGGAAGGCTTCATGAGCGGCATTCCACGGGAAATTGATGAAACCGCGTATATCGATGGCTACTCATTCCCTCGATTTTTTGTGCAAATTTTCCTGCCGCTGATCAAGGCCGGTGTGGGTGTTGCTGCCTTCTTCTGCTTCATGTTCAGCTGGGTGGAGTTGTTGCTGGCCCGCACGCTGACCAGTGTGAACGCCAAACCCATTGCCGCCACGATGACCCGCACCGTGTCGGCGTCCGGCATGGACTGGGCCACGCTGGCGGCCGCCGGGGTGCTGACCATTGTTCCCGGCGCCATTGTGATTTGGTTTGTTCGCAACTACATCGCCAAGGGTTTTGCGATGGGTCGCGTTTGACACAGGAGTTCGAGATGTTTGATTGGATGGCATGGACCACCCCCGTTGCGGTGTTCTTCTCTTGCATTGTGCTGATGCTGGCCGGCATGACCGTGTGGGAGATCAAGTCTCCCACCACCCTGCGCAAGGGTTTTCTGCCGATTGAAACCACGCGCGGTGACCGCCTCTTCATCGGTTTGCTGTCGGCCGCCTATGTGAACCTGGCCTTTGTCGGCATCAGCGGAAAACTGGTGGCCTGGATGGCACTGGAGGCAGAGCCCTCCATCTGGATCAGTTTTGTGCTTTCAATGGCCTTGCTGGCCCTGGTCATGCGCAAAGGCTGACGCATTTTTTATCAAGGATCGGCTCGTTTTCCCCCTGGAGCCGTAGCAGCCTTGCAGACAGGGGTTTATTAGATCTGAGGAGATTGACGATGAAATTGAGGTATTCCGTATTGGCAGTGGCTGTGGCCTGTGCCATGGCTAGCCAAGGCTGGGCTGACGAAGCGGCCGCCAAGAAATGGATTGACAGCGAGTTCCAGCCGTCAACCCTCTCCAAGACCCAGCAAGCAGCCGAGATGAAGTGGTTCATCGATGCGGCTGCCAAGCTCAAGACCAAGGGCGTGAAAGAGATTTCCGTCGTGTCGGAGACCATCACCACCCATGAGTACGAATCCAAGACGCTGGCCAAGGCGTTTGAGGAAATCACCGGCATCAAGGTCAAGCACGACCTGATCGGCGAAGGCGACGTGGTCGAGAAGCTGCAAACCTCCATGCAGTCCGGCAAATCCATTTATGACGGCTGGATCACCGACTCCGACCTGATCGGCACCCACTACCGCTATGGCAAGATTTTGAACCTGACCGACTACATGACGGGTGCAGGCAAAGAGTGGACCAACCCGGGCCTGGACATCAAAGATTTCATTGGCACCAGTTTCACCACCGCGCCCGATGGCAAGCTCTACCAGTTGCCCGACCAGCAGTTCGCCAACCTGTACTGGTTCCGCGCCGACCTGTTCGACCGCCAGGACTTGAAGGACAAGTTCAAGGCCAAGTACGGCTACGACCTGGGCGTGCCCTTGAACTGGAGCGCCTACGAAGACATCGCCGAGTTCTTCACCAATGATGTGAAGAACATCGACGGCAAGCCGATTTACGGCCACATGGACTACGGCAAGAAAGACCCATCGCTGGGCTGGCGCTTCACCGATGCCTGGTTGTCCATGGCCGGCTCCGCCGACATCGGCATCCCCAATGGCAAGCCGGTTGACGAATGGGGCATCCGCGCCTCCGCCGACGGCTGCACGCCACAGGGTGCCTCCGTGGCGCGTGGTGGTGCCACCAATTCACCCGCTGCCGTCTACGCCTTGACCAAGTACATCGACTGGATGAAGAAGTACTCCCCCAAGGAAGCCATCGGCATGACCTTTGGCGAAGCCGGCCCCGTGCCCGCGCAAGGCCAGATCGCCCAGCAAATCTTCTGGTACACCGCGTTCACGGCCGACATGATCAAGCCTGGCCTGCCCGTGGTCAATGCCGACGGCACTCCGAAGTGGCGCATGGCCCCCGGACCTAACGGCCCATACTGGAAGCAAGGCATGCAAAACGGCTACCAGGACGTAGGTTCGTGGACCTTCTTCAAGGACCACAATGCCGACAAGGTGGCTGCCGCCTGGTTGTACGCGCAGTTTGTGACCGCCAAGACAACGTCCCTGAAAAAGACCACCGTGGGCCTGACTCCGATCCGCGAGAGCGACATCAAGTCCAGTGCCATGACGGCCATGGCACCCAAGCTGGGCGGATTGGTCGAGTTCTACCGCAGCCCGGCCCGCGTGGCCTGGACGCCCACCGGCACCAACGTGCCGGACTACCCCAAGCTGGCGCAGCTGTGGTGGAAGAACGTGGCGGTGGC
>JAGOUM010000147.1 GCA_018061265.1 Rhodoferax sp. | reverse complement strand
CCAACACCGCGTCGCGGCACGCAATGTTGCGGTAATCGTGCACCACCGGCTCGGCCACCGCCGCGTTGCCCTGCGTGCGAATGTGCCACTGCAACCAGCCAATCCACAACACCAGCTCGGCCAGCGCGGCCGCACGCGGGTTCAGCTCAATACCCTGCAACTGCTGCAGGGTGACGGTTTCTCCCTCAAAACCTAGCGCGTCCTGCGTTTGCCCCAGGGCAGAGAGCTGGTTGAGCACCTCGCCCTCCAGCCGCTTGAGATGCTCCAGCGTCACATACAAAAAATTGGCACTGCCACAGGCCGGGTCCAGCACGCGCACACTGCACAGCCGGTGGTGAAACGCCTTCACCTGCGCACGCGCCTCGGCCAGCCGCGCCTGCGCGGCGCGGCCCTCCAGCTCGGCGGCCTCGTACGCCAGCACCAGCGCGGCGGCCTGTGCGTTGGCCCACTCGGCGCGCAGGGGTTCGACCACCGTGGGCAACACCAGCCGCTCCACATAGGCACGCGGCGTGTAGTGCGCGCCCAGCGCGTGGCGCTCGGTGGGGTTGAGCGCGCGCTCCAGCAGGGTGCCAAAAATGGCGGGCTCCACCTCGCGCCAGTTGGCCTGTGCGGCTTCGATCAGCAGGTCAATCTGCTCGGGCTGTAACAGCAGGCTGTAGCCGTCGGCACTGGCGTTTTTGAACAGCTTGCCGTTGAAATGCAGCACGCGGGTAGCCAGTGCCGGGCTGAAACCGCCCCGGTCCATATCCGTCCACAGGCTTTGCAGCATCAGGCGCAGCGTGGGCGGGTCGGCGCGGTGGGCTTGGAGCAGGCCCATAAAAGCGTCTTTGGGCAATAGCCCCACGTCTTCGGCAAACATGGAGAACAGGCAGCGGGTGAGAAAAGATGCTACGTTTTCAGGAGCTACTTGCGCAGATGGAACGTGCGCAAACGGCATATTTGACTCATAAACGGCGCTGCACTGCACTGCGTTGCCTTCAATCGACTTGGCCAGCCGCGCCAGCAAGTCGGCCACCTGGCGGGTCACGCGGGCGCTGATGCGCGCCGGGTTCAGGCTGTGGGGGTCGAGCCAGATCTGGCGCAGGCGCTCGCGGATGTCGGCGCGGGCCAGGTCGTCCAGGCGAATGCGGTGGCTGCGCGGGTCGGGGAACGGGGTGTAGGTGGCACCGCTTTGGCTGAATTCGGCGTACACCTCAATCACGGTGCCCACATCGACCACCAGCACAAACGGCGGGCGGCCCTCGCCTGCTGGCAAGGCGCGGGCGTAACCCTCGGCCTGGCTGCGGGCGCGCAACAGGCCGTCATCGAACCCTTTGGTATGACCGGCGGCTTTGAGTTTTTTGGACTCCAGGCAAAACGCGCCTTGGCGGTAGCAGTCAATGCGCCCGGCGCTGCTGGTGCCGTCGCCATGGCGGAAGGTCACCGGGCGCTCAAACATGTAGTCTTGCGCGGGCGTAGGGTGGGGTTTGTCCACGCCCAAGAGCGCGCACAGGTCGATGACAAAGCTCTGCGCGGTGGAGAGTTCACTGGCCGTGCTGCCGCGCCAGCGGGTGATGAAGGCTTGGGCAGCGGTGTCGGTTGCAGATGCAGGCATGTTCAGTGGGGTGTTTGGGGGCGGGGTGTGCTTTATTGGTCTGCTCAGTGCCAGTCGACCCAGTTCTCCACTACCAACCCCGGGTACATTGCAAAATCGGCTTCGTTGTTGGTGACCAGCGTGACGCCCAGTGCGATGGCGTGGGCAGCAATCAGTTTGTCCAGGGCATCTCGGCTGCGGTCACGGTTGGCAAAACGAGCGGGGCCATAGGCGCTGGCGGCGCGGGCCTCAAAGGCCACCACCGGAACGTCTTCCATGAAGCTGTCAAGCATCAGCCGATTGGCTGGTGCAGCAGTGCCAGAGCAGGTAACCCCGTATTCCAGCTCGGCCAAGGTGATGGCAGAAATGACCACCTCCCCCACAAAGCATTGGTCAAACCGCTCTTTCACCTGCTGCGGCTGATGTTTCATCAGGTAGATGCAGATGTTGGTGTCGAGCATGTACTTGGGTTTCATTCCATTTCCATATCAATCCGACATGTTGTTGCTTCGCCTTGCCGTGCTAAAGCACTGATCAAAGGCTTCGCGCCTAATTTCGCATCGATCTGGAAACGCAATCATAGGGTGTCGCGCTCGCCTTCGACGTTGCTGCCGCGCCCCGGCAGGGTGAAGTCGGGCGAGAATTTTGCGAGTTTTCCCAGCACATCACCCATGCGCCGCTGGGCCGGGCGGATGCGCAACTCGTCGCCCTGGCGTTCAATGACCAGGTCGATGTCCCAGGTGCTGTAAGCCAGCTCCGCCGGAATCCGCACGGCTTGGGAGTTGCCGTTTTTAAAAATTTTGGTGATGGCCATGACCGTCCTTTGGGGTGAATGTGCGCGTGTTTAAACCTGGGTTAAAAAGATTATCGGATGTTTGTACAAGGATGTACATTGCTTGGATTCATCTGGCGGTGTGCTGGCCTAAAAAAACCTCCCCGCGCGCGCTACTGGCCAAACAGCTTCTTGAACCCGGTGCCAACCTTGTCCCCCAGGGATGCCCCAGCGCCGGTGCCCACACCGGGCATGAGCGCCGTGCCAATGGCAGCGCCAACCAGGGCCGAGCGTGTCAGCATCACCTCGGGTGCATCCAGTGTGCCGCTCACCACCAGTGGCACGCCCACCGCGCCGCCGAGCATGGCCGATGCAAGTTCCACCGATACCCGTCCGCTAAGCGCCTGCTTGCTTGAAATGGCCACATTTCCGCTCGCCCTGAGCACGCCCGAGCTGGCCACCAGATTGGTCAGCTGCGCGGCACGGCCTTGGGTGGTGACCTGCCCGGACAGCACATCCAGCTCAGTTTCGCCGCCCCGGCTCAAGCCAACGGTTTTGATGGCTTTGGCCAGATCAAGGCCATGCAGCATGGCGTGGCGCACAGTAAATTGACTTTGCGTCTGCAGCACCTCGCTGATGGCACCCACTTGGGCCGTGCGGGCGGACAAGGTGGTGTCGGCTTGCAGCTGCCCGCTCAGGATCGGGTGCGGGCCGCCCAGCGCCGCCACCTGCAGCGAGCGGGTTTGCAACTGCCCTTTGATTGAAAACTCGCCCCCCGTCTGCGAGGCAGGCTGCAACTGCAGCGCGCCTTTGACGGTGCCACCAGCCACATCCAGCGCCAGCGTCCACTCGTTGCCCTGGCGGCGCAGCCTGGCCTTGGCACCCTGAAATTGCCCATGCAGAATGTGCAGGTCTGCAGAGTCGGGCAAGCCTGCGCCGTCCAGCCGCACATCGGCATCGAGCGTGGTGCTGGCACCTTTGGCGCTGACCCAGGTGACATGGTCCAGCACCGTGCGCGCCGGGATGTACTGCGAGTTTGAAGCCTTTTGCGGCTCTTGCGCAGAGGGGGCGTGCGCAGAGCGCTTCTTTTTTTGTAGCGTTGCAAGCAGGTTGTCAATGCCGGCCTGTGGCAGCATGGCGCGGCGCACCAGCAGCGTGGCCAGTTCCAGCCGCCCGGCCAGCAGGGCGCGCCAAGCCGGGCGCACTTCCAGCCGCTCGGCACTCAGGGGTGGGCGTGTTTGCACTTCAACCCCTTGCAGGGCCACGGCGGGCAGCGGCCACACAGCCACCTCAATGCGCGCCAGCTTCACCGCTACGCCCAGTGCGCTGCTGGCTTCGGCTTCAACCCTGGCCTTGACATCATCGGTGCCAATCCAACGCTGCAAAACCCAGGCGAGCGCCGCCATCAAGAGCAAAAACACCAGACTGGTGCCCAACAACCATTTAAAAACAGGGTTCATGCCGACATTTTGCATAAACTACACCCCATCCCGGCCCGTTAAGGCTTTGCGGGCTCTCCCCGTAAGGCCCGGTGGTTTAAAGTGACACCCAGCTTTCAACGTACCCGCTTGGGCGTTATCCGCAAAGGTATGCAACTTATGAACTCTTCTACTCTCGTCGCTCGCTTCATGATGGGTTCGCTCATTGTTGGCGCGAACTTGCTGGCCACGTTTTCCAGCGCGCTGGCCGCGCCGATGCCCAGCCGTGATCCGGTGCTGCGCATCGAAACCGGCGCGCATCTGGCGGCGATCACCCGCATCTCGACCGACAAAACCGGGCGCTGGATCGTGACGGCCTCAGAAGACAAGACGGCCCGCCTTTGGGACAGTCGCAGTGGCGAGGCCCTGACGGTGCTGCGTCCCCCGCTGGGCAGTGACAGCGTGGGCGCGGTGTATGCGGCCGCCATGTCGCCTGACGGGCGCAGTGTGGCGCTGGGCGGCAACTCCAATTTTGGCGATGGCAGCCACCTGATGCACTTGTTCGACCGGGCCAGCGCCAGCGTACTGCCCAAGAGCACCATCACCGGACTGGAAGCGCCCCTGACACAACTGGCCTGGTCACCCGACAGCCAGTTGCTGGCGATTGGCCTGCGCCAGGGCGGTTTGCGTGTGTTTCGGCGCGATTTGCAATTTGTCGGGACCGACCCGGAATTCAATGAAGCCATCTTTGGCGCAGATTTCTCGGCCGATGGCCGTCTGGCGGTGGCCTCCATAGACGGTTCGGTCCGTGTCTATCAAATAGGTCGCAAGGGACTGGAGCGCACTGCACGCTTTGCCGCGCCAGGCGGCAAGCCCTATGGCGTGTCTTTTTCACCGGATGGAAGAACGCTGGCCATTGGTTACCAGGACAGCGCCCGTGTCGATATTCTGGACACCACCAGCCTCAAGCCGGTGCATCGCATCGATTTGGGCAGCGGCAATCTGGGCCGTGTCGCATGGTCAGCCGATGGCGCGACCCTGTTTGCCGGGGGCGGCTACACGCGGGGCGGGCGTTTTCCCGTGCTGGCCTTTGGCAACCGGGGCACCGGCCAGGACACCGAGCTGGGGAATTTTTCAAACACCATCATGTCGCTAACCGCCCTACCCAACGGGCAGGTTGCCGCAGCATCGGCGGAGCCGGGTTGGGCTGTGTTCAGCATGAACGGGCAGCGGGTGGTCTCCAGCCAGGCGCAAACCGGAGATTTTCGCGATCTGGCCGATCAGTTTCGGGTCAGCCCCGATGCCAGCGTACTCTCCTTTGCCATGCGCGCCGGTGGCGAGTCCCAGCTGTTTGACCTCAATGCCAGCAGCCTGAGAACGGGCACCGCGCCGAATGCAACGGCCCCCGCGCTGCAAAGCGGCGAGCCGTATGTGGAGAACTGGCAAAACTCGACAAGCCCCAAAGTAGGTGGCCGGGCCTTGCCCCTGCGCCAGGGCGAGGTTTCGCGCAGCCTGGCCATCAGCAGCACCGACAGCAGCTTTGTGCTGGGCACAGAATGGTTTGTGCGCCGCTACACCAAAAATGGTGCGCCTCTGTGGACACAGCGCATTGCCGCCCCGGCTTGGGCCGTCAATCTCAGCGCCGATGGCCGCTGGGTGGTCGCCGGCCTGGGTGATGGCAGCGTGCGCTGGTTTCGCACCCAGGATGGCATGGAGCAGCTGGCCTTGTTTGCCCATGCAGACAAAACACGCTGGATCGTCTGGACGCCCAGCGGCTATTACGACACCGCCGTCGGCGGGGAAAGTTTGGTGGGCTGGCACCTGAACCGCGCTTTCAACCAATCGGCAGATTTTTTCAGCGCCGGGCGTTTTCGTGACCGCTTGTACCGGCCCGATGTGATTCAAAAAGTGCTGAGCACGGGCGATGAAAAAGAGGCTTTCCGATCAGCCCAGGCCGATCTGGCGGCGCTCACGTTGGCCAAGACTTCGGCAGCCAAAGAAGTTTCGGCAAAACCTGTGACCGTGCTGACCAGCAGCAGCGACATCACCGAGATGCTGCCGCCCATTGTGGAGTTGCGCTCCAATCCCATGGCCGAGACCAATGCAACGACCGTGCCGGTTCGTTTTGAAGTGCGCACGGCCAGCAATGCGCCGGTGTCCGGCGTGAAGGCGCGCGTCAATGGCAAACTGGTGCGTGACCTCAAAGGCAAGGGGTTGCGTGCTGCGGGGGTGCAGGAAATAGAGGTGCCCTTGCCCTCGTCCGACGCCGAAATCATGCTGTTTGCGGAAAACCGCTACGGCAAGTCGGAACCCGTGACGGTGAAGGTGGTGCGTGCCAAGGAGACAACGGCCCCTGCGCCCGCCGAAAAATACGAAAAGCTGTACCTGCTGATCGTCGGCATTTCCAAATACCCGGCACCCTACACGCTGGATTTGGCCAACAAAGACGCGCGTGATTTCGCCCTGCACATGGAAAAACAGGCCGGCCAGCTCTACACCAGCGCAGTCCCCAAGCTGCTGATTGACGAACAGGCGTCACGGCAAAACATTCTCGATGGCCTGAAATGGCTCAGCAACAGCGTGGGCGAGAAAGATGCAGGGGTTGTTTTCTTTGCCGGTCATGGCGAAAACATAGGGGCCAATTATTTCTTCATCCCCGGCGGCGAAAATTCCTTTCCGGCCAAGGGTGAAATCAAGAGCGAAGCCGATATGGCCGCGTGGAAAGCCAAAAATGCGCAATCCGCCTGGGTATCGGGTGATGAAATTGCCAAAACCTTGCACAGCCTCAAAGGGCGGGCCGTCTTTTTTGTCGACACTTGCCATGCGGGGGCGTTGGCACGCCAGGCGACCCGCTCAAGCAGTAACATGACGGGCACACTCAATGCGCTGAGCGAGGAAAAGGGCGTGATTGTGTTCGCCTCATCGACCAGCAAGGAGTTGTCACAGGAAGACCCTGAATGGGGCAACGGCGCTTTTACCAAGGCGCTTATCGAAGGTATTCAGGGCAAAGCTGACAAGGATAAAACGGGCCTGATCCGGCCCAGCTATCTGTCCGCCTACGTCAGTGACCGGGTGCGCGAATTGACCAAGGGCGAGCAGCGCCCGACCATGCTCACGGTCGATATTGACGACCCGATTGCCTCCAAAACCAAATAGCATTCACTTTTAACGGGAGTTGTAGCATGTCAAATTTTCGATTTACCCTGCGGCCCATGGCCGCCATCGTGCTGAGCCTGCTGTCGGTGAGCTGCGCCACCAATCCGGATGGCACCCTCAAGAAAAATGCGGACGGAACTTTCATGTTGGATGAAAAGGCCAAGGGTGCCTTGATGGGTGCGGTGGCCGGCTGCGCCCTCGCCGCCGCCACTGACAATGATTGCGCCAAAGGAGCGGTGATTGGCGCGGTAGCCGGTTTTCTGATCAGCTGGTATTTTGAATCCCAGAAAATTGCGGATGCCACGGTGGTCAACAACCAGTATGCCAAAGCCAAAGGAAAAGGGGCCATCAAGCCGCCCAAGGACGACATCATCCCGGCTTCCTTCACCACCCAGGTTGCCGAGTCGCCTGCCAGCGCGGACGGGCAGAAGGAGGTCAAAATCACCTCCAAGACCGACCTGATCGGCTACGGCGACCAGGTGCCCGAGATGCAGCAAAAATATGCAATCTACGATGAAAAAAATAAGCTGGTTGAGGAAAAAACTGAAACGCTGACGGCCGTTGATGGCGCAGGGCGTTACCAGACCAATTCAAAATTCAAGCTTCCGGCAAATGCCAAGGGCAAGCATTACACGGTCAAAACCACGCTGGCCAGTAATTCAAAAACCTACAAGGAAAGCAGCTACAAGATTGCTTTTGCCGACGACGGGCAGGTCACTCTGGTGGCCATGGCACCGGTGCAGTAAATCGCCACAAAAAGCCCGTGGCCTTGTAAATCGGCAA
>JAGOUM010000146.1:2609-7752 GCA_018061265.1 Rhodoferax sp. | reverse complement strand
CAGCGGAACGGGGGATCATTTTGCAAATCGAAGGTTGAAACTTGGATCTGCAATCCTAATGCAACTCTGTCTGCCCTGCACGGTTTTTCGTTTAATTCGTTGAAATCGACCCTCGTTTAAATCGAGCCAGCCCATTTTCTCAATCTGCGAAAAGGGGCGCACTGCATTTTGAACAACTGGCATAAGGGATGCAGTGCCAGACGCAAGACGCAAGACGCAAGACGCGAAGTTTAGCCAGCTCAACGAGCGGATTGCAACGACGCAATGCACCCGCCAGTGCCGCCAGAAATGGGATATTTGTGATTTCTGCATCCCTAAGTGTTGTTAGTCTTGTACTCGCCCTTCTTGCAGATTCCTCTAGCCAGCGCAAAGGTGCTTGAGCCAGCCGTGACGTATTGCTTTTCCTCCACTGTGCCGTTGCTGTGCACTTCTATTTCATACGTCAGACCCAAGCTGTCCTCGCCATCGAGGTGCCAGGTGTTACCCGCAAAGTAGCTGCTGATGCCATTGCCGATGAGGGCATCATTTTGTTTGACGCGCTGGAGCTCGGGACCGTAGACAAAGCTGAGTTTGCTGTCGGCGGTGCAGCAAAGATGGTCTGGTTCGAATCAATTGAAGCCTCAAAATACTACAATTTTGGTAGCTAGCTCCGCACGATCCACGGGCTGAAACGGCATTTTTTTAGGGGAAAATTCCTGGCCCCTCAACAGCCAGCGCCCACCCAATACGTTCCACCACCAGCACTGGCTACAGGCACCGCCAAAGACGGCCATGCACTTCTACCGAGCCATCAAATTTCTTCTTCCAGCAACTGCCCGTGCGCCTTCAACCACGCTTTGGATTTTTCGGCTCCCGGCACTTTGGCCCGCACGATGTTCCAAAACTCTGGTGTGTGATTGGCTTCCAGCAAATGCGCCAACTCATGCACGATGACGTAATCAATCACCGACATCGGGGCCTTGATCAGCCGCCAATTCAGGCGAACATTGTTTTTGGCGGTGCATGAGCCCCAACGCAGGCGGTTATCCACAATCGCGGCCTCGGCCACTTTCACGCCCAACTCGGCGGCGTAGCGAGCCAAACGGGGCAAGATAATTTCTTTGGCTTGTTGCCCATACCAATCTCTGAACGCTTGCCGGGTTTGCAGCCTGTCTCCCTGAGGGATAAAAAATGCCCTATCAAAAACCACCCCACCCTCAGGCGTGCTGGTCAAAGTCATTCGGTATTCGCGCCCTAAATACAAGGCCGACTCACCGCTTACCACCTCTTTGCCAGGCGCATGGGGCCTGTCCTGGTATTTGGGCGCGTGCTGCAACTTCGCAAACAGCCATTCCCGCTTGCTTTGCACTACACGGTCAATGGCTTCGTCTGTCGCATCAACAGGTGCCAGCACCACGACCGAGCTATCACGCTCCACCGTGATCGTGAGATTCTTCCGCTTTGCCGACCGAACCGTGGTGTAGGTAAGGTTCATTCGTTGGCGAATTGAATCAGGTCGTTGTTCTTCTCGGCAATCTCCATCATCCGGCTGATGATGTGCTTGCGGTTGGCGGCCACATGCGGCATGCCAACAAACTCTGGCTGCAGCAATGTTCTTTGCAAATCAGCTACCAGCTTGTTCCTTGCGGGAATGCTTTCCCAAAATCCGGTCAACTTGAGTTCACGTTCAATTTCGCCGTACACATGCTGCGTCAACGCCACCAAGGCGCTAATTTGGCTCTCTTCAGTCCACCCCAGCGGGGCCGGTGGTTTCTCCATTGCAGTAAGGCCATCCACTGCGGGTAACTCGCCAAAAATCTCTTTGCGCAGCATCCGGAAAAACGGCATCTGCTTCTTTTTGCTGAGCCCGTAAGTCGGCTCCTGGCTGGCGCTGATGATGCGCTGGCGCAGCTTCTCCAGCTCCTCGTAAATCTTGGCCCAGTTTTTTGCAAAGTCCAGAAAAATCTGTGCCAAGGCATCGGCAAACGACGCCTGCAACTCCGGGTCGTCATTCAACTCCACATCCAGGTGGTTGCGAACCGCGTGCTCAATCGCTGCCGCCCGGCTCTTGATGCGGTCGTGCTTTTTGACCTCTTTCTGAAAGTCCTCATCCAGAATCGAAATCGGCTTCACCTTCACATCAATACCCTGCGACACCAAATAAGCATCCGTAATCTGGCGCAGCTTGGGCGGTATGCCCTTCATGCTCAGGCGCTCGTCTCGAAAGTGCTTGGCCGCCAGCTCATTGATTGCCACCAGTGCGTTGTAGTCACCCATGTGGTCCAGCGCTTGGCGGGCCGGGAACACCAGGTTCAGATTTTTGGTGAACACCTTGAACAGCGCCATGAACGCAAAGCGCACATCTTCGTCATAAAACACATCAAAAAATGCATCGTGGTCCGCCAGGTCGGTAAGCCCGTGCTGGGCCAAAAACTCGGTAATGGCTGCATGGCTGGCTTGCAACTCCCGCAACTCATCTTCCGGGAAACTAATGGCCTGGGTCAGCTCTTTTTGCTCACGTGCGTCGTAAGCATCCAGCGCTTTTTTCAGATGGTGACCAATGCCCACATAGTCCACCACAAAGCCCTTTTCTTTGGTCTGCCCACCCACGCGGTTCACCCGCGCAATGGCTTGCAAAAGGCCGTGCGCCACGATCACCTTGTCCAGGTACATCACCTGCTCAATAGGGGCATCGAATCCCGTGAGCAACATGTTGTTTACGATCACGATACCCACATCGCCGTTGATACCGTTGTCGTCTTCCTTACCAAACGGCAGCTTGAAGCTTTTAATGCTGGCTTCGTGCTTGCTACTGTCAGTGAATGCCTTGAGGTGCAGTTCGTCGTTGTGGCTGCCCGAAATCACCACATCACTTTTCAGTTGCGGCACCTTGGCTGCCAACAACGATGCATCCACGTATTTTTTGTAGCGCACCGCCGCTTCGCGTGAAGACGCCACAATTTGTGCTTTGTAGCCGTTGGGGAACACATGCGTCAGGTAATGCGTCACCATATCCTGGGCTTTGGCCTCGATGGTCGTTTCGGCTTCCAGATACGCCGCACGTGAACCAAAGCCCAAAATCGCCAGCCGCTCGTCCAGGTTGTAGTCGCTGAACACATCGGCAAACTTGGCATCCAGGCCCGGCTTGTCTTGCACCTCGGCGTTGTGCGTGCGGCCCTCGTACACAATTTCCAGCGTCACGCCATCTTCAATGGCCTGGCGCATGGTGTATTTGTCGATGTACTCGCCAAACAACTTCTCGGTCTTGTCAATGGGTGTGCCCGTGTAGCCAATGCGTGATGCGTTGGGCACGCCCTTGTCCAGATTGGCGGCCAGCTTGGAATATTGCGAACGGTGTGCCTCGTCCGTCATCACCAAAATGTAGGGGCTCTTGTTCAGCTCGGGGAAGGTGGCCTCTAAATCCGCCTCGCGGAACTTGTGGATCATGGCCATCACCAAGTCCGACGCATCGCTGGCCAGCAACTCCTTGAGCGCCTTGATGTTGTCTGCCACCTTTACCTGAAAACCAATGCTCTGGCTGGTCTCGCTCAACTGCTCTTCCAGCTGGGTGCGGTCGGTCACAAACACCACCTTCCACTTGGCCAGCTTGGCATGACGGTACATCTCGCGCACCATGAACATCATGGTCAAAGACTTGCCGCTGCCCTGCGTGTGCCAGATGATGCCGCTGCGTGCGCGTGGGTTCTGGCCCGATAGCAGCCGCTGCACCGCCAGCTTGACCGCGCGGAACTGCTGGTAGCGCCCCACCACCTTGATCAGCTCGCCCTTGTCGCTGGTGCTGAAAATAGTGAACGTGCGGATGATGCCCAGCAAATTCTCGCGGTCCATCATGCCCGCCACCAGGCGCTGCTGGTCATTCGGGCTGCTGGTGCCGTGCTCCAACTCATCCAGCGTGCGGGGGAACGGGTCTGACCAACGGTAAAAATGCTTCTCGTTGTGGGTGGTGATGGTGCCAAACTTGGCCTCGTTGCGGCAGGTCACCACCACAAACTGGTTAAACGCAAACAGCGCCGCACTGCCTTCGCCCTTGGCACCGCGCTGCTCGCTGTAGCGCAACAGCTGGTCAATCGCCTCGGACAAAGCATCTTTTACCTTGGGCGATTTGGCCTCTATCACCACCACCGGAATGCCGTTCACAAACAGCACCACGTCCGGCACGATGTGGTGCTCAGTGCCCAAAATACGCACCTTGAACTGGCACACCGCCATAAAGCGGTTGTTCCCCACCCGGTCAAAGTCGATCAAGCGCACTGTCGGGCTCTTCTCGCCCGTGGCGCGGTTCTCGCCCACGCTGGTGCCCTCAGTCAGCAGGCGAAACATATGCTGGTTGTTTTGCAGCAAGTTGCTGCTGGGCAATGTCGCCAGTTGGCGCACCACCTCGTCGGCCTGGTCGGCCTGCAGCCAGGGCTGGATGATCTTGAGCTGCGCACGCAACACCGGCAGCATCAGCACCTCGGTCAAGTTGCTGCGGTGTGTTTCACCCGGGGTTTGCTGGGCTTGCAAGTCCAGTACCTCCCAGCCCAGGCCTTTGAGCTGGTCCAGCAAAGGCAGCTCCACATGGTTGCGCTCGTCCAGCTTGATTTGTTGGTTGCTTAGTTTGCTCATAGCCTGTTCATGCCTTGTTCCGGTGGGTGAGCCACTGCCTCCCTAAAGCAGTCAATTTGTATTTTTGAAGCCGACTTTGCGGCTTGTCTGGCACCGTCATCTCCAGCACGCCTGCGGCCAAAGCCGCTTGCTGGTAGTGGGTACGAAAATGTTTTTCGTCTTTCAAGCCCAAAGCATTCATCAGCTCAGCGCGGCTCATCTCGCCATTCACCGTATGCAGCATGCGCACCACTTCGGGGGTGACTTCGGGGGTGACTTCGGGGGTGACTTCGGGGGTGACTTCGGGGGTGACTTGGGCCTCGACTTGTTCGGTCTGCTTTTGCCCACCCTTCAGCGCCTTCAAATATGCTGGGGCAAACGCAAACTCCATCCACATATCATTGGGCTCATAACGCAGCACCGGCTCGGGCACGCCCGCCGCACGGCAGGCTGCAAAAATACGCTCCACCCCACGGCCCCAGGCCTCAATCTCGCCCGCCCGGAAAAAAGCATTCGCAATGGCCGGGTTGTAGGGGCTGGACGAATGCGCGCCCAGCAG
>JAGOUM010000146.1:0-2509 GCA_018061265.1 Rhodoferax sp. | reverse complement strand
TTCACCTCCACCACCACGCCCAGCAGGTCGCGCACCTTGTTGGGCAAGTCCTCCAGCAGCTTGGCCGCATCGGGCAGGCCGACCACTTGGCCCTTGTCGTTCACCCCCAGCAACAAACGCCCGCCTTGCGCATTGGCAAAGCCGCACACCCAGCGCAAATAGTCATCACGCCACGTTTCTTTCCATTCGGTGTGCTGGGATTCTTGGTGGAGCATGGGGGTGTTCTCGGGGGTCAAGCGGCAGCGGGTTCCAGCAGGTCGGTGACGCGCTTGCGGCCTGTGAGGAGGTCTTGCATGAGGGCGACCTTGAGAGACCGTTGCTTTTTCAACTCAGCCGCTGAGCCATTCAATACTTCTGCCAGTCGATTGAACTGGGTCTGAATTCGGATTTGTTCTTGGTAATCCGGCAGAGGAATTGGAAAGGCTTTTAGTTGAGTCGAGTTGATAGAAGCCAGGTTCGTGGACTGCTTGGATGCCATCATAAAAAAAGATTTTCCATACGGCGATGCCGAAACCGCCGCCAGAAAGTCAGAGGCTAATTTCTCGTTGTGCGGTCGGACTTTGAAAACATGGTTCTGATGCAAACAGACTGGAACTTGACCACGCCACACAGCACCACGCCCCAGCTTGTCAAAGTCGCCACCTTCGTTCATCAAAACATCGCCGACCTTTAGCGCGTATTTCTCAAGGTGATTGTTGGGAACGCGGATTGACTTCATTTCCGACAAATCGAGATAGCCATCTTGAACGTTAGCGACCCGCAAATACGGCAGCGCTACTGTGTCCGGGCCTTCGTAGGATTTGCCAAGCGTCACGCCTGCGCTGATGTCGGCAACTTCACCCAATCGAGCCACCTCCCACTCCACCGGAATCCGCCCCAGTGGGGAGTCTTTGAAGGCGTGGGTTTGTTCGGTGCGCAGTTGGCCGTGTTCGTCGATGCCACGGGTGAGCAGGTCTTGCATCAGGCCGGTTTTGATGCGCTGCTGTTTGGCGATCAGGGCTTCGGTTTGTTCAATCGCTTGGTCAACGGTGGAGAGGATTTCGGCGATCTTGGTTTGCTCATTCCGTGATGGTGGGTACTCAAACTTGATTTTTTTCAGCTTTGCCTTGTTGAGCGTCGCCCCTTTAATGGCCTGATCCACGCCCGCAAGCAAATCGCAATGTTGAAGCCCCTGGTACAAGAAGTCGTGATCGACTACCTCTGATCGCAGGCCAGCGATTGCTTCATTGGTGTAAAGAGGAATTCCCGCATAGGCCACGCGGCCAATGGATAGCTTGAAACTCATGAGCACCGTGCCCACAGACTGAAGCTTCACGTTGGAGTTCTTCACGCCTTCAGCAGAAATATGCTCGCTGGTGGTGTGAATTACACGTATATTCAAATCACGAATCGAGAGCCAAGCGTTATTGGTTTCTTTAGCTACATCCCAATACTCAGGAGCATTTCGGGATGGCGTACCACCGATCTCGATGCTGCATAAGTCGCCCAGAAGCCCCGTTACCCAATCGCTAGGAATGTTCATTGCAAACACCCTACGCCATTGAGTTTTGCCTTGTTTCTAAACCCCTCGAATTTGAGGGGTTTAGCCCTGTCCATGGTCGATTTAGCGACTTTCTTCATTTCAAATACCCCAACCCCGCCATAAACGCATCCAAGGTTTTCAAAGTCTTGCTGCGTTCATCCTCCAGCGCCCTACTAGACACAGCGTATTTACCCCACAAATTCTCCAGCGCCGCAATCAACTGGCGCTTTTCGGCGTTCAGGTAGCGGTGCAGTTCTGTGGTGGCCAGATCGTGCAGCTTTTTCAAAATCAGGGTTTTGGCCTGCTCGTCGGTCAATAGCCCACCTATGGCTGCCAGCACCTGGTCGGCGCGCTGGATGCGGGCCGTCAGTGCTGCCTGGTCTTTGCGCAGCGCGGTGATTTGTTTCTTCTCGTCTTTTTTGGCTTCGGTAAGCAGTGCGAGCTGGGCGTTGACGGTGGCCAGCAGTTGCTGGCTTTCGGCTTTGACCTCGTCTGCGCCCTGGCGTTTGAGCAATATTTTGAATTCCAGCTCGTCGCCCAGCAACTTTCGGGTGGTTTTGACTTCTTTGATGGTTTTTTCAAGCAGGGCAATTGCTTTGTCGTGCGTTTGCAGCAGCGCCCGCTCTTTGGTGGCGCTGGCACCTTGGCTGCCCTCCAGGTCGTCCAGCGCTTCCCTCAGCGCTTTTTTGATGGTGGCGGCGTTGACGGTTTCGTCCTCTTCTGGCTCGTAGGCCACGGCTTCTTGCACGGCTTCTACCGCTTCGGCCAGTTCACTCTGCGCCTCGGAGAGTTTGGCGTCCAGCAGGGCCAGGCCGTCGGCTTCTTTCTGAAAGTAGGCGGCAACAAAAAAGCTGTCGGGAATCAGGGTGTGGTGCCAGCCGGTGGAGACCACGGTTTTGAGGTCGTAGCGGATTTGCTGCCACCAGTTGACGAACACGCCTGCGCTTTTGAACTCGTCCAGCACGGCCAGCGGCATGAGTTTGGTTT
>JAGOUM010000040.1 GCA_018061265.1 Rhodoferax sp. | reverse complement strand
CCGCAGTTCAACGGGAAGCAGGAGGGCCAGCCCGACAAGGCAAACCTAACCTGCGCTGCCCCCGCAACGGTAAGTGGACGCATCCCCGATGCCACTTTGATCAAGGCCACTGAATGCTGTCACAGGCGTTTGGGAAGGCGATCAAGGTTGAATCCACCAGCCCGGATACCGGCCAACACGGTGGCTGTGCGTTTTAACAACGTGCAACCGTGACGCTCAAGCACTGTCGGGGACGATGGTGAGGGCTCTTTGATGGTTTTTTCACTATGAAATCTGTTGTTTTTTCGTGGCGCAAGCGCGCTCCCGTGCGCCTGTGCGCATCTGCTGTGGCGGTGTTGTCGGCTTTTCCGGTGCTGGCGCAAAGCCCGTCAGTGCTGACACTCACAGAGGTGGTGGTGACGGCGACGCGGGTCGAACAGTCGTTGACCCATGTGCTGGCTGATGTGACGGTGATCGATGCCGATGTCATCGAGCGCAGTGGTGCGGTGTCGCTGGCCGATGTGTTGGTGCATGCACCGGGCATCGAAATGACGCGCAACGGCGGCCCCCTGGGGACGACCAGCCTGTATCTGCGGGGTGGCAACACCAATCACACCGTGGTGATGATTGATGGCATCCGGCTTGACACCCAAAGCGGCAGTGGTGGGGCGGCCTGTCAATCCATCCCCGCGCAGCAAATCGAGCGTATCGAAATCTTGCGTGGCCCCGCCGCAGCGATTTATGGCTCCGATGCCATCGCGGGCGTGATCCAAGTGTTCACCAAAAACGGTCAGTCCGGCTTTCAGCCCAGTGTCGGGTTTGGCGTGGGCACCTACGGCACGCGCACCGCCACCGCAGGTGTGTTTGGCGGGCACGAGGGGTGGCGCTATGCGTTGTCCTTGGGGCGTGAGAGCAGCGACGGCTACAACATTCAGCCTGCCGCCAACCCCGACAAGGATGGCTACACCAGAGACACCGCAACGTTGCGCCTGGGGCGTGACCTGGTCGCCGGTCATCGGCTGGAGGGCACCTGGGTCTATACCGACGCAGATGTCGGCTACGACAGCACCACCAGCAAGACCAATGCCAATTACCCCAAAGACAACCGTACCGTTCAGAAACTCAATGCACTGGGACTAACCTGGAGCGCCAAGTGGTCGGATGCCTGGTCGTCAACCGTGGGCCTGACGCAGGCGCTGGATCATTACCAGACCTTGCCGAGCCCCGGTGCCGTGCCCAGCTACGACACCGAAACCACCATTCAGACCGCCTTGTGGCACAACACGTTGCGCTGGCACGATGCCATCTGGACGCTGGGACTGGAGGGTCGCCGCGATGCTTTGACCAATTCCGGCACCACACCCAAGGAAACCCGGCGCACCCAGAATGCCTTGGCGATGGGCTACAGCCGGGAGCTGGATGCCCATAGCTGGCAAGCCAATGTCCGCCTTGACCAGGACAGCGATTTTGGCGACCACAGCACCGGAACGCTGGCCTATGGCTACAAATGGTCGCCCCAGTGGCGGCTGTCAGCATCGCTGGGCACCGGCTTTCGTTCGCCGACGCTGTACCAGCGTTTCAGTGACTATGGTTTCGCCGGGTTGAAGCCGGAGGAGTCCTTCAACCGGGAACTGGGGCTGACTTACCGTCAGGCGGCGCAGTCCTTTTCGGCGGTGGCGTACCACAACCGGATCACCAATTTGATTGCCTTTGGAGGTGCAGGCGCGTGTGTCAGCGCGTTTGGCTGTTACGCCAACACCGCCCGGGCGACCTTGCAAGGGGTGACGTTCAGTGGCGAGACCCGCTGGGCTTCTACCCTATGGCGCGCCTCGCTGGATGTGCAGGACCCGGTCGATGCCAATACCGGCAAGCGGCTGGCCCGCCGCGCACAACGCCTGTTGAAACTGGGTGCCGAGACGGCCTGGCAGGGCTGGGACTGGAAAGCCGACGTGTTGCTGTCGGGTGACCGCTTTGACAACGCGGCCAACACCACCCGCTTGCCTGGTTATGGTCTGCTGAATGTGGGGGTCAGTCGGGCTATCACCCCGCAAACCGAGTTGCTGGTTCGGTTGGACAATCTGGGCGATAGGGCCTATGAAACCGCCAAAGGCTTTGCCAACCCCGGACGCAGCCTGTTTGTCGGACTGAAATGGACCGGACTTTGAGCGAGGCACCACGACAGGTTCCGGCACTGCTGGTGGCCGCTCCGGCTTCCGGCCAGGGCAAAACCACCGTGGTCTCGGCGCTGGCGCGGTTGCATGCGCGCCAGGGCAGAAAAGTGCGGGTGTTCAAGTGCGGGCCGGATTTTCTCGACCCGTATTGGCACGCGCTGGCCAGCGGCGCGCCGGTCTATCAACTTGATTTGTGGATCAATGGCGAGGCGGACTGTCGCGCCCGGCTGGCAGCCGCAGCGCAGCAGGCCGACCTGATTCTGGTGGAAGGTGTCATGGGTTTGTTTGACGGCAAGCCCAGCGCGGCCGATCTGGCGCAACGCTTTGGCTTGCCGGTGTTGGCGGTGATCGACGCGAGCGCGATGGCTGACACTTTTGGTGCGCTGGCGTTTGGCTTGCAGCACTTTCACCCCGGTTTACCGTGGGCGGGTGTGCTGGCCAACCGGGTGGCGGGTGAGCGTCATGCGCGGATGTTGCAGGGCAGCGTGCGTGAACCCGACCAATGGCTGGGCGCGGTGATGCGCAACGCCGCCTGGTCACTGCCCGAGCGGCATCTGGGGCTGACCGTGGCGAGCGAGGTGATGGATGCGCTGGCCCGCCTGGATGCCGCTGCCGATGCCCTGGAGGCCACACCACTGGGGCAGATGACGCTAGCTGATTTGCAGCGTTGGCGGGTTGAGTTCAGCGCAGTAGAGCAGGGGGGCATCCCCCAACCCGGCCTTCCGCCAGAGCGGGAAGGAGCGCAGTCAGAGGCAGCGGCTGCACGCCCACTGTCAGGTAAAACCATTGCCGTGGCGCGGGATGCGGCGTTTTGTTTCATTTATGAAGCCAACCTGGACTGCCTGCGCGATCTGGGTGCCATGCTGGTGTTTTTCTCGCCCCTGCGCGATGCAGCGCTGCCCGACTGCGATGCGCTGTGGCTGCCTGGCGGCTACCCTGAATTGCACGTGCAGACCTTGGCCAACAATCAGGCGCTGCGCGACAGTCTGGTTGCACACATCGCGGCAGGCAAGCCGGTGTGGGCTGAATGTGGCGGCATGATGGCGCTGTTTGACACGCTGATCACGTCGGACGGTGAGCGTTACGCCCAATGGGGCTTGCTGCCCGGCACCGTGACCATGCACAAGCGTCTGGCAGCGCTGGGGCCGCAGCAGTTGCCACTGGCTGGCGGCACCTTGCGCGGCCACACCTTTCATTTCTCCACCACCGAAACCGCGTTGCAGCCAGTGGCCCGCACGGCGCGCCCGGACACCGAACCGCTGCCCGATGCGGGTGAGGCCCTTTGGCAGCAGGGCAGCGTGCGCGCCAGCTACTTCCACGCCTGGTTTGCCTCGTGCCCGGCGGCGGTGGTCGAGCTGTTTTCGCCGATTGCCGGCCATACGTTGACCGGAGACTGCCTGTGAACCCGTCCAACAGCGTGCGAGTCTGGGCCAGCCAAAACGGTCTGACCGGGGCCAGTGCATGACGAGTTTGACCCCTGCCCGCAGCGAGCTGATCTTGGGTGGCCAGAAAAGCGGTAAAAGCCGCCGAGCCGAGTTGCTGGCGCGCGACTGGCTGGGTACCTCGGCCAGCCACCGCGCGCTGCTGATCGCCACGGCGCAAGCCTGGGACGACGAGATGCGCCAGCGCATTGACCGCCACCAGGCTGACCGCGCCGAGCGCGTGCCCGGCATGACCACCCTGGAGGAGCCGCTACAGCTGGCGCAAGCGATTGCGGCGCACAGCCAGCCCGACACGCTGATCGTGGTGGACTGTCTCACGCTGTGGCTTACCAATATCCTGATGCCAGCCGCTGCGCCGATTTCGGGCCTGGCCAACGAATATGTGACAAATCAGCTTGTAGCCCTTATGGATAAATCGTTGGCAGCTCCATTATTGGAAGCAATCAGCGATGCCAGTGGGCCGCTGGTGCTGGTTGGCAACGAGATCGGTCTGGGCGTGATTCCGCTGGGCCGCGAGGTACGCGCCTTTGTCGATGCGCTGGGCTTGCTCAACCAAAGTGTGGCCGCTGTTTGCCAGCGGGTGACGCTGATGGCCGCCGGGCTGCCGCTGACTCTGAAAGATGTGCCATGAAAAAACTGTTCGCCAAATTCAGACTTCCTGATCCGGCAAGCGCAGCGCCTTGTTTGATTGGAATTCTGAAATCAGTCAACGCCTGGCGCGTCAAAACGTATCAGATCATGGCTTGCCTGGTATTGGCTGGCATGGCCGACGGTGCCCACGCCTACGAGGTCACCGACGACCGGGGTGTGACAGTCAGCTTCACCCAGCCGCCGCAGCGCGTGGTCAGCCTGCTGCCCTCGCTGGCTGAAACTGTCTGTGAACTGGGTGCCTGCGAGCGGCTGGTGGGGGTGGACCGCTATTCCAATTACCCGGCCAGCCTGCAAAAGCTGCCCCAAGTGGGCGGCGGGCTCGACCCCAACATCGAGGCCATCGTCGCGCTGCGCCCGGATGTGGTGCTGATGGCCGTGTCCTCGCGCGCCAGCGACCACTTGCGCGGGCTGGGCCTGAAAGTGGTGGCGCTGGAGCCCAAAACCCACGCCGACGTGCAGCGCGTCATGCTGACCATTGGCACGCTGCTGGGCGTGCCCGATGCCGCCAAAATCTGGCGCGCCATTGATGCAGGTGTGTCGGCGGCAGCCCAATCCATCCCGCCGGGTATCAAGGCGACGCGCGTGTATTTTGAGGTGAACCAGGGACCCTACGCAGCGGGCGAGTCGTCGTTCATTGGCGAAACCCTGACCCGCTTGGGCGTGAAGAACATCGTGCCGGCCAAGTTTGGGCCGTTCCCCAAGCTCAACCCCGAATTCATCGTGCGCGCCAACCCGGACCTGATCATGGCAGGCGAGCGCAACGCCGCTGGTTTGACCCAGCGCCCCGGTTGGCAAAGTGTGCGCGCGGTGCGCGAAAGCCGCGTCTGCATCTTTGCCACCGAACAGGCCAACACGTTGGTGCGCCCGGGGCCGCGCATGGCAGAAGGCGCACGGCTGATGGCGCAGTGCCTCAGCGACAAGGCACCCAGGTCTGCACCGGGTGCCAAACCCGCGCCGCAAGCCAGACCTTCGCCAGGAGCCAAACTTTGACCCTGCGCCACATGTCGCCGCTGGTGGGTGCGCTGCTGCTCAGCCTGGCGCTGGGCGTTTTGGGCGTGTGCGTCGGCAGCGCGGGTTTTGAAAACCTGATTGGCCCGCTGCTGCACCCCGACATCGACCCGGCTGCCAGCGCCATGGCGCAGCAAATTGTGTTTGAAATCCGCCTGCCGCGCACCCTGGGGGCGTGGACGGCGGGTGCCTTGCTGGGGCTGGCAGGTGCCGTGGCGCAGGGGTTGTTTCGTAACCCGCTGGCTGATCCGTACTTGCTCGGCAGTGCCTCGGGTGCCTCGCTGGGCGTGGCGCTGACGCTGGCGGCACTCGGCGGCGCGGGCGGCATGTTGGGCGGCAGCATGATGAATGGCGGCGTGGCGGTGAGCGTGTTTTCAGGCAGCGTGCTGGTGCGCCTGGGCCTGACCGGCGCGGCGTTTGTTGGTGCCGTGCTGGCGGTGCTGCTGACGCTGGCGCTGTCCAACGGGGTGCAACACACGCTGCGGCTGCTGCTGGCCGGCGTGGTGGTGGGCGTGGTGCTGGGTGCGGCCACCCAGCTGGTGCTGCTGTTTTCGCCGGATTCGCTGCAGGCCATGCAGGCGTTCATGCTGGGTTCGACCGCGTTTGTCGGCTGGACCGCCTGTGCGCTGATGGCTGGCGTGTGGCTGCTGTGTGTGTCGGCAGGTGGTTTGCTGGGGCGTGTGCTGGACGGCCTGAGTCTGGGTGAAGCCACGGCGCACAGCCTGGGGCTGCCGCTGGGCAGCTTGCGCATTGCGCTGGTGGCGGTGCTGGCGCTGGCCACCGGCACGGCGGTGGCGCAAACCGGGTTGATCGCGTTTGTCGGCCTGGCCGCGCCGCATCTGGTGCGCTCGGTCATCAAAACCACCCACGGCCGCCTGATGCTGCTGGCCAGCCTGATGGGCGGGGCCTTGCTGATGGCGGCTGACACGCTGGCACGTTGGCTGATTGCGCCGCAGGAACTGCCAGTGGGTGTGCTGACTGCGGTGCTGGGGGGCGGTTACCTGCTGTGCCTGATGCGCGGCAATAACCGTGGCATGGGTGGAGGCAGCTCATGACAGTTGCTTTACCTTTCATAGCTATCAGTGCAAGCAAAATAAAGGCTGGCGCCGGAAATGATGAGATATTGCACGACCTCAACCTCAACCTGCCAGCCGGCCGCTGGACCAGCATCGTCGGCCCCAACGGCGCCGGCAAATCGACCCTGCTCAAGGTGCTGGCCGGGCTGATACCGCACACCGGTACGGTGCAACTGCTGGGCCACGATTTGCAGCGCTTGCCGCACCGCACCCGCGCCCGGCAACTGGCCTGGCTGGGGCAAAACGAGTCGTCGGGGGATGACCTGACGGTGTGGGACGTGGCCTTGCTGGGCCGCCTGCCGCACCAGGCCTGGCTGGCCGGACCCAGCACCAAAGATCTGGCAGCAGCAGAAATCGCCCTCAAAGCCACCCAGGCCTGGGACTGGCGGCATCGCAGTCTGGGTCAGCTCAGCGGCGGCGAACGCCAGCGGGTGTTGCTGGCGCGCGCGCTGGCGGTGCAGGCGCAGGTGCTGCTGATGGACGAGCCGCTGGCCAATCTGGACCCGCCGCACCAGGCTGACTGGTTGGGTGTGGTGCGCTGCCTGCTGGAAACCGGTGTCACCGTGGTCAGCGTGCTGCATGAGATTTCGATGGCGCTGCACGCCGACGAGATGGTCATCATGGCTGGCGGACGCGTCACCCACCAGGGCGCGTGTGCTGACGCAGCCACGCACCGCGCACTGGAAGCGGTGTTTGACCACCGCATCAGCATTCACCCGCTGGCCGGCCAGTGGGTGGCGTTGCCCAATTAGTCACTCACAAGTCAAGTCTTGGCAAATCATGCGGAGAATTCAAACATTCAAAGTCATTCGTCGCGAGGGCGCGACTCCTACAAATTCAAACTGGCATCGGCTGTTTTGTAGGAGTCGCGCCCTCGCGGCGAAGGCTGTCCGATTTCGGCTTGTTCGGCTTGGCTTGGCCCTGTATGACAGAAACGCTTTTTCGCTTCAACGATATGCAAACTGAAACCCCACCCACCAACAAACCTTATGAAAAGCCTGACGGCGAGCGCCGTGGCCTGATCATCGTCAACACCGGTGACGGCAAGGGCAAAAGCACCGCCGCCTTTGGCCTGGCACTGCGTGCGCATGGCCGGGGCAAGGCCGTGAAAATCTTCCAGTTCATGAAAGTGCCCTCGGCGCGGTTTGGCGAACACCGCATGTTTGAGCAGATCGGCATCCCGATTGTTGGCCTGGGCGACGGTTTTAGCTGGAAAAGCCAGGACCTGGAACATTCGGCCCAGTTGGCGCGTGATGGCTGGCAAAAGGCCAAAGCGGCTATTCTGAGCGGCGACTACTTTCTGGTGGTGCTCGACGAGATCACCTACCCGTTGATCTACGGCTGGCTGGCGCTGGACGAGGTGCTGGAAACGCTGGCAACCCGCCCCAGCCAGGTGCATGTGGTGCTGACCGGCCGGCGTTGTCCGATTGAGGTCATCGCACTGGCCGACACCGTGACCGAGATGCAACTGGTCAAACACGCGTTTCAGGCCGGCATTCCGGCGCAGCGCGGTATTGAGGACTGATGCTTGATGCGATGGAACACAGCGCTATTCTGCTAAAGTCAAAACGACTTTGGACGACCAGGGGTGGAAGTTCAGGTTCCGGAAAGTTGACCCATGGGCGACGGTCGGTCCAGCCCCCTGGTCACACCCACATCAACAACAAGGCAAGTCATGGCAACCCGTAAAACCACCAGCCCCAAAAAATCGGTGGCGCAGTCTGGCGCGTCCCAAACCGCCTCGTACCAGCACACCGAAGCCGAAGCCATCATTCGCCCCGAGGCTGGCGCGCAAACCCGCTTCAAGAAGAAAAAGCCTACGGCCACCTGGCACTACGACTCTTCTCTGGCCCCCGAATTGCAGTGGGATGCCCTAAACCCCGCCCGCGAACAGGGTGAAGCCCACATTGCCGCGCTGCAAACCGCACTGGCCGACATGCAAACCACCCTGACCAAGGTGGAAGAACAGCTTGCCACGGCCCAGCCCAGCCACACGGCTGAGGAACTGAGCCATCTGCTGCTGCAAGCTCGCGCCCAACTGATTGCTATGAAAAATGGCACTGTCCGCGCAGGCAGGGAAAGCGCTAAAGCCCTCAAAGACTTATCAAAACCGTTTCTCAATTGGGCTGGCAAGGCCGAACGCCTGAGCTTTGACGTGCCCACGCTGCCCATGTTTATCCATGAACGCCTGTCCACCCAGGCGATTCTGGACTCGGTCTCGCGACACAAACTGGCGGGCCAAGGTGACTGGATCAACGACTTTTTTGGTCACCCCGAACGCAGCCTGCCCGAGCAGCTGATGAAAGCCTACGAACACCCCAACGGCTGGCAAAACCGGCTGGTTCTGGGTGATTCGCTGGTGGTGATGAACTCGCTGCTGCACTACGAGAACATGGGCGGTCAGGTGCAGATGGTCTACATCGACCCGCCCTATGGCGTGAAGTTTGGCAGTAACTTTCAACCCTTTGTGCGCAAGCGTGACGTGACCCACAACGACGACGAGGGCCTGACGCGAGAGCCGGAGATGGTCAAGGCTTACCGCGACACCTGGGAACTGGGGTTGCATTCTTACCTGACCTATTTGCGGGATCGCCTGCTGCTGGCCCGTGAACTGCTGACGGACAGCGGTTCGGTGTTTGTGCAGATTTCGGATGAGAACCTGCACCATGTGCGGGAGGTGATGGACGAGGTGTTTGGGGCGGAGAATTTTTGTTCGTTGATCATTTTTTACAAAACGAGCAGCCAAACGGCCAAGCTGCTTTCGACCACAAACGACTACTTACTTTGGTATGCCAAGGAAAGATCGTGTGTTAAGTACAACCCGATTTATGTTGAGAAGCCACTGAGCGAACTTATTGAAACTTCATACGATTGGATTGAAGACCCGAACGGCGACAGGCATCCACTTTCTGCTGCAGAAAAGCAGAACGTCGAAAAACTGATCTCTCAAGGTTTTCGAGTCTGTGCGTTGAGTGCTTTGACTTCTTCAGGTGAATTACAGACCAAGGAGCGAGTTTTTGAGTTCGATGGAAGGAAATGGCTACCGTCGAAAGGAGCACACTGGAAAACTTCGGTCGATGGAATGGAGCGCTTGAAGGCAGAAGGCAGATTGGCAGTAAAGGGTAATACGCTTCGATATGTTCGTTATTTCAACGACTTCCCGGTTGCTCCAATTAGAGATAGTTGGTCAGACGTTGCTTTTGGCGGGTTTGTCAGTTCTGACAAACTGTATGTGGTTCAAACAGCAGAACGTGTCATTCAGCGCGCCATGCAAATGACCACAGATCCCGGCGACCTCGTCCTTGACCCCACCTGTGGAAGCGGCACTACTGCCGTGGTGGCCGAGAGCTGGGGCCGCCGCTGGATCACCATCGACACCTCGCGTGTGCCGCTGGCGCTCGCCCGTCAGCGCCTGCTCACCGCCACCTTCAAATATTGGGACTTGAAAGAGCCGCACCGTGGCCCGGCGGGTGGTTTTGTCTATAAGGAAAAGAAGAACAAAAAGGGCGAACACGTGGGCGGCATCGTGCCGCACATCACGCTGGGCTCGATTGCCAACAACGAGCCACCCAAGTACGAGGTGCTGCTCGACCGGCCCGAGGTGAACGCCGGGGTCACGCGGGTGTGTGGCCCGTTTGTGTTTGAGGCCACCATTCCCACCGCCAGCGACTTTGACGGTGTGGCCCCGCTGGTGGACGGTGCGCCGGGCAGTGTGTCTGATGCGGCGCAGGACTTTGTCGACCGCATGGTGGAGGTGCTGCGCGCCTCGCCGGTGTTGCACCTGGCGGGTGGCAAAACCGTGCAGCTCTCGGGCATTCGCCGTCCGGCCAAAACGCTGTTTTTGTCTGCTGAGGCTTTTGCCGAGGAAGGTGGCGCATCAGACACTGCGGGCGAGGGTGAACCGGTGGCGCTGATGTTTGGCCCTGAGCACGGCCCTGTTGCCGAGGTGGCGGTGTTGCAAGCCTGGCAAGAAGCCACAGCCAAGGCGTTTACCCACCTGTATGTGTTTGGCTTTGCGATTGAGCCCAAGGCGCGCCAGTCGATTGGCGAGTATTCGGCCATGGGCATGCCCACCACCTATGTGCAGGCCACGCCCGACATCCTGATGGGCGACTTGCTGAAAAACATGCGCTCGTCGCAAATCTTCTCGGTGTGTGGCCAGCCCGATGTGGCGCTGCGCGCCATCGCCACGCCCGACGAGGGCATTCCCAACCAGACGTATTACGAAGTGCAGTTGCGCGGGCTGGATGTGTTTGACCCGGTGACGATGGACCTGGACACGCGCAGCGGCCTGGATGTGCCAGCGTGGTTTTTGGACACCGATTACAACGGTCTGGTGTTTCGCGTCTGCCAGGCGTTTTTTCCGCGCACGCAGGCCTGGGACAACCTCAAGCGGGCGCTCAAGGCCGACTTTGACGAGTCGGTCTGGGCGCATCTGGCGGGTGACACGTCCACCCCGTTCCATGTGGGCCAGCACCGCCAGATTGCCGTGAAGGTGATTGACGACCGGGGCAATGAGTTGATGGTGGTGAAGAAGTTGGAGGATCAACGATGAAAATCACGCTGAAAAATCTTGGCGCTCTCAAGGGGGATGTGGTCATTGCCCCTGGCCGCTTGACGGTGTTCAGTGGGGGCAACAACACCGGCAAGACTTACGCGATGTATGTGTTGTGGGCTTTGTTTCAACGACGCGCCCGGCATGTCTTTGGTTTTGCCGAGCGTTTGGCTGAGCAGTTGAAGACCCAGGGCAGTGTGCTGATTGCGTTGGACGACTTCTGTACCCAGCATTGGGCAACCATGGAAAAAGGCATTGCCGAAGGTTTGCGTAAGCGTCTGGCCGATTTGTTCAGTGCACCGCCTGGGCTTTTTGACACTGCGCAGGTTCTGGTGCAATTGAGCTTGCCAGCGTTTCAGGCGTTTGCCCAGAGGCATCCTGAGTTCAAGCGATCCATTGGAGTCGGTGCCTCCAGCACGTTGGATGTGCGCTTGACGCAGGGGGACACCGGGTTGGCGGTTGCGTTGACGGCGCTGGATGCTGGCAAGCTTCCTCTGTCCCTGTTGGCGGAAATCGTTTCCTCCCTGTTCGTGGAATTGGTCATGGGATCGCAGGTTGAAAGCGCGTTTTTGCTGCCAGCCGAACGCGGTGGCTTGAACTTGTTCTACCTGGATCTGGATGCCAAGAACTCCGCGCTTGTCAGGCATTTGAAGCGTGATGAGTCCAATCCCATGGAGTTGATCAAGGATTTGATGGTGGCGCAGTATGCCGAGCCGATTGATGCCTACATCCAGTTTCTCAAGCGGGCACCACGTGCTGCCAAATCTGGCGGCGCTTTCCATGATCAGGCACTGGCGTTGCAAAAAGAGATTGCGCGGGTGCGTTACAAGGTGAGCAAGGATGGTGTGATCACGGCGATGCCGTATCGAAGCAATGAGGAGTTGGGTATTCACCTGACCTCGTCCACCGTGAAGAGCTTCTACGGTTTGTGGGCGTGGCTTGAGTTGCAGGCCAAACCCGGCGACTGCCTGATGATTGATGAGCCCGAGTTGAACCTGCATCCGGACAACCAGCGCCTGGTGGCGCGCTTGTTGGTGCGTCTGGTGAATCGAGGTATCCGGGTGGTGATCAGCACGCACTCTGACTACATCGTTCGTGAGTTGAACAACATGATCATGTTGGCCACAGAGTTTGCCAATCGCAGCGAGCTTGAGAAACAGTTTGGGTATGACGAGAGTGGTGCTGAGCGCCTGACTCATGACCAGGTGGCTGCCTACCATTTCACCGACAAGGCGGTTCAATCCAGCGATGTTTCACCGGAGTTTGGCATTGAGGTGAAAAGCATGGACGAGGCGATCAATCGGCTCAACGAGAGCAACAGTGCGATTTACTTTGCGCTGGCAGATGTGATGCATCCGGTGACCGTGCCAGACCACGTTGTGGTCAACGAAGGTTGATGCTGGTCATGACTGCCGATGAATTTTTCAATACGGTGCGCGATGCCATTCAAGCCGACTTTCATTGTGTAGCCCATGCGGGCCATCTGGAGCACAAGGAAACGCATCACGATGGCAGCACGAGTCAGTTTCGGTTGAAAGCATCAGTGCCTCATGTGGCGTTCAGTCTGGACAAATCCGGTCTGAATCCTTTCATGGTGCTAGCTCCTGGTTTGAATTCCCGCAATGACCTGACGGTAGTTTGTCTGGGGGCAGACGGCGTACCCGCAGTCTTTGTCATTGAATGCAAGAACTCACCCAGCCCTGGAGACGCGCAGCATCAGATTGGTTGCGGCATGGCGTTTTGTGAGTATCTGTTTCAACTGGTACGCCTGCGCCATGGCATTCAGGTCAAGGCAAAGTATTTTGGCGTGGCGGCGTATCGCCCCAAGAGCCCACCGAAAGGCTCGACACGCCCCAAGTTTGTCCGACAAGGCCATCATGGTGGCTTGCTGCGGGCAGATTGGTTTGTTGATGTTGTTCTGCCACTGACTGAATTGGTGCGGGCAACGCAGGAGTTGAAATGATCAGATTGGTAACCCTGAAAAACTTCAAACGCTTTGGCGAGGTGGAGTTCCGTATCCCTGACCATGTGGTGTTGGCGGGGCCGAACAACACAGGCAAGACGACTTTGTTGCAGGCGATTGCGGCGTGGGAGTTGGGGTTTCGCAAGTGGCTGGAGTTGAATGACTTCAATCCGCGTCAGAACGGCTACAGATGGCAAGAGTTGGAGCGTCTGAATTTCTCGGCAGTGGCGGTGCGTTCATTTGAAATGTTATGGACAAATCGGCGGCGTGAGCAGGCTTTTGAGATTGGCATTCAGGTGGACGGGCTGCCCATGTTGACGCTGGAGTTCAAGTATCAGAGTGCTGGGTCTTTGCAGGTGCGGCCCAAAAACGATGCGGCGCTGAATTCAACGGTACTGCAAAATCCGGCCTTGCGGTTCCAGACAACCTTCATTCCGGCTATGTCTGGCTTGGCGCGCATTGAACAGCGGCTGGCTGACCAAGAGGCCATTGATTCTGCTTTGGCACAAGGCCGACCGGGTGAGGTTTTGCGCAATTTGCTGTACATTGCACACAAGGATGAAGCTGCGTGGCGTGCTTTGAATGCAACCATGCAAAGGCTGTTCGCTTGTCGTCTGGAGTCTCCAAAAAGCGGTGCGGAGTTGATATGTGAGTACCGGCAGGGACTTGCGGCAGATGCGCCTTTGTTTGACGTGGCCAGCGCGGGAAGCGGTTTTTTGCAGGTGCTGCTGCTTTTGACCTTGTTGTTGACGCAATCGCAACGTTTGGGTGGTGCTAGTTCGGTCCTATTGATTGATGAGCCCGACGCGCATCTGCATCTTTTGCTTCAGCACTCCATTTACAGCGAGTTGCGTGATGTCGCTGTGGCCCGCCAGGCTCAATTGTTTGTGGCGACACATTCGGAAATGATCGTCAACAAAGTCGAGTCGCGTGAGTTGTACATGATGTACGGGACACCTCGATTGGTCTCAGGTTTAGAGAAGGATCGCTTGCGTGATTCCCTGGGGGCGTTGACGCACAGTGACATTCTTGAAGCTGATGGTGCACGGGGGGTTTTGTACACCGAAGACTTCACTGATGTTGATGTACTCAAGGCTTTTGCCAAGGTTTTGCAAGATGATGCGGCGCTCAAGTTGTTATCGCATGAGTTGATAGCCAAGTCTTCGCAGGCACCGTTGCCAGACGGCTTGGGTGTTTTGACTGCTCAAAAGCACTGGGACATGCTCAAACTGATTCGCCAGGATTTGCCCGCGCTGGATATGCTTGATGGTGACTCGAAAAGCAAGGCGGATGACTTTGTGGATGGCGCTGCAAACAAGATGCAACGCATACGCTGGCGCAGGTATGAAATTGAGAGTTACCTGATCCATCCCGATGCTTTGCAGCGGTTTGTGGAAAAGCGCTTTGGCGGTGCGCCTCTTTCCAATGAGCCCGTCGCTGCTATGCTGGACGAGTTGCGCAAAACCTTGCAGCAAGACTTTTTGGACAAGCCGAACGAACCTGTGCCTTTGGTGGAGGCTTATTTCACGTCACAGCCGGTCAGCAAGAAGCTGATTCCGGCCCTGTTGCAAGCTGCTGGTTTGAACAATGTGCCCAAACGCGACTACTTTGAAATTGCAGCGCAGTTCAAACCCGAGGAAGTTCACCCCGAAGTTGTTGAGCGGCTGAACCAGATCAAGCAGGCTTTTGGCGTAGCAGGAGCTGTGCATGTTTGACTTCCAGGTCGAAAGCCCCATTGCCAACTCCCCTTTTTTGGCACCACAGCGCCATTGGCAGATTGAAGAGGGAACGCCACCGCTGTTGTTGGACGGGCGGCGCAAACCTGTGTATTTTTATCGCCCGCCCAGTTATGAGGTCAGCAAGGAGGGGTTGGACGAGGATGTGGGCTACCAGATTGAGCTGCTGTTGGTGTCGCGCATTCGTACACGGCTGGCCGAGTGGCTTTCTGCTGGGTTTCCAGGGGCATCCAAGATTACGCTGGAGTTGCTGGCCTACTGGGAGCGCGAGGGGCGCGCCAAGCGCTTGTTTTTTGCCCAAAAAGAGGCGGCGCAGACGGTGATTTTTCTGACCGAAGCGCGTGCTGATTTTCTGCAGGGCATCCAAATTCCTACGGATGAGCCCTCGGACAAACAAAAGGCCGAGGGCATCGCGGCTTTTCAGCGCTATGCCTGCAAGATGGCCACTGGCAGCGGCAAGACCACGGTGATGGGCATGCTGGCGGCATGGAGCATCTTGAACCGTGTAGCAGGGGGGCATGACCGCAGTCGGCGCACCCGGTTTTCAGACACGGTGGTGGTGGTGTGCCCGAATGTCACCATTCGCAACCGTCTGGTCGAATTGGACCCGGCCCGTGGCGAGGCCAGCCTGTACCGCAGCCGCGATCTGGTGCCTGCGCATTTGATGGGGCCGCTGTCGCAGGGGCGTGTGCTGGTGATGAACTGGCATGTGTTTGGCTTGCATGATGCCAACAAGGTGGGTGGCACGGCCGCCCGCGTGGTGCGCACCGGGCGCGAGGTGAGTGTGTTGGAGACCATCCGTATTGGCGACAAAACCACCACGGCGCGGGGCACACGCTACCTGTCTCTGACTGACTACCGCGCGCAAGTGGCGGCGGGTTTGCTGGAGGTAAGGAGCGAAGAGCTGGACGATAGCGGCTCGTTGGTGCGGGCTCAGGTGGCCAGTACGCGCTTTGTGGAGTCCGATGCCGCCTGGCTGGAGCGGGTGCTGGGCGTAAAAGCCGGCAGGCGTGCCAGCGTGATGGTGTTCAACGACGAGGCGCACCACGCCTACCGCATCCGCAGCGATGAGCCAGACGACTTTGAGGAGGCGGATGACGAGGGGCTGGACGACTATTACAAGGAAGCCACGGTGTGGGTGGAGGGGCTGGACCGCATGCACAAGCAGGTGGGCATCAACACCTGCGTGGATTTTTCGGCCACGCCGTATTTTTTGGGGCGAGTGGGTGAGCAGGCGAACCGACCATTTCCGTGGGTGGTGTCGAGCTTTGACTTGATGGAGGCCATTGAGTCCGGGTTGACCAAGATTCCGCAGTTTGCGGTGCGTGACATGTCGGGCCAGTCGATTCCGGGTTACTTCAATATCTGGCGCTGGATCTTGCCGCAGTTGAAGGCCTCAGAGCGCGGCGGCAAGAAGAGTGCGGCCAAGCCCGAGGCAATTTTGCGTTACGCCTATACGCCCATCGTGATGCTGGGGGGCTTGTGGCAGCAAGTGGCGCGGGACTGGAAGACAGCAGGCACTGACCCGCGCCCGCCGGTGTTCATTTTGGTGTGCAAAAACACCAAGTTGGCCAAGGTGGTGTTTGACTGGTTGGCAGAAGACCGGCCACCGCCGGGCATTCCATCCGCAGGCTTGGCCGACTTTCTGAACCGAGATGACGCGGTGAGCACCTTGCGTGTGGACTCCAACGTGGTGTCAGAGACCGACTCGGGCGATGCCAAATCAGACCTGAATGCCTGGATGCGTTTCAGCCTGGACACCGTTGGCCGTTTGGAATGGCCGCTAGATGCGCAGGGTAGCCCGCTGTACCCCGATGGGTTTGTGGCCTTGGCAGACAAACTGAACAAGCCTTTGCATCCACCGGGGCGCGATGTGCGGGCCATTGTCAGCGTGGGCATGTTGACCGAAGGCTGGGATTGCAACACGGTGACACACATTGTGGGTTTGCGTCCGTTCATGTCGCAGTTGCTGTGTGAACAGGTGGTGGGGCGTGGCTTGCGGCGCGTCAGCTACGAGACGGATGGTGAGGGTGGTGGTGAGCGCTTGGGTGAAGAGGTGGCGCAGGTGTTTGGTGTACCGTTTCAGGTGGTGCCGTTTAAGGCCACGCAAGGTGGTGCACCCAAGCCGCCTGTGAAAACCTGGCGGGTGCGGGCGCTGCCGGAGCGCGCTGCGCTGGAGATTCAATTCCCACGGGTCGAGGGTTTTGTGTTTGAACCCAGCAGCGAGATTCAAGTGAACTGGGCCGGTGTGCCTGAGTTGCTGATTGACCCCTCGAACATTCCGCCTGAAGTGCAAATGAAGGCTGGCATGCCCACCCTGGAGGGGCGGCCCACTTTGTATGGGCCGGGCAAGCTTGACATGGCTTCTTTGGCAGCCTACCGCGCCGGACACCGGGTGCAAACCCGCATGGCCGAAGCGGCCCGTGAACTGGTGCGGGTGTACATGGGGCAGGCCGACGAGGCCACTTCTCTTTTGCATCCGGCGCGGCTGTATCCGCAGTTTGTGCAATTGATTGGCCAGTTTCTGAAAACCAAGGTCAGAGCGCACCAACCCGCTTCGGTGGACGACGTGTTTCTGGCCCCGTATAACGGCTTGATGTTTGAGCGCTTGCTGGCAGCCATCACACCCGCGCAGGGTGGGCATGAGGGTATTCGGGTGGAGCGCCACCGTGGCCCTGGCCGTACCGCAGATGTTGAATATGTGACACGTAAAGAGCCCTTTGCGGTCATCAAAAGCCACGTGAACTATGTGGTGCCGGATTCACAGTGGGAACGCATCGCCGCTTATGCGCTGGATCAGCACCCGCAGGTACACAGTTTTGTCAAAAACAGCGGCTTGGGCTTTGCGATTCCCTACATGCAGGCAGGGCAGGGGCACGATTACTTGCCTGATTTTTTGGTGCGCCTGAATGATCCATTGGGTTGGTATGTGATTGTGGAAACCAAAGGCTTTGATGACCGCCTGGGAGAAAAGCTGGCGGCTGCACAGCGTTGGGTGTCGGCGGTCAACCAGGACGGGCGCTATGGCCACTGGGACTACCTGTTGCTGCGGGACAGGGCCAGGATTGCAGAGGAGATTGGGCAGAGGTTGGCGTTATTGGCGCAGGGTTCACATGTATCGCGAGGTTTGGGCTCTTAATGGATTTTGCGTGCCACACGGTGTTTGTTGCCACAGGCTTGGCGCTGTTGGTCGCGCTGGCGGTGGACCGTTGGCTGGGCGAGCCACCGGTGCGGCTGCACCCGGTGGTGTGGCTGGGTCACTACCTGGGCTGGGCCGGGGCTTGGGTGCAACGCCGCACGGCGCAGCAGCCGACGCTGCCAGATTACAAGGCTTTTTGGCTTGCAGCGCTTGCCTGGACTGCGGGAGCAGCTATTTTTTCTGGAGTGTTATGGGCGTTGCAGTCGGTGCTGCTCACGCTGCCCTGGTGGGCAGCCGGGGTGTTGCTGGGCCTGTTGCTCAAACCCATGTTGGCCTGGGCCATGTTGCGAAGCGAGGTGTTGGCGGTTGAAGCGGCGCTAGGCCAATCCTTGCCAGCCGGACGCGAACGGCTGAGCTGGCTGGTCAGCCGCGATGTGGCGCAACTCAGCGCCACCGAGGTGCGTGAAAGCGCCATCGAATCTATGGCAGAAAACCTCAACGACTCGGTGGTGGCGCCGATTTTCTGGTTTGTGCTGCTGGGCCTGCCTGGTGCCGCGCTGTACCGCTTTGCCAACACCGCCGATGCCATGTGGGGCTATCCCGGCCTCTACAAAGGGCAGAACTGGGCCTGGGCCGGCAAGTGGGCAGCGCGCGCCGATGATGTGTTGAGCTGGGTTCCGGCAAGGCTGACCGGAGTGTTGCTGCTGCTGGCACGCTGGCAGCCCGCTGGCCCCGGCCTGACGCTGCACAGCTTGCGTTTTGAGGCCGGTCAAACGCCATCCCCCAACAGCGGCTGGCCGATGGCCGCCATGGCGCTGGCATTGAACATCCGGCTTGGCAAACCAGGGGTTTACACCCTCAATTCAGCGGGGCGGGCTCCCACAGCAGCCGACACGCAGCGCGCCATCGCTCATGCATCAAAAGCACTTCTAGCCCTTATACCGCTTGCGCTGGCAGCTCTTTATTTTGCAGTTGATGTGGGAGGGCGACTGTTTTGAAGATAAATAGCCCTCTAGACCTTACGCAGCAAGCGTTGAAAGCTATTGATAATGTAGCTTTTATGGAGCCCGATGCGCCATGACGATGCTGCGCATTCACGGCGGCACCGACGCGTTGGGCGTGCCGCGGCATGATTTTTCTACCAACTGCAATGCCTGTGGCCCGTGCCCGGCGGGCTTAAGGGCGGTGCAGCAAGCCGATGCCCGGCATTATCCGGATGCGGCTTACACCGATCTGCGGGCGCAGTTGGCGGCGTTTCATGGCGTGCCGGTGTGGCGCGTGGTGCTGGCGGCCAGTGCCAGCGAGTTCATTTTTCGCATTACCGCCTGGGTGGCACGCCGAGCGGGTGCTGCCGGTGTGCATGTGCCACCCCATGCCTATGGCGACTACCTGCAAGCGGCGCGTGCCTGGGGTTTGCCAACCGTTGCACAGGTGGCAGATGCGGCGCTGGTGTGGGCGTGTGAGCCCGCCAGCCCGCTGGGTCAAGCGCACACCGGCTGGCCAGAATGGCTGCTGACCGGCGGCGACTCAACCCGGCAAACGCTGGTGCTCGATTTGGCTTATGCGCCGCTGCGTCTGACGGGCCAGGCCTTGCTGGGCCCGGCGCAGTTGGACCGGATCTGGCAACTTTTCACGCCCAACAAAGCGCTGGGTCTGGCCGGGGTGCGGGCGGCGTATGCCATTGCCCCGGTGGATGCGCCGCAGGCGGCAGCCGCGCTGGAGGGTTTGGCACCTTCCTGGCCGGTGGGCGCAGACGGTGTGGCCATGCTGCAAGCCTGGGTCCGTGCGGAGGTGCAGGCCTGGCTAGCCAACAGCCTGCACACCCTGCGTAACTGGAAGGCGCAGCAAATCGAATTGCTGCACAGCCTGGGCTGGCGGGTGCTGCCAGGTGAGGCCAACTTTTTTTGTGCCCGGCCAGTGGCGGCCCTGGATGTACTTTGCCTGCGCCAGACGCACGGTATCAAGCTGCGCGATGCCAGCGCGTTTGGCTTGCCCGGCTGGTACCGCCTGGGCGTGTTGGAGCCGCAGGCGCAACAGGCGCTCGGCATGGCGCTGCGCGGTCAGCCTGTCTTGAATTGAACAACCCGTTGTATCTCAACAACTTGAACTCCAAAGGAACCCCATGCACCTGAATCTGCCCCAACTTTGCGACATCCGCCAGCCCGCCTTGACCCGCGCGCTGCAGCACAAGCTTGACAACAAAACCAAACCGCTGGGCTCGCTGGGCCGGCTGGAGTCGCTGGCTTTGCAGATTGGCGAAATCCTGGGTACCGACAGCCCCAGCCTGCACGACCCGCAAATGGTGGTGTTTGCCGGCGACCACGGCATCACCCGGCGGGGTGTGTCGGCTTTTCCGAGTGACGTGAGCTGGCAGATGGTGGAAAACTTTCTGTCTGGCGGTGCCGCGGTCAGCGTGTTTTCGCGCCTGAATGGCATTGCGCTGACGGTGGTGGACTGTGGTGTCAAACACGACTTTTTGGCCGGTCTGCCTGCCGGTAGCCAGCGCCCGGGCTTGCAGGTGCGCAAGGCCGTGGGGGCCGAGCTGGGCACGGCCGACGCCAGCGAACAAGTCGCCATGACCGCCGGGCAATGCCAGCAAGCCATCCAGCACGGCATGGCGCTGGTGAAAGCGCTGCCCGGCAACGCGCTGCTGCTTGGCGAAATGGGCATTGGCAACACCTCGGCGGCATCGCTGTTGCTGGCACGGCTGGCCGGGCTGGACATTGAGGTCTGTACCGGTGCTGGCACCGGGCTGGACGCGCCTGCCGTGCAGCGCAAGACCGCTGTGCTGCGTGAAGTGCTGGCGCGCCACCCACAAGCCACCGCGCCACTGGATGTGCTGGCGGCTATGGGTGGCTTTGAAATTGCCACGATGGTTGGTGCCGTGCTGCAGGCCGCCGTTGAGCGCCGGGTGGTGCTGGTGGACGGCTTTATTGCCACCTCTGCCGTGTTGGTGGCGCACGCGCTGCAGCCGCTGGTGTTGCAGCGCTGTGTGTTTGCGCACCGCAGCGGCGAGCGCGGGCATGAATTCATGCTGCAGCACCTGGGTGTGCAGGCCTTGCTGGACCTGGGTTTGCGCCTGGGTGAGGGTTCAGGCGCGGCGCTGGCCTGGCCGCTGTTGCAAGCTGCCTGCGCCATGTTGCGCGAGATGGCCAGCTTTGCGTCAGCCGGGGTGTCGGAGAAGGCGCAGGCGCAGCCGGCGGTGGCTTAACGTGAATCAACACCGGATGTTCTGTAGGAGCGCCGCCCTCGCCGCGAATGCGAAGGCTCGAGTTCGCAGCGCGGGCTGCGCTTCGACAAAGTTTCATTCTTGGTGGTGGGCAAGCGCACATGCCAGTTAAGACGGTGCTGTCATGCCCGCATTCCTACTTCAATTTATTCGCCATTACCTGCTGAGCCTGCAGTTTTTTACGCGCATTCCGGTCACGGGTCGGTTGGCGCAGTGGGTCGGTTTTAGCCCGGCCATGCTGCGGGCCAGTGCCGGGCATTTTCCGGGAGTCGGGGTGTTGGTGGGGGCGCTGGTGGCGGTTTTCAGTGGCGGGTTGGCGATGGCGTTGCCACACACCGGCGCGGCAGCGCTGGTGGTGGCGGTGCTGGGCACCGCGCTTGGTGTGCTGATCACCGGGGCCTTTCATGAAGACGGCCTGGCCGATGTGGCCGACGGCCTGGGCGGCAGCGTGGACCGTGACCGGGCGCTGGTCATCATGAAAGATTCGCGGGTGGGGGCGTTTGGCGCGATTGCCGTGGTGCTGGTGCTGCTGAGCAAGGTGGCGCTGTTGGCATTGCTGGGTGACATCAGCGTGCCGCTGCTGTGTACCGCGCTGTTTGCCGCGCATGTGGTGTCGCGCACCTGGCCGCTGCTGACCATCCGGCTGCTGGCGCATGTGGGCGACGCAGCGGGGTCCAAGTCCAAGCCGCTGGCAGACCAGATCAGCGGGGCCGCGCTGCTGACTGGATTTTTATGGTGTTTTTGGGCTCTGGCCATTATCGTGTATGCGCAAGCAGCTACCATGTTCATAGCTTTTGACCTGGCTCTGGATGGTTTGCTGCTGGCCTTGCTGAATGCGCTGGTGCTCTCAGCCATTGCCTGGGGTTGGATGACGCGCTGGTTTTGGCAGCGTCTGGGTGGTTTTACCGGCGACTGCCTGGGGGCCACACAGCAGGTGTGTGAAGTGGCGTTTTATCTTGGTCTGGGGTTGAGCCTGTGACGCAGGTTGTGGCCGGGGTGCGATGCAAAGTGGCGTGGGCCAACAGCCCGCATCCATCCCAACCGCCCCTCAGTGGGGGAAGGGGCAACAGCCAAATGCGATTTTCCAACCGGCTGGCTGTTTGTTCTGCTGCCTCCCCCGCTGGGGAGGGCAGGGGTGGCGGCAGGTGTTGGAGGCCATCCATTTGAAATTCAAACGGGCAGTTGTCTGGCCAGCGCGGCGTGCGCGTTGCGTGGGCGGGCTGGCATGAAGCTGTGGCTGGTGCGCCACGCGCAGCCGCTGGTGGATGGCGGGGTTTGTTATGGCGCGCTGGACGTGGCGGCTGACGCACCGGCCACCTTGCAGGCCGCCAGGTCGCTGGCGCAAGTCTCGCCACACGGCGTGCCGGTGGTCAGCTCTCCGCTACAAAGATGCGAGCTTCTAGCGCATACCCTGTGCGGGCTTCGTCCCGATTTGATCTATAAAACTGATCACCGGCTGGCTGAAATGAATTTTGGCTGTTTTGAAGGCCAGCGCTGGGATGCCATGCCGCGCCAGGCACTCGACGATTGGACGGCGGACTTCTGGCAGCACCGCTTTGGTGGCGCGCAAAGCGTGGCTGAATTCATGGCGCAGGTGGCCAGCGTGTGGGATGCGGCCGCAACAGGGCAGCAAGATCAGGTGTGGATCACCCACGCGGGCGTGATCCGCGCCGCGCATCTGCTGGCGCGCGGTGTGCGCCAAGTACAGCACGCCGCGCAATGGCCGTTGGACGCGCCGGCGTTTGGGCAGTGGTGTGTGCTGAATGTGGCGCTTGACCCGCTTTCGTTGGCGAACAGGAATGGCTGTGTGTCAAAATGACGTACACAGACTGACTTTTCAGGAGTTCAATATGCCGACCGTTGCAAGTCAAACCGAATCAGCCCGCATCAACTTGCGTACCAGTCCACAGGCCAAAGCCTTGATTGAACGCGCCGCCGCACTGACCGGGGCCACGGTGTCGAGCTTTATCTCGCAAACCATGTTCGAGGCATCCAGCCGTATCGTGAACCAGGTAGAACAAATCACGCTGTCACAGGCTGCGTTTGAGGCATTTGTCGAAGCCTGTGAAAACCCGAAGGAACCTCCCCAAGCGTTGATTGATTTGATGCGCAGTCGTCCATGACGCTGCACATCGCGGCATTGGCGGCGCAGCATGATCGCCACAACTTTGACTGCGGCGAACCGGCTTTGAACGCGTTCTTGCAACGTCAAGCCAATCAAATGAATCGAAAAGGTTTTGGCAAAACCTGTGTGGCTTTGGCGGACGATGGCGTAACCGTTGTTGGTTTTGTCACCGTCAGCGCCGGGCAGGTTCAGGCGGTACAACTTCCTGAACACCATAAGTTGCCAAGGTACCCGGCTCCGGTGTTGCGGGTCGGGCGGCTGGCGGTGGACAAGCGCGCACAAGGGCGTGGTCTGGGTCAGCAGTTGATGGCATTTGCCCTGCAACTGGCGCTTGATTTTTCAAAGCAGGTGGGTTTGTATGCCGTCATCGTCGATGCCAAGCATGACAAAGCCCGCCTGTTTTATGAAGGGCTGGGGTTTAGCCCCTCGCTGGATGACCTGCTCTGTTTGTTTTTGCCGATAGCGATGCTGCAGAGGGTGCACCGCGATACCCCGTCATCTGACTGAAAGGTACGACTACGAAACTTTCAGACCTACTCAAAGATCCCTTGAGCCAGCGATTGCCGCATTGCAGGCCGGGCGTTTGATGCAGACGCAGATTGCCGATCAAGGGGCGCATAAACCGCGATACGCCATCGTTTTGTCCCCGCCTGCGCGGTGATCAAGCTGGGATGCAGCTTGAGGCCAAAGAGGGACACCATGCCATTGAGTGGTGCTTACCGCTTAGGAACAAAAATCAATGCTAAATTGGCATCTAGCCCTTATGAATAATGCGTCAGTAGCTATTATTGTTATAGCTATATTCGAACTGACAGCGCACCCATGACAGCCCGATGCATCATGGTGCTGGGTACCACCAGCGGTGCTGGCAAGAGCTGGCTGGCCACGGCGCTGTGCCGCCATTACGCGCGCCAGGGCTTAAAAGTGGCGCCGTTCAAGGCACAGAACATGAGCAACAACGCCCGGGTGGTGGCATCCGGCGATGGTCAGGGTGAGATCGGCTCGGCCCAGTACTTCCAGGCATTGGCCGCCCAAGCCATACCCGATGTCCGCATGAACCCGCTGCTGCTCAAGCCCGAGGCGGACACCCACAGCCAGGTGGTGCTGATGGGGCAGGTGAATGCCGAACTCACCGCCATGCCATGGCGTGTGCGCAGCGCCCATGTCTGGCCGTACATTGCAGTCGCGCTGGATGCGCTGCGCGCTCAGAATGACCTGGTGGTGATCGAGGGCGCGGGGTCACCTGCCGAGATCAACCTGGCTGAATGCGACATCGTCAACATGCGTGTCGCCTTGCACTGCAACGCCGCCTGCCTGCTGGTGACTGACATCGACCGGGGCGGTGCTTTTGCGCACCTTTTTGGCACCTGGGCGTTGCTGCCGCAAAACGAGCGTGTGCTGATCAAAGGTTTTGTGCTCAATAAATTTCGCGGTGACCCCACGCTGCTGGCACCCGCACCGCAACTGCTGCAGGACCTGACCGGTGTGCCCACCGTGGCGGTTTTGCCGATGTGGTGGCAGCATGGCCTGCCCGAAGAGGACGGGGTGTTTGATGAGCGCAGCATCGCTGGTGGCGCGATCAGGCTGACGGTGGCCGTACTGGCCTACCCGCGCATCAGCAATCTTGACGAGTTTCAGCCGCTGAAAAACATACCCGGCCTGCGCCTGACGTGGGTCCGCTCGCCGTCTGGCCTCGCGGGTTTGAAGCCCACGGACTGGGTCATTTTGCCCGGCTCCAAATCGACCAGTGCCGACCTCAACTGGTTACGCCAGCAGGGGCTCGACGCCGCCATTACCCACCATGCCCGCCAGGGTGGCGCGGTGCTGGGGGTGTGTGGTGGGCTGCAGATGCTGGGGGAGGCGCTGATTGACACCCACGGCATCGACGGCAACGCACCCGGGCTGGGGCTGTTGCCGCTGGTGACACAGTTTGCCGCGAACAAAACGGTGCGCCGGACCACACGCTGTTTTGTCCGGCATATGCCGCAGATTGACCCGCTTTCGTCAGCGTCGGACCGGACGCAGCCCCACGCCAACCCCTGGTCCGCCCTGGCGGGTGTGCGTGTGTGGGGTTATGAAATCCACCACGGCCTGACGGTGCAGCACCCGGCGATGGCACAGGCAGGGGACAAGGCCGTAGCAGTTCTGCCCGAGGGTCTGGGTTGGTCCAATGCCGCCGGCAACGTGCTGGGTGTCTACCTGCATGGCCTGTTCGAAGACCCCGCCGCCTTACAAGCGCTGCTGGGTCACCACATGGACGGTCCGGTGCCCACACTGGATACCGTGTTCGAGCGCATGGCGGATTTTGTCGAGGCTAATTTTGATCAAAACGTGCTTCAAGCGCTTATTAAATAAGCACTGTCTGCTATTGATTTAAGGAAGTTGACGCACCTCTGGCGATGTGTTGGATCAAATCAGGGGCGCGCGGTTTTGGATTGAAAACTACAGGGTTCAGCCACTGCGCACTCCCAACACCGCGGTGTTCTGGCCTGGCAGACGTAGCGCCCGTGCAGAATAAGCCAATGGTGGGCATCGCGAAGATAGGCCTTCGGAACTCGCTTCAACAGGGCATCCTCGACCTCACGGGGTGTTTTGCCTGGCGCCAGACCGGTACGATTGGCGAGACGAAAGATGTGGGTGTCCACGGCCATGGTGGGCTCGCCGAATGCCACATTGAGCACCACGTTGGCCGTTTTTCGCCCAACGCCCGGCAAGGCCTCCAGCGCCTCGCGGGTTCGCGGCACCAAGCCGCCGTGCTGCTCCATCAGGATCTGGCAGGTTTGCAACAGGTGGCGCGCTTTCGAGTGGTACAGGCCGATGGTGCGGATATGGGATTCCACCCCGGCCAGCCCCAGCGCCAGCATTTTTCCTGGTGTATTCGCCACCACAAAAAGCGTGCGGGTGGCCTTGTTCACACTCACATCCGTCGCCTGGGCCGACAACAGCACCGCCGCCAGCAATTCAAACACACTGGCAAACTCAAGCTCGGTCTGTGGCTGCGGGTTGGTCTGCGCCAGCGTGGCAAAAAAAGTGGCGATGTCGCGGGTCCGCATGCGTTTAGGCCACGTTGATGAAGGAGTCGGCTTCGGGAAAACTGGCCTTCATCCAGTTGACATCCAGCGTCAGAACTTCGATGACATCATGGGGCAAGCCGTCCACCGCGCTGGCCTGGGCATGGGGTATGTCGGCCAGCAGGCCGGCCAGGTTGATCACTGCGCCCATACGCGAGAACGCCTGCTCCACCAGAGGATCGTAGGCCCGCTCAAGTGCCTGCACCATCAACATCGGGAAATTCCAGCGCCGTGCCAGTTCGGCGGTGATTTGCCCCTCGGCGAAACCGATCAGGCGTTTCTCACGCTCCCAGCGGCCACCCGGCAACATCGGCAGTTTCTCGATCTCGGTGATGGCCAGCGGATTGGCCTGGGCAATCAGCAATTCGCCCAGGCGCAGCATCATGCCGGTCAGCCAGGCCTGCCCGATATCCATGTCCATACCACCGGCCAGCCATCGTGCGTAACCGGCACAGGCCATGCTGCTGCGCCAGAATTCCTGTTCGTTCAGACCTGGAACCCGCGGAAACGCGTCACACAGGCTGGCACCCAGCGACAGGCTGCGCACTTTGGCCATGCCCACCATCTGAATAGCTTCGTCAAGCGATCCGACGCCACGAGGCAGGCCAAACTGGGCGCTGTTGGCCAGACGCAGCAATTTGGCCACCAGCGCCGGGTCTTTGGCGATGATGTCAGCGACCTCCTGCACACCCGCGTCTTCGTCGTCAAAGGTCTTGATCAGCGCCTGAGTCACCTGAGAAATGGAGGGCAGCTTGACCGTTGCAAAAAAAGCGTCGAGACCTTGCATGGTGAATTCCTTTAGAAGTGCGCAGCTTATCAGAGACAATTTACCCCAATCCGGGCTGGCTGAAATGAAGCGATGCCAAAACGGCCACCCAAAAACTGAACGATCTGCCTTCCAATTTCCCCACGACATCATGCAATTTGCCCAACGCCTTCAAAACGTCGAAACCTCGGCCATCCGTGAACTCTTCAAATTGTTGGGAAAACCCGGCATCATCAGTTTTGCCGGCGGCTTTCCCGACCCGGCGCTGTTTGATGTGGCGGGCATCGCCATGGCTTCACAAGCCGTGTTGGCAGAGAACCCCGGCCCGGTGCTGCAATATGGTGCCACCGAGGGTTTTCAGCCCTTGCGCGAGGCGATCTCGCGCTTTATGGCGGACAAGGGCAGCCGCGTCGCCGCCGATGGCCTGATTGTCACCACCGGCAGCCAGCAGGCGCTTGACCTGATTGGCAAAACCATGATCTCCCCGGGCGACAAGGTGATTGTTGAAGCCCCCACCTTTCTGGCGACCATCCAGTGTTTCAGGCTCTATGGGGCCCATATCATCGGTGCGCCCATCGACGCCGACGGCGTCGATGTCGACCGGCTTGAAGCTTTGATCGAGGAGCACCAACCCAAGCTGGTCTACCTTATTCCCACGTTCGGCAACCCCAGTGGTGCAACCCTGAGTCTGGCGCGTCGTCAGCGTATTCTGGAGATCGCGGTGCGAACCCAGACTCTGGTGGTTGAGGACGACCCCTACGGTGAACTGTATTTTGATCAGCCACCACCACCCAGCCTGCTGGCATTGAGTGACCAGGTGTCAGGTAGCCGGGACTGGCTGGCACATTGTGGGTCGTTCAGCAAGATCCTCAGCCCGGGCCTGCGCGTTGGCTGGATGATCGCGCCGGCCGAATTGTTGGCCAAAGCCACCATGTGCAAACAGTTCAGTGATGCCCACACCAGCAATTTGACCCAGGCGATTTGTGCCCATTACCTCACCCTGAACCGGCTGGGTGACACACTGGCAGTGGTGCGTTCCACCTACGCCGAGCGTGCCCGCGTCATGGCGCAATCCTTGCAGCGCGAACTGGGAGACGCCATTGCCTTTAACCCACCACAAGGCGGGATGTTTTTTTGGGCCAGACTGACCGGGGCCACAGGCCAATCGGCCGATGCGGCTGAATTTGCCAGGCGGGCCATTGATCAGGGTGTGGCCTTTGTGCCCGGGGCGCCATTTTTCGCCCACGATCCGGACCGGGCCACACTGCGGCTGAGTTTTGCCACCGCGGATACCGACCGCATCATCCAAGGTATTGCGCGTTTGCGTCTGGCCTTGTAGAAAACACGCCAAAAGTCGCCTTCAGCGCTTTACTATAAATGATAGTTTGCTATTAAAATAATGAAAGCTGATCGGCAAAACTGATCCGGTCGCGTCCATCACTTTTGGCCTGGTACATGGCCACATCGGCCCGTTTGGTCAGGTCTTCAGGATCGGTGTTGTCACCGCTACCAAAGATCACAACGCCGATGCTGGCGGTGCACTGGTGTGAAACCTGCAGCGCGGCACCGGTGTCAGCATGCACCTGCAGCACATAGGGCGCGGCCAGATTGTTGCGTATCTTCAGGGCCACGGCTTGGGCATGCTGTTGTGAGCTGTTGCGCTCCGGATCGAGTTCGGTGAGAAGCACCACGAATTCGTCACCGCCAAAACGCGCCACGGTGTCGGTTTCCCGGATGCAATGCCTGATGCGCTGGGCCGCTTCGACCAGCAGGACATCACCCACCGAGTGGCCGTAGGTGTCGTTGATGGGTTTGAAGTTGTCCAGGTCAAGGAACATCAGCGCACCAAAGGCCGAATTGCGCCGGTTCGCCATGATCGTCTGGCCAAGACGGTCATTGAGCAGGCGGCGATTGGGTAAACCGGTCAGGGTGTCGTAAAACGCCAACTGACGAATCTCGTTTTCAAGCTGCTTGCGCTCGGTGACATCGCGAATCGACACATGGATGGCCGGCGCAGCGTCAAATTCGATGGCTGTGCCTTGCACTTCAACGTCAATGACCGTGCCGTCCAGCTTGAGAAACCGGGCGTGCGCAATCGGTTCAACATCTTCACCGCGCTCAATCTGTGCCATCCTGTCCTGTTGCTGCGCCAGACTGTCCGGGTGAATCAGTGTCTCGGTCGACTGGCCAACCAAGGCTTGGGCATTGGGTGCGCCAAACAGTTTGAGTGCGGCGGGATTGGCGTAAAGGATGCGCGTTTTCTGGTGCACCAGGATGGCTTCGGGGGTCCACTCGATCAGTGTGCGGTGGCGTTGTTCACTTTCACGCAAAGCCATTTGCATCAACTTGCGCTCGGTGATGTCCTGTGCAATGCCCAGGGCGTGGCTGGCCCTGCCCTGATGGCGGTCCAACTCCGCGCGCTGCCGGATCCAGCGAACCCCATCCTTCAGCACAATACGGTGCTCGCAGTCCAATAACCCGCCTTTTAGGGCCTGGCGCCAGTCTTCCATTAGTTCGGGCTGGTCCTCCGGGTGCACCATGGCAAGGTATTGCGACAGGCGGATCGATGAGCCGGTTGGCAAGCCGAGGATGGCGCAACCCTGTACTGAGGGATTGATGTGGTCTGACGCAATGTCTAGCACCCAGCTGCCAACTTTCGCAACCGCCTGGGCGCGCTCCAGCGTATCCGTGTTCTGTTCCAGCAGGCCGGTGTATTCGGTCAGTTCGTCGCCAAGTTTGTTAAGTTCCTGAAGCCGGCGCTGATAGGCCCGAAGTATGAACACCACCAGCACCGTGGACAGGGCGTAAACCACCAGGCTGTGCAAGGTGTAAACGGCAGCGCTGGGCAAGTCCTGCCGAGGTATCAGCGAAAGCCCTTGCGCCGCCCAGAGCCCGAGAGTGAGCGCCGCGATCAGCAGCGACAGTGACACGGCAGCGCGCGCGTTGCTCAACCAGCCAAAACTCAGAATCAGGATCGGATAGATCACCATGACAGGGGATCGCACGCCACCGGTGAAAGCAGCGATGCTGGTGGTGACGGCACACACTCCGTAAACCAGCACCTGACTGGCCAGCAACGGTTTGCCTAGGCGCAAAATGAGCCAGCCACAGATGCCAACGGCCAGCATCAGCAGCGGACCAAACAGGTTCACCTTCGACTCAGCCAGAGAAGAGCCAAGCGTCAACATGGTGGCGAATGACCCGAACACCAGCACGGCAATGGCCACCCTCAGCAACTCTGCTGACCGTTCACTGTCCAAGGAAATACTGGTCTGATAGCGCATGTGCCCTTCAGTGGCGGCTGACTCGACCAACGACGCAATTGGAAGTCTTTGCCTGATTCTACGGCGGGGCCAAAGTGTCCACGTGCACCTGCAACCACCATTCCAGTAGCGCCAGGTGCCAAAGCTTGCTGCCGTTGATGCGGGTGAAGTGTTCAGGTGCCTCGGGTGCGGCCAGCAGTTGGTCGACGTAGTCGCGCTGGTACAGCCCGCGCTGGATACATGCAGGCGACATCAGGATGTCACGCATCATTTCCAGAAAAGGGCCGCGCACGTAGCGCAGTGCCGGCACTGGAAAGTAGCCCTTGGGCCGATCAATCACAGAGTCCGGGATCAGCCCGCGTGAGATCGCCTTGAGCGGGAACTTGCCACCTTCCTTGAGTTTGAGCTCGGGTGGCATTCTGGCGGCCAATTCCACCAGTTCGTGGTCCAGGAACGGCGTTCGCACCTCCAGCGCCCAGGCCATCGGCATGTTGTCGACGCGTTTGACCGGGTCGTCCACGATCAGCGTGGTGGCGTCAAATCGCCATACCTGGTCCAGAAAGTCGTCGGCATCTGGCTCCGACAACCGATTGGCTACCAATTCAGACGTGACATCCGCAATTTGGTAGGGTGCTGTCACCATCTGCAGGTATTCCTGGTGGTCACGGTCAAAATAGTGCGGGGCAAAACGCTCCAGTGGTGTGCCGGTACTGGCGTCCATTTTGGGGTACCAGAAATAGCCGCCAAACACCTCGTCGGCACCCTGGCCCGACATCACCACTTTGACCTCTTTCGAGACCCTTTCACCCAGCAGGTAAAAGGCAATCACATCGTGGCTGACCATGGGCTCGGTCATTTGCGCCACCGCCTCGGGCAGGCGCGCCATGACCTCGCTGTTGGGGATGCTGAACTTGTGATGTCGCGTCTTGAAGTGCGCCACCACCTGGTCTGAATATTCAAACTCGTCGGCTTTTTCAGCGCCACCACCCAGATCTTCAAATCCGATTGAAAACGTTCGCAGGTCTTTCACATGGTCGGCCAGCAGGCCCACCAGCAGGCTTGAATCCAGTCCGCCGGAGAGTAGCACCCCCACCGGCACATCGGCAGCAAGCAGGCGGCGCTCCAC
>JAGOUM010000039.1 GCA_018061265.1 Rhodoferax sp. | reverse complement strand
TGAACGCTGGCGGATCGTCAACGCCAGCAGTGCACGTTATCTGCGCCTTCAGTTCCCCGCCACCCTGCTGACTCTGGTCGGCACCGATGGCGGCCTGCTTCAAACACCGCGTCAGGGTTTGCCAGAACTGCTGTTGACGCCCGGCCAGCGCGCCGAGCTTGTGATCGACGCGCCGAGCCAGGGTGGCGATCTGGGCCTATGGGCCGCACCCTATCAGCGCGGAAAGGTCGGCGGCGTCGCACCCGAACGTGCCCTGAACCTGTTGCGGGTGGACTTTGGCGGCATCAGGCCACATGCCCACGATGCACTGCCAACCCAGTTGCGTCGCATCACCTCACTGGGTGAACCGCGTGTGAAAAAACGCGTCGTCATCTCGGAGGAGACCTCGACAATAGGAGGGGTTGAACACATCATGTTCCTGCTGAATGGTCGCCAGTTTGACAAGGCGCGTGTGGACCTGAGCAGCCGCGTCGCCGAGGTGGAGCAGTGGGAGGTTGCCAACGAGTCAGATATGGACCACCCGTTTCACATTCAGGGCACCCGGTTCCAGGTCATCGAGTCCGAACTCGGTGGACGGGTCACACCAGAGCCCGACCTGGCATGGCGCGATGTTGTGAACCTGAAACCTGGCGAGGCCGTGCGCATCCGGCTGGTTCATGCCTCGCCGGGTGTACGCATGTTTTACTGCCAGATCCTGGAACAGGCCAATGCGGGCCTGATGGGCCAGCTGATGGTGGTGTGACCAGGACGCAGAGCCGCCCTTGGCCCGACGAGGCAGGCGAACACCAGTCCGCCCAATGGCGCATATGATCCACTCCCGATGAGAAATGAACAACTGCTGTTAAAGAGCCTGTTTTCACTGGCTTCAATGGTCGAGGCACGCGACCCCTACACCGGCGGGCATCTGTGGCGCGTCTCCCAATTGTCACGATTGATGGCACAGGCCGGCGGCCTGACTCCGGCAGAGGTGGCCCGGGTCATGGTGGGCGGTTTTCTTCACGATCTGGGCAAGATTGCGGTGCCTGACGCCATTTTGAACAAACCCGATCGACTGACTGAGCAGGAATATGCCGTCATCAAGACCCACCCTGCAGTCGGTCATCGTCTGCTGTCGGATCACCCGCTGGCCGCCTTGGCGCTGCACGCGGTCACTGCCCATCATGAGCGCCCGGACGGTGCCGGTTACCCGCATCGGCTGTCGGGAACAAACATTCCACTTGACGCGCGTATTGTGGGTATTGCCGATGCCTTTGATGCCATGACCTCCACCCGGCCTTACCGGCGCGGAATGTCGATTGACCAGGCTCTGGGCATTGTTGCCGAGTGCCTTGGATCACAGTTTGACAGTCACTGGGGCAAGCTCCTGATCACGCTCGGTCAACAAGGCGTCCTGGACCATATCGTGGGGTACAGCGAGCCGAGCATCCCCCTGCAGGATTGCCCGGCGTGTGGGCCTATCGTGGTCATCCATCGGCATCAGGTTGACAGTTCCCTGGTTTATTGCCGCCATTGTGGTGGCGAGTTGAAATTGCTGCGGTCCGACGGCCAGATCAAGCTGATGCCAACCGGTGCATTTGGCGATGCTGCTGCGCTGCAGCCCGCAGTCGAGCATGAAATACTCGACGAACTGGTGGGTCTTGCCAGGACTTGTCTGGTCTCAAACAGCACCGGCACCAACAGGCCCATGTGAACCCCTGCATGGAATCCTTGTTTGTTTCAACGGGCGTTGTGGCGCTGGCCGAGATTGGTGACAAAACCCAACTGCTGGCGTTTATTCTCGCGGCCCGGTTCAAAAAACCCATGCCCATCATTCTTGGCATTTTGCTGGCAACCGTGGTCAACCATGGACTGGCGGGGGCGCTGGGAGCCTGGATCACTTCGGCCGTGACACCTGAGATGCTGCGCTGGGTGCTGGGTGCATCCTTCATCGGTATGGCGGTGTGGACTTTGATTCCAGACAAGATTGAAGACGAGGAAACCCAAACCGCGCAGCGCTTCGGCGTCTTTGGCGCCACTCTCATCACGTTTTTTCTGGCGGAAATGGGCGACAAAACCCAAATTGCCACGATTGCCATGGCCGCCCACTACCCTAGCCCGTTGCTGGTGGTGATTGGCACCACCCTGGGCATGCTGATTGCCGATGTGCCGGCGGTCTTCGTGGGTGATAAGCTGGCCGACAGGACCCCGATGAAACTGGTGCACGGCATCGCCGCAGCGATCTTTGCCGCATTGGGTGCCGCCACACTGCTGGGGGCTGGTGCTGGTTTTGGTTTGTGACGGTTCGCTGAAAGAACCCGCTGCAAATTAGCTGCCAGCCACCTTCATCCGGTCGATCAGCACGGAGCCAACGGTCTTGCTGCCATAGTTATAGGAATCAGCACCGACGGCCTGTATGCCCTTGAACATGGACTTCATGTTGCCGGCAATGGTGATTTCGTGTACCGGGTAAACAATCCGCCCTCGCTCGACCCAAAAACCACTTGCGCCACGAGAGTAGTCCCCGGTGACGTAATTCACACCGCTGCCCATCAGCTCGGTGACAAACAGTCCGGTGCCCAGCCGGTTCAGCATGGCATCGAGATCATCTCCAGCGCGGGTCAGACGTGAAGTCAGCACCAGATTGTGCGAGCCACCGGCGTTGCCGGTGGTCTTCATGCCCAGTTTCCGGGCGGAGTAGCTGCCCAAGAAATACCCCTGAACCCGCCCCGCGTCCACCACGCTGCGTGCCTTGACGTGTACACCTTCGTCGTCAAATGGAGCGCTGCCTTTGCCACGCTTGATGAACGGATCCTCAAGGATATCGACATGTCTTGGAAATACCAGTTTGCCCAGGCAGTCCGGCAGGAATGTGCTCTTGCGGTACAGCGCGCCGCCGCTGATGGCCTGCACAAAAGTGCCCAGCAGCCCGGCCGCCAATGGCGACTCAAACAACACAGGGCATTCAACGGTGGCAATTTTTCGGGCGCGTAATCGGCTTAGCGCACGTTGTGCCGCGTAATGGCCAACCGCCTCTGGCGAAGCCAGGTCGGCCGCATCACGCTGCGAGCTGTACCAGGCGTCACGCTGCATGTCCTCGCCCTTGCCAGCAATCGGTGACACCGAAACAGAGTGGCGCGAGCTGGCATAACCACCACGAAACCCGTGGGTATGCGCACTAAAGAAGTGGGACTGCTGCGCAGAGACGGCGGCACCTTCGCTGTTGGTGATCCGTTTGTCAACCGTCAATGCAGCCGCCTCGGCCTGCACCGCCAGCTGGGCTGCGGCCTCACTGGTGATCACCCAGGGGAAAAAAAGCTCCAGGTCGTCGCGTTGATCGCCGACCTGCGCCACATCGGCCGCGTCCGGCAACGCCGCAAAGGGGTCTTCGGCGGTGAACCGGGCAATATCAAAGGCCGCTTGAACGGTCTGCTCGATCGCTGCCTGCGAAAAATCCGAGGTGCTGGCGTTGCCCCGCCGCTGACCAATGTGGACCGATATCCCCAGCGACTTGTCACGGTTACGTTCCACGTTTTCCAGCTCGCCTTTGCGCACAGAAACACTTAGGCCACATCCTTCCGATGCATGGGCCGCTGCATCTGTTGCGCCCAGTTGGATGGCGTGGTGCAGCGCCTGATCCACCAAACCCTCAAAAAAAGTGCGGCTGTAGGCAAACCCTTGTTCAGGTTGGACAGATAAAAGGGCAGCGGACGCTGCAGGGCGCTTGGGCGTATTGGGTTGTTTCATAGCGGCGGCTATGATACTTGGCTATGTCAAGAAAACTCAAAAAAGGCTACTTTGTTCGCGGTGAGTTCGTCGCCGAGGGCAGCGAGCGTGACCTCGAACTCAAAGCCGAACTCAAGGGCACCGACGAGCAGAGCCGCACCGACCTCAAACGTGAAAGTACGGAGCTGCAAAAACTCGGGGAAGCCTTGTTGACGCTACGGACGGAACTGCTGACCCAATTGCCGCTTTCCGACAAGTTTCGGGACGCAATTGCCGACGCTAAACGTATCACCAACTTTGAGGGCAAGCGACGCCAGATGCAGTTTATCGGCAAACTCATGCGCAAGCTGGAGGCCGCCGAGCTGGAAGCAGTGCGCGCCGCACTGGATGTGCAGGCCAATGGCTCGGCGGTAGAAAACCTGGCATTGCACCAAAGTGAACAGTGGCGTGACCGGATGATCGCTGATGATGACGCCGCCGGTGAATGGATCGCCAAATACCCAGCTACTGACACGCAGCAACTACGGGCGCTGATTCGCCAGGCCCGAAAAGATGCCATACCTGCCACACCGGGAGCCGCAGTGCGCCATGGCCGTGCTTACCGCGAAATTTTCCAGTTGCTGCGTGAAGCCCTTACTGCCCAGCCGGAGCCCGAGCCCGCCGTTCCCGTATTCAGCCCTGCCCGAGAAGCGTCATGAGTAACCCGTACCCCGTCGTCACCATCGGTATCGTCTCAGTCAGCGACCGCGCCTCAGGCGGTATTTACCAGGACAAGGGGCTGCCTGCCTTGAGCGACTGGTTGAGTCGCGCCCTCAAGAATCCGCTCCGGTTCGAGTCACGGCTGATCCCGGACGACCAGGCCACCATCAGCAATACCCTGATCGAACTGGTACAAGCCGGCTGCGCCCTGGTATTGACCACCGGCGGCACCGGCCCGGCACCGCGTGATGTCACGCCCGAGGCAACGCTGGCCGTGGCGCACAAGGTGATGCCCGGCTTTGGTGAACAAATGCGCCAGGTCAGCCTGAAATTTGTGCCAACGGCGATCCTGTCGCGTCAGGTCGCGGTAATTCGCGACCAAACCCTGATCATCAATCTGCCCGGGCAGCCCAAAGCCATTGCCGAAACACTCGAAGGCCTGAAAGACCCCGGGGGCCAAACCTTGGTGGACGGCATTTTTGCCGCGGTGCCCTATTGCATCGACCTGATTGGGGGCCCCTACCTGGAAACAGATGCGAGCATTTGCAAGGTATTTCGACCCAAAGCTGCGATTCGTAGTTTTTTGGCGTAGAGTTTACGTTTCATAACTGGTCAATAGGCCTCGATCCACAAGATCCACTGGTGTGTGGTTCGCAAAGCAAGAAACCGGCAATTCCATTTTTCCTTGAGCCTTGGCCTGGCAAAAGCCAACTCTCCCAAAGAGTACCCGAGTCAACCCAGTTGCCAGCGCCGCTATTTGCCAACCAGTTCGTTGAGTCTGGCCGCTTCAAAGTGTTCACTGAGCGTGGCGTCCTGCGGCACACAGTCGCCACCCGGGCGGCTGGACTGCAGCGTCTCGATGGCTTTCCACAACATCGCAATCTGGTGTTCGTGCCCCGAGGCGTTGTCGATCAGACCGCGCATCGCCTGGCTCAGCGGGTCATCACTCTGGGTGACGCCGTAGGCCGAGAAACCCATCTTGGAAGCGGCCTCTTCGCGCTTGACGTCCAGTTCCGCCTGAATGATGCGCGCCGGGTTGCCCACCGCCGTGGCACCCGCCGGCACCGGTTTGGTCACGACTGCATTGGAGCCGACCTTGGCACCATCACCCACAGTAAAGCCTCCCAAGACTTGTGCACCCGCACCCACCACCACACCTTGGCCCAGCGTCGGGTGCCGCTTGGTGCCTTTGTAAAGCGACGTACCCCCCAGGGTGACACCCTGGTAAATGGTGCAGTCATCACCAATCTCGGCGGTCTCACCCACTACCACGCCCATGGCATGGTCAAAAAACACCCGGTTGCCAATCTTGGCACCCGGATGAATCTCGATACCGGTCAGGAAACGGGTGATGTGCGAGATGTAGCGCCCCAACCATTTGAAGCCATGCACCCAGCAGGCGTGGGCCAGTCGGTGCAGCACCACGGCATGCAAACCGGGATAACAGGTCAGGACCTCCCAGGTGCTGCGGGCAGCGGGGTCACGGTCGAGAATACATTGAACGTCGGAGCGGATTCTGGAAAACATGCGTCGAGTCTAATTCGCTTGCGGCAACACCACCGGAGGCGCGGGCTTGTTGGCCACCCTGAGCATGGCCTTGGCCATGCCACGCAGGATGTGGATCTCTTCCTGTGTCAAACCACTGCGGTTGAACAGCTGATTCAACCTGGGCATGAGTTTCTTGGGTGCCAGCGGATCGAGAAAGTCAATCGCCACCAGCGCCTCTTCCAGATGCGACAACATGGCGGCCACCTGTGCCGCGTCAGCCAGTGAGGGTGAACCGACGGCTTGGGTCGCCGGATAGGCGGCCAGTGCCTCACGCCAGTCGTAGGCGATGACCTGCACCGCCGAGGCCAGATTGAGCGAGCCAAACTGCGGATTGGTCGGGATGCTCAGCGCCACATGGCAGCGATAGACGTCCTCGTTGCACATGCCAAAACGCTCCGAGCCAAACAGCAAGGCCATGCCGAAATTTGATGAATTTTCCGCCTCCGGCGCAATACCAGTATGTCTTGATTGCTCTTTTTTTAGGACAGACTCAAAGTGCTCCCGAGGCCTGGCGGTGGGTGGACCGAAGTCACGCGGCGTCATGGCCGTGGCGCACAGGTGCGTCATCCCGATCAGCGCCTCATCGAGCGTGGCCACAATCCGTGCCTGCTTCAGCACATCCAGCGCGCCACTGGCACGCTGGATGGTTTCTTCGCGGCGCAGCACATTGGGCCAGCGCGGTGCCACCAGCACCAGATCGTCAAAGCCCATGGTTTTCATGGCACGCGCGGCCGCCCCGACATTGCCGGCGTGGCTGGTGTTGATGAGGATGAATCGGGTCTTCATGGTGGGCCGCTAAAATCCGCCGATTGTCGCCGCCCCGAGCCCCCGACGTGATGCGCCCTGTGCGCCAGGTGGCGGTGACCCATTGCACCTACCTCAAGACACAACCATGACCACTACCAATTTGCACCCCATGATCAATGTGGCCATCAAGGCTGCGCGCGCGGCCGGGGCCATCATCAATCGGGCGGCGCTGGATGTGGAGTCGGTGCGGGTATCACAGAAACAGGTCAATGATTTTGTCACCGAGGTTGATCAGGCCGCCGAGCAGATCATCATCGAGACCCTGCTGGGTGCCTATCCGGGGCATGCCATCTGGGCAGAAGAGTCTGGCCGGGAGCACGGTGCACAGCATTCCGAGTTTGTCTGGATCATTGACCCGCTCGACGGCACCACCAACTTCATTCATGGCCTGCCGATTTATTGTGTCAGCATCGCACTGGCTGTGCGTGGCAAAGTCGAGCAGGCCGTGATTTACGACCCCAGCCGCAACGACCTGTTTACTGCCACCAAAGGGCGCGGTGCCTATATGAACAACCGGCGCATCCGGGTGGCCAAACGTACCCGGCTCAAGGAATGCCTGATTTCAACGGGTTTTCCGTATCGTTTCGACGACAACATCAACCACTACCTGCACATGTTGGGCGAGATCATGCAGCGCACTGCGGGCCTGCGCCGCCCCGGTGCTGCCGCGCTGGACCTGGCCTATGTGGCGGCCGGCTTTACCGATGGTTTTTTTGAGCTTGGCTTGCAGCCCTGGGACGTGGCTGCTGGCTCATTGCTCATCACCGAGGCGGGTGGTCTGGTGGGCAATCTGTCGGGTGATGCGGATTTTCTGGAGCAGCGCGAATGCCTGGCCGCCAACCCGCGCATCTACGGCCAGCTGGTCAATGTGCTGGGCAAATACAGCAAGTTCGCCACGGCCGGCGACAAGGCCAACGTGCGTGCGGCAGTGGCAGAGTTGTCTCAGGCCGCGCCGGTGGCTGCCGACGAGGCCAGTGCCGATCCGCAATGACCCGGCTCAACCCGGCCGCCGCGTTGCTGGCACAGGTGCCATCGGACCACTGGGTTCCGGTCTTGCCACTGGAGCGGCACCCCAATCACCAATACTGCATCGCATCCCGGTACAGCTGACTCAAGTCGGCCTGACTGACATCCCTGGGCGCATTCGTCAGCAAACGCTGCTGTGCCCAGGCACCCTTGGTCAGCTGAGGCACATCCGCTTCGCCGTAACCGACACCGCCCACACCGTTGGGGATGCCGGTGGCCTGCATCATCCTGATCAACTGGGCAGCGACTATTTCACCGGCGTCCTGGGCACTGGCACCCTGCGTATGCGCGCCAAGGCATGCCGCTGCGTGGATATGGCGCTCAGGGCAGGCACATGCGGTGAATCGAAACACCGAGGGCGCATTCACAATCACGCTCATGCCGTGGGGCACCATCGGTTCGTGCTGTGGATACCCCTCCGGATAAAAATCGCGCACCAGTCCGGCGACCGAATACGCCATGCCATGCGGAATGTGCACGCCTGAGTTGCCAAAGGCGATGCCGGCCAGTGTGGCGGCGTACATCATCTGGTCACGGGCCTCATGATCGCTGGCATCATTCACAGCACGCACCAGATATTGACCCAGCAGCCTGAGCGCCGCCTCACAACCCAGGTCACTCCAGGGGTTGGCGCCCTGACTCATCGGCCGCAATCCCGGCTTGGCCGGCGCAAGCCGCCGCGTGTAAGGTTTGGTGGTGTAGGACTCCAGCGCGTGTGAGAGCACGTCAAAGCCGCTGGCCGCCACCACATTCTTGGGCAAGGAATAGGTTGTGCTCGGGTCGATCAGCGCCAGCGAGGGTCTGAGCCGTTTGGACGCGATGCCGGTTTTGACCTGCATCGAGAGCAAATCAAAAATCGTGATGCCGGTGCACTCCGAGCCGGTGCCACAGGTGGTGGGGCAGGCAATGTGCGGCTTGAGTGGCCCGGGCACCGGTTTGCCCGCACCAATCGGTGGATTGACGTAATCAAGAAAGTCAGCGCTGGGCCAGGTGGCATAGAGGTTGGCGGCCTTGCAGGTGTCAATGACCGAACCACCACCGACCGACACATAACCATCAAATCTGCCCTCGGCGGCAAAGCGGGCGGCCGCCAGAAAGGACTGGTCGGTGGGCTCCACCTTGACCTCGTCGTACACCACCACGTCGATACCGCTGGCTTTGAGCGAATCACCCACCTGCGTGACGTAGGGCAGCGCCATCAGCGTCTTGTCGGTCAACAGGGCAACCCGTGTCATGCCAAGCGCCAGTGCTTGTTCGCCCGCTTCCCTGAGCACGCCAGGCCCAAAACTGATGCTGGCAATGTCCACCGAGAAAATACTCTCAAAGCCTTCGGTTGCGGCAAAGTAGTTGTGGCAGCATGTCATGGGTCGTCTCCTTGTTCAGCCAGGGGCTCATCCTCGCATAAGCCTGAGCATTTGAACAGCTCGTCCAGCCGTTAACGCTGCTTGTTCAGGCCAATTCAAACTTCATGGTCCGAACTACCTGGCGTTGAAAATGCACCATCAGTCAAGGCCAGGCTGAGCCGCTTTTTCGGGCTTGGTGCCGCTGCGTTTAGCATGAGGGCCATCGCGCAATGAATTGATTCCTATGGAAAACGCAAAAGACAACGCTATTTCGGACGTCGCCGACAGGCATACGCCGATGATGCAGCAATACCTTGGCCTCAAGGCCGAGCACCCCCACACCCTGCTGTTTTACCGCATGGGGGACTTTTACGAGCTGTTTTTTTCCGATGCCGAAAAGGCCGCAAGACTGCTGGGCATCACCCTGACGCAGCGGGGCCAGAGCGCCGGCCAGCCGGTGGTGATGGCCGGGGTGCCCTTTCATTCGGTAGAGACCTACCTGGCACGGCTGATCAAACTGGGCGAATCGGTGGCCATTTGTGAGCAGGTGGGAGATGTGGCCACGGCCAAAGGGCCAGTGGAGCGCAAGGTGGTCAGGGTGGTGACCCCGGGCACACTGACCGATCTGGAATTGCTGAATGACAAGTCCGAGGCCATCCTGCTCAGCCTGCACCAGGGGCCACGCCACCAGTGCGGGCTGGCCTGGCTGAGCCTGACACAAGGGGTGGTGCAACTGGCGGAATGTGTGCTCGATGACCTGGCCAGTTGGGTGCAACGCATTGGCCCGGGTGAATTGCTCTTCAGTGCCGGCTCCACGCCGGCGTTTGAGGTGCGCCTGCGCGCCAGCCTGGCGGCTTCGCCATGTGTCATGGTGACCCGACCGGAGTGGCAGTTTGACGCCGCGCTGGGCCAGCGCAACCTGCTGGCCCAGTTGCAGGCCGCCAGTCTGGCCGCCTGGCAGGCGCAGGATCTGCATCTGGCCCATGCCGCTGCGGCTGCATTGCTGGCATATGCCCAACACACCCAGGGACGAGCGCTCACCCACATTCAGGCGGTGCAGGTGCAGCGCGCCAACGAACTGATCGACCTGCCCTACACCAGCCGACGCAATCTTGAGCTGACACAAACCCTGCGCGGTGAAGACACTCCGACCCTGTTTTCGCTGCTGGATACCTGCCTGACTGGTATGGGCAGCCGAATGCTGAAATCCTGGCTCCTGTCACCCAAACGTGAGCGCTCAGAGGCGCAACAGCGCCACCACGCCATCACCGCCTTGCGGTCCGGTCATCACCCCTCCGACGGCGCAGGTCCCTGGCAAGAGCTGCGTGGGCTGATCAAAGGCTGCACCGATGTGGAGCGCATCACGGCCCGTATCGCACTGCGCCAGGTGCGCCCGCGAGAACTGATTGGCCTGCTCGGAACACTCCATAAAACAGAGCTGATAAGTCCCGAATTGATTGGGCTTGAGCCCTATTTGACTCAAATTTCTTCGGCCTTGACACCACCCGCAGACGCCATTCAATTGCTCCAGCGCGCCATTGCGCCGGAGCCGGCGGCACTGGTGAGAGACGGTGGCGTCATCGCCAGCGGCTTCGATAGCGAGCTCGATGAGTTGCGTGCCATTCAGACCAACTGCGACGGCTTTCTGCTGGACCTGGAAACGCGCGAACGCGCGCGCAGCGGCATCACCAACCTGCGGGTCCAGTACAACAAGGTGCACGGCTTTTTTATCGAGATCACCCAAGGCCAGCTTGACCGGGTGCCCGACGATTACCGGCGCCGCCAGACACTCAAGAATGCCGAGCGTTTCATCACGCCCGAACTCAAGGCGTTTGAAGACAAGGCACTCAGCGCCCAGGAGCGTGCGCTGGCACGCGAAAAATGGCTTTACGAGCAGGTGCTGGACCAGCTGCAAGTCCATGTGGCGGCTTTGTCGCGCCTGGCCCAGGCGCTGGCCACGCTGGACGCCTTGTGCGCCCTGACCGAGCGCAGCCTGACTCTGGACTGGTGTGTGCCACAGTTTGTCCGCGAGCCCTGCATTGACATTGAGGCGGGCCGGCACCCCGTGGTGCAGGCCCGGCTGGCCGAGATGAGTTCGGGCAACTTCATTGCCAACAACACCCACCTGGGTGTCAAGCAGCGCATGCAGATCATCACCGGCCCGAACATGGGCGGCAAGTCAACCTACATGCGCCAGATTGCGGTCATTGTCTTGCTGGCCAGCATGGGCTCGTTTGTCCCCGCGACACAGTGCCGCATCGGGCCTATTGACGCCGTTCACACCCGAATTGGTGCGGCGGACGATCTGGCCAATGCCCAGTCGACCTTCATGCTGGAGATGCTGGAGGCGGCACAAATCCTCAACACCGCCACGCCCAACGCGCTGGTCCTGATGGATGAGATCGGCCGCGGCACCAGCACCTTTGACGGGCTTGCACTGGCCAGCGCCATCGCCACCCAGTTGCACGACAAAACCCAGGCGTTCACGCTGTTTGCCACCCACTATTTTGAGTTGACCGAGTTTCCGGCCACCCACCACGGTGCCATCAATGTGCATGTCAGTGCCACCGAGGCCGGGCGCGACATCGTGTTCCTGCACGAGATCCAGCCGGGCCCGGCCAGCAAAAGTTATGGTATCCAGGTGGCCCGCCTGGCCGGCATGCCCACAGCGGTCCTCAACCACGCACGCCACACCCTGCAGTCGCTCGAATTGCAGGCCAGCCAGCATCAGGCACAGGTTGACCTGTTTGCGCCACCGCCCACTGATGAAGTGGAAGCTGTCAGCGCCGTCGAACTGTGGGCCAAAGCCATCAATCCGGATGAGCTGAGCCCGCGTGAGGCACTTGAGGCGCTGTACCAGCTCAAGAAGCTCAGCACCCAGGGCTGAGCAATTGCCCGCGTTCTACACTTGACACCTTTCAACACCGCTCTCACAAGATGACCTACTGCGTCGCCATCAAATTGAATGCCGGACTGGTTTTTCTGTCCGACTCCCGCACCAATGCCGGTCTGGACCAGATCAGCACCTTTCGCAAGATGATCGTTTATGAAAAACCGGGTGACCGCTTCATGGTGCTGCTATCAGCGGGCAACCTGAGCATTTCACAGTCGGTGCGCGAGATCCTGCAGATCGAAAAACTCAAGGACAACGACGACAGCGACCCCATCACCATCTGGAACGCCAAAAGCATGTTTGACGCGGCCCGGGTGCTGGGCGCGGCGATCCGCCATGTCTACGACCGCGACGCAGCCGCACTCAAGCAGGCCGGCGTTGACTTCAATGTGTCGCTGATTTTTGGCGGACAGATCCACGGCGAAGGGATGCGCCTGTTTCAGGTGTATTCGGCAGGCAACTTCATCGAGGCCACACCCGAGACGCCGTACTTCCAGATTGGTGAATCCAAATACGGCAAACCGGTGCTCGACCGCGTCATCACCCCGCACACCCCACTGGACGAGGCCGCCAAGTGTGCTCTGGTATCGATGGATTCCACGCTCAAATCCAACCTTTCGGTCGGCCTGCCGCTGGACTTGGTGGTGTACGAGGCCAGCCGTTTCCAGACCGACAAGGTGGTGTGTATCGATGAAAACAACCCTTACTTCAAGATGATGCACAACAACTGGGGCGTCAAGCTGCGCGAGGTGTTTGACAGCATTGAAGACCCCACCTGGGACGATGGCAAAACCGAAGTGCCGCTGATCCAGCCCCCTGGGCGCAGCCTGCCGCTGCGCAAGATCAGCACCCCTGACGAAAAACTGATCTGAATGTCTCTGCCCCTGCCCCTGGTGTTTTCACACGCCAACAGCTTTGGCGCTGGAACCTACGGGCTTTTGTTCAAGGACCTGCGGCAACGCGGCATGCAGGTGGCCGCCATCGACCAGTTTGGCCACGACCCCCGTTACCCGGTGACCAGCAACTGGCCGCACCTGGTGCAGCAGCTGCAGGACTTTGCCCAGGCCGAGGTGAATCGGGTCGGTGCGCCGGTGTTTCTGGTGGGGCATTCGCTGGGCGGCTACCTCAGCCTGATGACGGCTGCGTGCGCACCGCACCTGGCGCGCGGCGTGCTGCTGCTCGACGCGCCCGTGGTCGGCGGGTGGCGCGCCAAAGCGCTTGGTGTGGCCAAGCGCACTCAGCTGGTGAGTTCGGTATCGCCCGGAGCGGTCAGCCGCAAGCGGCGCACGCAATGGGCCGATACCGATGCCGCGCTGGCGCACTTTGCCGCCAAACGCAGTTTTGCCCGCTGGGACCCGCAGGTGCTGGCCGACTACATCCGCCACGGCACGCACGATGTGGTGATAGACGGCCAGTCGCGGCGGGTGCTGCGCTTTACCCGCGAGGTCGAGACCGCGATCTACAACACCTTGCCGCACAACTTGGAAGCCATGCTGAAGAAGAACCCGCTGCAATGCCCGGTGGCGTATATCGGGGGCTTGCGCTCTGCCGAGATGAAACAGGTGGGCATGGCGCTGACCCAGCGCGTGACCAAAGGGCGCATCATGCTGATCGATGGCAGCCATTTGTTTCCGATGGAGCTCCCCTCGGTCGCAGCAGCCGCCATCGAGGCTGCGCTACTCAACCTGGCGGCACAGTCAAGCGCGGGGTAAAAACACGGTAAAGGTGCTGCCCTGGCCCACCAGGCTGGCCACGTCAATGTGCCCGCCGTGCTTTTTGACAATGCTGTAAGACAGCGACAACCCCAAGCCCGTGCCTTTGCCCACCGGTTTGGTGCTGAAAAACGGGTCAAAAATGCGCGGCAAATGCTCCAGGCGTATGCCCTTGCCCGTGTCTTGCACTTGCACCCAGACCTGCTGCGCGTCAAACCCGGTGCGCACCGTGATGCGGCCCTTGGTCTCGATGGCCTGCGAGGCGTTGACCAGCAGGTTCATGAACACCTGATTGAGCTGAAACGGGTAGCAGCTGATCTGCGGCACACCGGCAAACTCTCGCACCACCTCACACTTGTACTTGAGCTCGTTCCACACCACACGCAGCGTGCTCTCCAGCCCGGCCTCGAGGTCAGCCAACTGGCTTTCGGACTCGTCGACATGCGAGAAATTTTTCAGGTCCTGCACGATGCGGGTCACGCGCTTGAGCCCATCGAGCGACTCTGCCAGCAGCACCATGATGTCTTCACACATGAACTCAAAGTCGAATTCCTGCTTGAGGCTGGCCAACTGCGTCAGTGCGGAATCTGGCAGCACTGACTCCAACCCCTTGTAAGCCTGCAGCAGTTGCAGCAGTTTGGTGACGTAGCCCTGGAGTGAGCCCAGGTTGGAATTGACAAAACCCACCGGGTTGTTGATTTCGTGCGCCACACCGGCGGCCAGCTGACCAATAGAGGCCATGCGCTCCGACTGCATCAGCTGCGCCTGCGCGGCTTCAAGCTCCTGGACCAACACCGCCAGGCGCTCCTTTTCCTGACGTAAGGTGTCGTTGACCACATGCAGGTCGGCGGTGCGCTCCTGCACCCGCTGCTCAAGCAAGTCGCGCGACTCGCGCAGCGCCTGGGCATCTTGCGTGCGCTGCGTCACGTCTTGCACGCCAAACACGCGCCCGATGATTTGCTCGTCCAGGTACTGCGGGCGCGCACTGAACTCAAACACCCGGCCGTCGCGGTGATGCAGGGTGTCGGTGGTCTCAAGGTGGTCGACCACAGCGCCAAGCCGACTGCACAACAGGTCGCTCTCTTGAACTGCGGCCACCACAAAGTCCAACACCCCGGCGTCGTCCTGCGCCTGTACCAACGCGTCGGGCAGCGCCCACATGCGGCTGAAGTGACGGTTCATGCCGGTGATGTGACCGTGCCAGTCCAGCACCAGAATGCCGTTGCCGGTGGACTCGAGCGTGGCACGCAGCTGCGACAGCGTTTGCGCCAGGGTGTCCTGCACGCGGCGCAGGTCTTGCGCCGGGGTGGCCAGCAGCAGCAGCAGCACCTGCCCGTTGTGGTCCAGGCGCTGGATCGACTTGCTGACCGCCAACAGCTCACCGTCGGCGCGGCGGTACTCACTGTCTTGGTTGCTGAGCTCCTGGTAGCGGCCGGCGCGCACATCCTCCCAATAAAACACGTCCTGCAAGGCGCTCTCGATGTCGGTAATCTGCATGCCTGACAAATGCTCTGGCGCATAACCCAGCCAATGCGCCACCGCGGCGTTGGTGTGCAGCACCTGCTGTGTCTGCGCATCCACCAGCAAGGCCAGCTCAGGGCAATGGTCAAGCATCAGGCGCGCCAAATCGCTCATGGCTTGCGTGCCTGGGGTTTGGCGACTGCTGCGTCAAAGTAATAGCTCACGCGCTTGCGTGGACTGAGGTAGTTGTAAACCTCGCGTGACACCTGGCCGGGGCGGATGGCTTTGCCGATGTTGAGGTCACTTTGCGAATTCATGTCCAAAAGAATCGCTTCCTCTTTGGGTACATCGGGGTCGTAAATCACCACGATGGGCTTCATCGGGTGTGCCGTGTTAACGGTCGATACCATGCCGATAAAGCCGTTGGAGAGCTGCACAATCGTCCCGGGCGGGTACACCCCGAGGCAACGAATGAAAGCACTCAGCAGACGCGGGTCAAATTTGCTGCGCAGCTTGGCAAACATCAGCGACAGCGCCTCATGCGGCGTCAACGCGTCGGCCACTTGCAGCGGGTTGCACAACTCGTCGTAATGGTTGGCAATGACCACGATGCGTGAGAGCAAAGCAATGCTTTCGCCCTTGAGTTTGGCCGGGTAGCCGCTGCCGTCAAAAAACTCGTGGTGCTGCCCAATGATGGCGATCGCCGCAGGAGCCAGGTGCATGTTTTTGCCGATGTCAACGCCGTAGCTGGGGTGCAGCTCAAAAAAATGGAGTTCAGCGGGGGTCAGCGGCTCGGTCTTGAGCAAGATGCGATCTGGCACCTCCTTGCGCCCAATGTCGTGCAGCAAGGCACCCACGCCCAGCACACCAACCACTTCGGGCGGCAGCTTGAGGTCGCGCGCCATCATCATGGCCAGCATCGTGACATTGAGCGAATGGAAATACAGCTCTTCGCCACCGAGCTTGTCACCCATGACCTGAATCGCCAGCTCGGGCGCGCTGAGGATCGACTCGGCAATCTGCTGCACCAGCTTGCCCGCCGCCTGCAGCGTGGCCGCGGGGTCGGCGTAGAGGTTTTTCTCGATGTCGCGCACCGTCTGCGCGGTGGTGACAAAAGCGCGTTCGATGCGCTCGGCAGCCTCGCGGCGCGCCTGCATCTGCGCCATCATCGCGCGTTTGGCCAGCATCACGGGCGAGGGCTCGGCCACAGCCGGCGCTACCGCCACGGGTGGCGCAGCGGTTGCATCCCCCGCACCGAGGTGCACCGATGCATCGCTAAGCTCGTGCGAGAAGCGCAGCGACTTCAACCCCAAGCCGCGAATGGTCTGGATCTGGTCGTCGGAATCGATTTTGAAATGGCTGAAGGCAAACGGGTGATCGAACCACTTCAGATCGAGATGGATGTACATCCCGACCTGCAGCTGGCTTGGGGTAATAACCTGAGTCTGGGACATTCGGGCGTGGTTTCAGGCCACCCAGCGCACGGCACCACTCCAGGCAGTGATGAGCACCACCAGGCCAAACACGATGCGGTAATAGGCAAAACCGACAAAACTGTGGGTGGAAATAAATCGCAGCAACCAGCGAATACACAGCCAGGCACTGAAAAAAGACACCACCAGCCCGACGCCAAACATGGGCAGGTCGGCCATCGACAACAGGGCACGCTCCTTGTACAGGCTGTAGGCCCCGGCACCAATCAGCGTCGGAATGGCAAGATAAAACGAGAAATCCGTGGCCGCCTTGCGTGACAGACCCAGAAACATGCCGCCAATAATGGTGGCACCACTGCGGCTGGTGCCAGGCACCATGGCCAGGCATTGCACCAGGCCCACCTTGAGTGCGTCCATCGCAGTCATGGCATCCACATCGTCAATACGCGCCAGAGCCGGGTTGCGCTTTTGGCGTGCCTCTGCCCACAGGATGATGAATCCGCCCAGAATGAAGGTACTGGCAACCACCACCGGGGTAAACAGATGGGCCTTGATCACCTTGCCAAATAGCAAACCCAGCAACACTGCCGGAAAAAACGCAATCGCCACATTCAGCGCAAAACTCTGCGCCTGACGCTGGCTGGGCAGCGCCACCAGCGTGTCGCGTATTTTTTGCCAGTACACCAGGATCACCGCAAAAATGGCACCGGTCTGGATCGCGATGTCAAATACCTTGGCTTTCTCATCATCAAAACCCAGCAACGCGCCGGCCAGAATCAGATGCCCGGTGCTTGAAATGGGCAAGAACTCGGTCAACCCCTCGACCAGACCCATGATGGCCGCTTTGATCAACAACACAATATCCACACGCTCTCCTCCACAATGCGGTGATTATCACCAGCCCGGCTTGAGGATCGGCTGGTGCCGAAGACGGTGGCATTTCACGACACCACTGGCCCGTTTGGCACCCTGAAACGGCCACTTCATCGGGATTGACATGACGCCCATCGCCAACTCGTGAACAATCGCGGGATGCAGCAAAAACCCACCCTGCGCCGAGCCCTTCAGATCATGGTGTTCAACACCGTGATCGCGCTGGGCATTGCCACTTTCATGGGCAACGCCTTGTGGGAAAACCTGGTCTATTCACAATGTATCGGGCTGTTCATCTGGGGCTTCATCGATTTTGGTCAGTACTGGCTGATCAAGGACATGCCAACCCAGTGGCGCCGCCTGATCTGGCTGGTACCGGTCGGTGCGGCGCTGGGCTATGTGGCAGGCACACTGCTGGCGCAGTGGTTTTTCCCGCAGCACCAATTGTCCTTTTGGACCACCCACCCCAACCAATCCCTGGGTTTTCTGGTCGTCAGTCTGATGGCTGGTGCCGCGAGCACCTACTTCTTCATGAGCCGGGAGCAGCTTGCCATGGCCCGCCTGAAACTCGAGAGCACCCAGCGCGAGATCGAGGCCGCACAGCGCCAGGCGGCGCAGGCTCAGCTCAAACTGCTGCAGAGCCAGCTTGAACCGCATATGCTGTTCAACACCCTGGCCAATCTGCGTGCCCTGATGGCGATCGACCCGCCACGCGCGCAGGACATGCTGGACCATCTGGTGGCTTATCTGCGCGCCACTTTGTCGGCATCGCGGGCGACGTCACATCCACTGTCGACCGAGTTTGAGCGCCTGCGGGACTACCTGGAGCTGATCAAGGTCCGTATGGGGCCACGCCTGAGTTACCAGCTTGAGCTCGAACCCGAGTTGGCGGCGCTGCCGATTCCGCCGCTGCTGTTGCAGGCCCTGGTTGAAAACGCCATCAAACACGGGCTGGAGCCCAAGCTCGAAGGTGGGCACATCAGCGTGTCGGCCAGCCGCAGTGGACGCCAGGTCACATTGAAGGTGCAAGACACTGGCGTTGGTCTCGGCGCAGCTCAGAGCGCCTGCACCGGCTTTGGCATGGCACAGGCCAGGGAACGCCTGCAAACCAGTTTTGGCCCCGATGCAAGCCTTGAATTGATAGCGGTAAATCCTTGTGGAGCATGCGCTATCGCCCAATTTAATGCTGAATCATGAGCACACCACAACCAAGCTGTACCGCACTGATTGCCGAAGATGAACCGCTGTTGGCGGCGGCCCTGCGGGCTGAGCTGCAACGCGCGTGGCCAGCCCTTCAGGTGCTGGCAACCGCCGGTGACGGCGGCACCGCGGTGCAGCAGGCATTGACTCTGCAGCCGGATGTGCTGTTCTTTGATATCCGTATGCCAGGCATGGGCGGGCTCGAAGCCGTTGCCGAAATAGCCGACTTGTGGCGCACGGACACCAAGCCGTTTCCGGCGCTGGTGTTTGTCACCGCCTACGACCAGTACGCGCTACAGGCCTTTGAGGCGCAGGCGGTCGACTACCTGCTCAAACCGGTGCATCCCGCGCGGCTGCAAAAAACCGTGGCAAAACTACAGGCCACGCTGGCACTGCGGTTGCGGCAGGACCACCCGGAGCCAGTGGACGAGGCGGCCGACAGCCGACTTCTCGACACCACCATGGCTCAGCTGCGCGAGTTGCTGGCGCAGGCCGGCCGACCCAGGCAGAGTGGGGGCGGCGGGTGGCTGAAGCTGCTTCAGGTGGGCGTTGGCAACAGCGTGCGCCTGCTGCCGCTGGATGAGGTTCTGGTTTTTGAGGCGGCCGACAAGTACATTCGCGTCCTGACCGCCCAGCACGAATACCTGATCCGCACACCCCTCAAGGAGCTGCTGCTTCAGCTTGACCCGGACCAGTTCTGGCAAGTTCACCGTGGCACCGTGGTCAACAGCCGCTGCATTGATTCGGCGAGCCGTGATGAAAATGGCAAGACCTACCTGCGCATGCGGGGTCTGCCCGACAGATTGAGCGTCAGCCGCCTCTACGCCGGGCTGTTCAAGGCCATGTAGACGCCCCGGCTGCCGCTAGAAAGACCGCATGACACTGAGGTAAAACTGCTGCTGGCTGGGCAATTGGCGAAGGATGGAGTCGCTGGGACCTGCAGCCAAACGGATGCCGGTCTGCAACTCCAGCAAGTCACCCTTGTAAGTCAGCCCGGCGGTCCACAAGCGGCCACCGTCTGCGGGGTGGTACAACAGGTCCAGCGTGGGTTGCCAGCCTTCGTGGGTCCAGCTCAGGCGCAGATAGACGTTGTGGCGATGCAGGCTTGACGCATAGGCCAGCGCCTGTGCCTGCCACGCCAGATTGCCAGCCAGTGCCGACGCGGGCACGCCCGAGCCCGCCATGGCCCCCAGTGCCTGATTGCGCTGCACCCAGCGACGCCAATCCGCCGCAGACCAGGCATTGCCGTCCCACCAGGTTTCTGCCAGCAGGCTCAACTGGCTGCGATGGGTCCAGGTGCCACCGAGCAGCATTTGGGTGCTGGACCCTTCAGACCGGATGTGCCAAGGGGTACTGTTCAGCACAGCCTGTTGTGGTGCATCCGAGACCAGCCGTTGGGTATGGCGGATGCCGCGTGCCGAGGCGTGCAATTCAAGCGCGTCCGTGGCCACCCAGGCCGCTGCCAAACCCATGCTGGCACCACTTTGCACGCCGCGCCGGGCGAAGGCATGCCAATCCACCGCGCCCTGGCGCTGGTAATACCGCAGCGCCAGGGCATTTTCACGCCCCGCCTGTTCCTGCGGACCGTGCCCGGGATTGACCCAGACCACCGACCAGGCGCTGTCCGACGCAAATTGCTCCGCCATGATCAGGCCCCGACCCTCCAGCGTGGTACTCACCAGGCTGCGCCTGGCCTCCTGTTGCACCACGTCGTTGGGACGAAAGGCGTAGCCCACATCCCACGAAACAATTTTTTTGCCGGCACTGAGCTGCCAGTCGCCGACCTCGGCGTTCAGCACCGCCTCATTGATCCAGGCGCGTGTTGTATTGCCCTGCCTTTGTTGCCACTGGTCTTGCAAGGTGGCCGTCGCCTGCCAGGTGGGCGCCATGGCGCGAAACTCCAACTGTGCGTTGATGGCACGGGCCGACACAGGCACTGTGCCCGGGGACAAGGTATTGGCCATCGCCACTGGCCCCTGCGTATTGGCGCGTGAGCCATCCCACTGTCCGCGCCATTGCCCGTTCACGCTGGGCCGCCACGGCGCCAGACCGTCACCCGGCGCGCCAATCGATTGGGCGTTGGCACCCAGAACGCAGCCAAGCAGGGCGATTAAAAGTGGACGACAGGCGGTCACGGTGTTAATCCAGCGGCGGGTTCTTGACCAGGAACATCGGGTTGAGCCAGTTGGGAGGCACCTGGCGGACCTTGCGGCTGAGGTAGCGAACATGTGTGGTCTTGTGGTTGCTGACCTGATCGGTCAGCACCATCTCGGTCACCAGTGTGGGCGCCGCCGGATGGTCAAAGACAAAGTTCGCTTGCTTGGCCAGCTTGTCGGACAGCACGTACAGGTCTGCCTTGAGTGGCTGGTGTTTGGCCTTGCCAAGCCAGAGCTCGATACGCTGATAGGTCACACCGGCGCGTCGGGCATTCAGGCTGAGATGCCAACAGGTCTGTGCCGGCGCATGCGCGCTGGCCGCACACACCTCCTCGCCCAGCAGTTTGCCGCTGTAGTCGTCGGCCCAGCTCATGGTGGCGATGTCGCCGGTCGAGGCATCCCCCAGCAGTTTCTGCATGGGCGTGATACGCAGCGGGCGCTGGCTTTGTGGCATCAGCAGCCAGAAATCGTCACCCAGCATCAGTACTTTCTGGCCCTGTTCGGCCGGGCTCCTCATCAGCACCAGAGACTGACGCTGCGCCTGGGCAAACACGGTGTAGCGGCGTTCCTTGTCGGGGCTGCCATCGGCGTTGATGACGTTGATCTGGGTCTCCACCTGCAGGTTGTCGGCGCTCATCCGAAAGCGGTCGGCCGCCTTGAGCAAATCGGGTACCTCCTGCGCCTGGGCCCCCAGCACACTGAGCACCAGGCCCCAGGCGACCAGGCGTTTGAGCGTCGTCGCTTGAATTGACAGTTTTTTTGACATAATTGGCCTCTAGCGCTTATTGGATATTACTTCTTAGCTATTTTTATTGATATGCTGACATGCCCTGATGCACCTTCGATGCACGCTCAGGTGTGGCTAAGGGCTTCCACCACCGGCATGTGAACCGTCTTGCGCGCCACCCAAACCGAGGCCATCACCGTGAGCAGCACCATGCTGCCCATGGTGGCCAGGTACATCAAAGCGTCAAAAGTGATCAGCAGCGGGTAGCCCTTGGTCTGCCCGGGAGGTGGCGGCATTTCAAATGGCACCACCAGCAGGAACGCGGTGACCGCCAGCGCCAGCAGCGCGCCTGCCAGTGCACCCACACCACCGAGCACCATGCCCTCCAGACCCAAGGTATGCAGCAGTTGCCGTGGCAGTGTCCCCATAGCCCGCAGGGTGCCGATTTCACGGGTGCGCTCAATGATGGCCATGGCCATCGCATTGGTGACAACAAACACCACGATCACCCCGATGATCAGCCCGAGCGCGCCAAATATCCGGTTGTACAGATTACGCACGGCCTGGTAAAAGAAGGCCAGGTCGAGCCAGGTCTTCACCTTCAAGTCGGGGTAGGCCGCAGCCCAGCGCTGCTGCGCCGGGCCGGTGTTTTCCATACGCGCCAGGAACACCCCGATGCTGGAGATCCGTTTGGAATTGAGCAACTTCTGTGCGGTGGCCACGTCGGTGTACACAAAGCGCAGGTCCATCTCGGGAACCCCGGTTGAAAACACCCCTTTGACCTGAACATCCAGCGCATTGAGGGCGCCGTCAGCGGTACTGGCCAGCAGTGTCAAGCTGCTGCCCGGTTTGGCCTTGAGGCTTTTGGCCAGGCCCTCACCCAGCATCACCTCGGCCGACTGGCTTTGAGTGGCCAGCACCTCACCCGCCGTGACCGAGAGAAACGGCCCCTTGACGGCAAACTCGCTGTCCGGGTCGATGCCGGTGGCCATCATCACGGTGGACTTGTCGCCATTGCTGATCAGCCCGCTGAACTCCACCCGTGGCAAAACCTGGCGCACCTGCGGATCGGCCAGCAGGCTTTGGCGCAACGGGTCTGCGTTATCCAGCCCGTGCTGCAAAGGTGTGTCTTCGTCTTTGTCAAACTGCGCCGGATTGGCAATGACCAGATGGCCGGTGCTGCGCGCTGCCATTTCGGCCAGCCCCTGATAGGTCGACAGCGCAAAACCACCCGCCAGCAGGATGGCGGCAGTGCCCAGCGCTGCGATCGACACCGTCACCAGGGAGCGGCGGCGGTTGCGCAAGCTGTTGTGCCAGGCAAATTTGAGCCACATCAGTTGCATTGCAGTCTCCCGTCACAAAGATTCACGACCCGGTCACAACGCGCGCTCAGGCGGTTGTCGTGGGTCGCCATGACAAACGCCGCACCCTCGGCATGGCCCAGGCTGCGCATCAGGTCAAGCACCTGGTCGGCGGTATGGGAGTCAAGACTGGCCGTGGGTTCGTCAGCGATCACCAGTTTGGGGCGTTTGACCAGGGCGCGAGCAATGGCCACGCGCTGGCGCTGCCCGCCCGACAAAGCGTCTGGCAGATGGGCCGCGTGCTCCTGCAGACCAACGGCCTTGAGCTGCGCCGCCACACGCTGACGCCGCTCGGCTGGGGGCACCCCCGCCAGAAACAAAGGGTAGTCCACGTTTTCAGCCACCGTCATGACTGGCACCAGGTTAAAACTCTGAAAGACAAAGCCCAGGGCGTCACGCCGCAGCAAGGTTCGCTGCACCTCACTCAGGCCACGAATAGGCTGCGCATCCAGCTCGATTTCACCCGAGTCAGGGGTATCAATCAGGCCACACAGGTTGAGCAAGGTGCTTTTGCCACTGCCCGACGGGCCGGTGAGCGCCAGCAATTCACCGCGCTCCACGCTCAGGTCAACCCCTTGCAAGGCCGCAATCACATGGGCACCCATACGATAGGTTTTGTGAATGGCACGCAGCGTCAATGCCGGTTGCTTGCGGGTGCCACTCATGATGACAAGGAACCCAGTTTGGCGCGGGCCTGCGCGGCCTGGGGTGCACCGGACTGAACCAGTGCGCTGAGGTATTTCTGGGCGTCCTTCTGGCGATCATCTTTGATCGCCTGGTCAACGGCTGTCAGCCAGACATCACCACGAAACGGCAGGGGTGCGGTCGCCAGCAACGGGCTGTCAGCCACTTCTGCGAGCAGTTTTTTGCCGCGTGCCCCACGGTTCATGAAGCCTGGCACTGCCAAAAAAGTGGCAGCGGCAACAAAACGCACCTCCAGCGCGGCGGGCACCTGCTGGGGCAACGCAGTGTTGTGCGCTGGGCTCAGCAACGCCAGTGCCTTGTCGAGCTGCGCCAGACCATCCTCGGCAAAACGCATTTTTTGCCAGGGTAGCCAGGTGGTGGTGGCACGCAGGCTGGTGCTGGCACCCGCGTAGGCCATCAGCAGCGGGTTGGTGGGTTCTGCCTTGAGCAAGGTATCAAAGGCACTGGCCGCGCGCTCAATGGCTGCCTGGTCTCCGGTGCGGGCAAGGGTGAACTCCTGGTACGCCGCCTCCAGTGGTGCAGCCGGGCCAGCCCAGGCACCACCCAACAGCGAGAGAATCAATAACAAGCCGACAAACCGGGTACGGCGGCGGGAAAAAGTGGACGTGAGTTGCATCTGGAGCTCCAATCAAACAGGGTTAAGTTGTGTCATGGAACGAACTCTAGGGACGCCACGGCAAGCGCGCATCTGCCATGCGACGAAACGCCGCAAGTCGGCGCGAAACGCAGCGCCTGCGCCGCGCGTTGGGGCCGCGCTCAGTGACGCGTCGGCGAATGCGCCCTGGACAGGCGCATGATCCAACGCCGAACCACACCCGGCGGATGGGGCCCCGCGTGACGCCGCATGAAGACCAGATACAGCAGCGGGACCACAAACAGCGTCAACGCGGTGGAGAACAGCAGTCCCCAGACGATGCTGGAGGCCACCGGGCCCCACAACAGACTTTGCCCGCCAATGCCAAAGGCCAACGAAAACAGGCCACCAATGGTGGTGGTGGTGGTGATCAGGATCGGCACAACCCGCCGCCTGGAGGCCCACACAATGGCGTGGATAGTGCTCATACCCGCCCGCATACGGTCGTTGGCCGCGTCAATCAGCACAATGGCCGAGTTCACCGCAATACCGGTCAGGGCGATCACCCCGTACAGGGTGTAAAGCGACAAGGGGTTTTGGGTCAGGGCCAGTCCAAATGCCACACCTGAGAACGCCAGTGGCACCGTCACCAGAATCATCAGCGGCTGCCAGTAGCTGACAAACTGCGCCGCCAGAATCAAAAAGATCAAGCCCACACCCAGCAGGAACAGCGAGGTCATGGCGTCAAGGCTTTCCTGGATATCTTCCATTTCACCCGAAAAGTCCAGATCAACACCCGGGTGTTGGGCGCGAATCTTGTCCCACCCGGCACGGACCATGGTGTTGGCCACGGCCGTATCGGTGACTGTTTTGTCCAGATTGGCTTCCACCGCAATGGTGCGGCGCAGGTTGTAATGCTTGACAAAACCACGCCCGGGGCTGACTTGTTGCTGCACAAACGCACCCAATCGGGTGATCTGGCCGTTGGGCAACACCAGCGGTTCGTTGAGCAGCGACGCCGGGTCGGCCCGGAGAACCTTCTCACCCTGCACCCGAACCTCGACCTTGTCACCCTGGTCCCGTGTGAAAGCGACCACTTCGCCGTCAATCGCCAGGCGCACCTGGCGCGCCACCTGGGCCGCATTGAGTCCGGTGTTGCGCATGGCGTCGCGGTCGAGTTGCAGGCTGAGTTGCTGACGGCCGGGCACGTTGTCGTCCTGCACGTCGGTGGTGCCGGGGACTTGCCTGACCAGGGCCTTGAGCGCATCGGCGGCGGCCTGAATCTGCGTGTAATCATCACCACGCACCTTGATGCTGATCGCCCGCCCGGCGGGAGGCCCCCCTGACAACACGGTGAAACTCTTGCGGGCAGGGCCTGGCAGCGACTCAATGTGTGGACGCAGGTCATCCACCACCTTCTGCACCTCGCGCGAGCCGTCGCGCCGCGGGTTCAGTGACACAAACACCTGGCCGTACACATCACCATAAACCGGCTCGGTTTCGGTGAACTTCAGGCCAGCGGTCGACACCGCCGAGCGGGCCTCGTTATCCAGGTCCGCGCCCACCCCTTTGAGGTGTTGGCGCACCGCCATCTCCACCGCCTGGGTTTGCGCCAGGGTGTCCTCCAGGCTGGCGCTGGGCGGCATGTCCACATTGACATAAAAAGTGCGGATGGGGTCAAAGGCAAAAAACTGCACTTTGACCACGCCGGTCGCCACCAAGAATACCGCGGCAGATACAAAGGCAATGGCAAGTAAGCCCAGCCGTTTGGGACGACGCAGGGCATAGGCCAGCACCTGCCCATAACGCAGGCGCACCTTGCGGTTGAAGCGGTTGCGCCAGCGCTGCATGGGTGACGCGTCGTGGAGGTCCAAACCGACGATACCGACGTGTGCGGGCATCATCCAGAAGGCTTCGAGCAGCGAGATCAGCAAGGCCAGTGTCACCACAAACGGAATCACAAACATGAATTTGCCAACAATTCCCGGCAACAGCATCAGCGGCAGGAACGCCGCCAGTGTGGTCGCCACGGACGCCACCACGGGTGACCAGACCTCGGCAATCGCGTCCAGCGACGCCTGCACCACAGCCTGTCCACGTTCCATGCGGTAATAAATGGCCTCCACCACCACCACGGCGTCGTCAACCAGCATGCCAAGGGCGATCACCACGCCCAGCAGCACCGACACATTCACCGTGTAACCCATGGCCCCGAGCACGGCAAAGGTGCCAAACAGCGAAAACGGAATGCCCAGACTGACCAACAGACTCACCTTGAAGCCAAGAAATACCCAGCACACCGCCAGCACCAGCAGCAACCCATACAGGGCGTTGGTCTGCATCACGTTGATGGCCTCGCGGGTGGGTATGGTCTGGTCGTCGGACAACACCAGTCGCAAGCCACTTTGCGCCAGGACCTGATTCTGGCTGGTGATGTAGTCGCCAATCTGGTCGACCAGTTGCAAGGTGTTGGTAGCAGATTTTTTGGTGACCGCCAGCGAGATGGCATTCTGACCACCCGAAGACGCGTATTGCAGCGCCGGTGCACGGGCCCGCTCGATCCGTGCCACCTCCGACAAACGGGCCGATACCCCTGGGCGGCTGGCCGAGTTCACCGGCAGGCTGCCCAGCGCCTGAGGATCGGTCTGCACACCCTTGACACTGATCGACCAGGCGCCTCCTTCGGTCTTCAAGGTGCCGCCAGAGGTGTCGCGCCACCAGGTGCGCACTGCTTCGGCCACATCGGTGCTGGTGAGACCTCGCACCGCCAGCGCCTGGGCATTCGGGCTGATGAGCAGTTCCGGGTTGCGCAGGCCCGAGGCGTAGACCTGGTCCACACCCTTGATGCGTTCCAGATCACTCTTGATGCGGCGGCCGTTCAGGCGCAGGGTTTCATCGTCGGCCTGGCCCAGCAACAGGATGGCTGCGGTGGGAAAGCCGTTGGAGGTGGTGATTTCCAGCACCATCGGGTCCTTGGCCTCGGTGGGCAACTCGCTCTTGGCCTTGTTCTGGATCTCGCGGCGCAAATCACTCATGCGCTTGTCAAAATTGCGCTCCGAGAGTTCGCGAAACCGCACCAGGATGCTGCTGACATTTTCACGCGAGGTGCTGGTGACAAAGCGCACGTCGGGCACGCCTTTGATGGCGTCTTCCAGCGGATCGGTCACAAGGCGTTCTATTTCTTCGGCGCTGGCTCCGGGCAGACTGGCGACCACGCTGACCCAGTTGAAGTTCACCTCCGGGTCCTGCTCGCGCGGCATGGTGACATAGCTGAGCCAGCCCAGCGCCAACACCACCACAAAGGCGATGTTGGCCAGCGGGTGGTTGCTGATCAGTGCCTTGAGCAGCTTCATTTCAGCGCCTGGCCGTCCTGAAGCGCGGCCTGACCACGCACCACCAGCAGGGTGTCAGCAGGCAGATTGACCGCCGTGGCGTGCCCCTCCTGGGCACCCGGCAGGGCGACAAAACGTACTGTGGCCCCGTTTTTGACAAACACGCCCAAAGCCGGGCCGCGACGCACCATCAGCGCGGCGGGCACATGCGGCCGACTGTCGAGCCAGAGCAGGCGCCCGTCGGCGCCCACGCTGCTGCAGGCAGGCGCGGCGTTCACCTGCAGCGTGAGGCGCACCTCGCGGGTTCGCGCCGGGGCCGAGATGGTGTCCGCCACCCGCAACAGGCGCACCGGGCAGCGTTGCCCCTGGGTTTCAAAGACGGGCTGGTCTGCACTGCGCAGACCCGCCACATCGGCCACCGCAAGCGCCGCTGACAACTCGGGCTCCCCCGCCTGCACCAACACGTACAACACGTTGCCTGGTGCCACGGTTTCGCCGACCTGCGCCAGGCGCTGCCTGACGTTGGCCGCAAAAGGTGCCAGCAGCGATGTTTTCTCCAGCTGACGCCGGGCACTGGCGAGCTGGCTTTGGCTGCTGGCCAACTCGGCGGCGGCAAGCTGGGTTTCGGTTTCGCGCTGTGACAGGGCCTCGGCCGAGTAAAAGCCCTGGGCCACCAGGTCCCGTGCCCGCGCCAGTTGGGATTGGGCCAGCTTGTGGCGCGCCTGCGCCGCTTCGAGCGCGGCCTGGCTGCGCTGCAGTGCCAATTGGTAGTCGGTCGGGTCAATCTGCGCCAGCAGTTCACCCCGTTTCACCTGGGCACCGGTGTCCGCAGTCCAGCGCACCAAGGACCCGCCCACTTCGGCCGACAGGCGCGACTCGTTACGGGCCAGCATGGTCGCTGAAGCTTCGCGTTGCGGGTGGATTTGTACCGCTGCCAGGGTTTTGAATTCGACCGATAGCAGCGCCTGCGCCTGGCTGAACTGGCCGACCAAAGCCGCACCAAAAACAAGGACCCACCTGCCGAGCCTGTTCAATATCGACATGTTCCCGCCCATAAATCGCCCCTGTTCCATCACCTCGGTTTTGCAAGCCTTCAAGCATAGCAGCTAGGCCGCCTTGGCGCACGGGAGCGCAAAAGCAACACCGCGTCAGCCCGGTGCATGGCTTTCGTGGGAAGATGCCTACCCGCCAAACCCCTCGCCCACCATGACAGCCACGTCACCCCAAGCACCGTTGCCACTGTTTCCGCTGCGTTCGGTGTTGTTCCCGGGTGGCTACCTGCCGCTGCAGATTTTTGAGGTGCGCTACCTTGACATGATTGGCAAGTGCCACAAATCTGGCGAGCCATTTGGTGTGGTGACCCTCGACCATGGCGACGAAGTGCGCCAGGCCCCCAGCGACGCGCCTGGCGGTGAACGGTTCGCACAGGAGCTCTTTTATCCCACCGGCACGCTGGCCCACATCAGCAGCCTGAGCCGCCCCAAACCCGGACTGATGCTGATCCAGTGCACTGGGCTGCAGCGATTTACCGTCACGCGGCACGAGTTGCTGCGCCACGGTTTGTGGGTGGCCGACGTGCAGCCGCTTGCCGCGGACCAGCCGGTGGCGGTACCACACGACCTGGCACCGGTGGCGCAAGCCTTGCAACGCGTGATCTATGCCTTGCAGCTGCAGGGTACCGCGCCGGACCAGATGCCGATCCAGACGCCCTACCTGCTCGAAGACTGTGCCTGGGTGGCCAATCGCTGGTGCGAACTGCTGCCGCTACCGCTGGAGCTGAGGCACCAGCTGATGGCCCTGGACAACCCGCTGGTGCGCCTGGAGCTGGTCAGCGACCTGATGGAACGCCACGGCATCCCGACCTGACGCACAGGCTGCCAAGGGGGCTTGCACATTGCCTGCATTTGGCCCATGATTGGCGACTGATCTGCCACCCAACCCGACTTCACCATGAGTATTCGTTACGCCAACGTCATCAACCACTTGCCCGAGACCAAGATGCGTCTGTACCCGACCAAGGTCATCAACATCATTGGTGGCCCGGGCAGTGACAAGTCTTTGTTTTCAGCGGCGATTGTGCTGTACCTGAGCCTGCGCGGCAAAACGGTGGAGACCATTCCCGACTTTGCCAAGTCGCTGGTGTGGCAGCAAAACTTTGAGGTGCTGAAAAACCAGTACTTCATTGCCCAGCGCCAGTTTGAGATGCTCAACCTGATCGACGGCCAAGTCCATTTTCTGATCACCGAGTGTTCACTGCCGCAGGTGCTGTTTTACAACGAGAACTACGCCGAGAACATTTGTGACGTGGCCAAAACCCGCGACCAGATCCTGGAGTGGTACCGGCAGAACGACAACATCAACATTCTGGTGCAACGTGGCGACAAGAAGTACGTGCGCAGTGGCCGTTTTCAGGACGAAGAGCAGGCGCGCGAGGTGGACCAGGGGCTGCGCGAAATCCTGCAGCGAGAGCACCTGCCCTTTACCGAGCTGCCGCCCGAGATCAACGCCATCAACGCCTTTGCCGAAACGCTGCTGATCTGAGCGCTGCCGCGCGAGTGACAGGCCATATCAGAGCGGCGGCCGCAGCCCGGCGGGCAGCCAGGCACCCAGGCGCTGGTTGATCTGTACCTCGTGGCGCTGCCACCAGATGCCCAGTGCCACCACACCCAGGCCCAGCAGTGTCAGCACAAACGGGAACAGCAGGCTGTCACCAAACACCTTGTGCGACAGGTAGCCCAAGTAAATCGCCACACCCAGCCCGCCAAACACGGTGAATACACGCCGCCCCAGTGCCGCACCGGCAAACACCAGCACCAGGTTGATCAGACAGTACAGCGCCTTGCCAATCTCGGAGTTGGAGTCGCGCAGGCTCAGGCCACCCCAGAACATCAGGGTGCCAAACAGGTACAGCCAGAAGGCGTAGTCCTGCCGCCATTCAGGCTCGGTGGCGCGGCGGCAGCGCACGTCAACCCACATGGCGATAAACACCGTGGCAATGCCAAACACCAATGACACATCGCGCACAAAATGCCAGTCCCAGGTGCCCACGTCGGACCACAAGGCGTTGGCCACGTCCATGTTCATGTACCACAGCGTGACGGCAATGGGCATCACCATGAACGGCAGGCGGTAGCGCCACAACATCACCACCCCGGTGGCCAGGGTGACGAACTCCAGCGTCAGCCAACGCCAGTTGATGTGGGTGTGGTAGGCCGAGAAACTGTCGGGCCCGCCCGGTGGCCACCAACCCATGATGTGTTGCACACACCACACCAGCAGCGGCACCAGCACCACCGCCAGCGTGGCCAGAATACCCGCAGGCACCGGCAGCGCACGCTGCTTGAGGTGGTCGGCCACCTTCAGACAGGCCACCAGGTACCCCAGGGTGATCAGCGCCAGGCCCCAGGAGCCAAAGGCCTCCCAGCCCAGTGTCATGAACAGGCTCATGGCACCAATGGCCACCATGCCGCCAAAGTAGTACAAGGTGTTGGTAAAACTGAAGCGCGGCCCGGCCAGATGCGCCGCTGGCAACGCTGCCGCCGGCGTGGCTGCCTGCCGCAGCGCCGCCCAGCGCGCCCACAGATCACGCGCCTGCGTGGCGGTGATAAGGCCGTCTTGCACCGCCGCCGTCAGGTCTGACTCGTGCAGCACAACCACCGGGGCGGATGCCGCATCACTGGCGGCTGGAGATACAGGACGATCTGACATGGGGCGATCCTGAAAAAAGGCGTTGCAAACGGGATGCTCAAGTATGGCACGGGCGCAACGCCCAAACCAACAGCAACGCCCAACACATGCGGCCCGGGCCGGTTCCGGGGCGGTGCACCCCTAAAATCAACCGCATGAGCCACCCCACCCCACCTGCCAACACCAGCGCCGCCCACAACGCAGCCACTGACACCGTCAAACCCAGCAATTTTTTGCGCCAGATCATCGAAAACGATCTGGAAAACGGCACTTA